>RFMW01000188.1 GCA_009927485.1 Sphingobacteriia bacterium
GGAATTCCGACTAAACCAAGCGCGGAACCTCCGCCAACCTTGCACCAAATCCCCGGCGGCCCAGGCCCTGCGCGGTTGATTAGGGTTTCGAAAGGGTGAGTCGTTCATAATACCAAGGATTAGAAATAAGCTCTGAGCAAGGCAAGTGTCGTGAGAAGGGTGATCATTTTGGCGGATAATTTGTCCCAATCCACTTTCTTGTCATCCGATTTGGATTTGGGCCTCTGGGGAACCAAGATCACCGAAATTTCGTCACCGGGGCGCACTGATGGGTGCCGCATTCCAAACCTGGCTTTGCGACTAACCTCTTCGAAGCCGTTCTGCCGCTTGACTTTGTAATAAACATCGGTAGTGTCCACCTCTCGAACTCCACCTCCGTAACGATTAATATATTCTTTGGCATCGAGTTTTCCCTGGAAGGTAACAATAATAGAGTCCTGAGTACCTGCCGACGAAAAATTGGTGTTACGGGTTTTGATAATCACCATGTTCAGACGCCTGGGCACCGTTACCTGATCCCCGGGACGCAAAATTGGGTCGTACTTGATTTGACCTGCATGCTTAATGGCTAAGCGTCCATCGAAGAAAACTTTTCCTTTGATGGGGCTTTGGCGATCAATGATGGCATTGTTCAAATCACCAAACGGGGTAATTCCGCCTCCCATGCGCAGTAATTCCGAAAAGTGCACATTTCTGCGATTCAAGTTGTACGGACCTTCTTTGTTAACCTCCCCGGAGAGGCTTACCATTTCTTGTAAATAATATTGTGGTATTTTGCGCACCACCACCACATCATAGGGTTGCAGGGCGAATTCGGGATCCATGGCCCTCCACGCAGTATCCAATTTGACTTTGAAGGTGGTTCTTACGGTGGGCTGACCTTCGGGAAAATCTACTCGGAAAATTTCGATCTCGCCACGGTTGGCTGACTCATTGAAACCTCCGGCCAGGGTGATCATATCCTTGATACGAAGACTTGGATCAAAGCGATAAATCCCTGCATTCGGCACATCGCCCATAATGCGTACGGTGCGGTCCGAAACAAAAGTGTCCTTGTTCAAAACCACCAATTGATCCCCCGCCTCCATTCGGAAAACAGCCGGCACAGGCCTCAATTGTACTTCGAAATAGGCTGTTCGTTTGGGGGTCAAGGGATTGGTTCTCAATACATACCCCTTGGCGGCTGCTTCAGGTTTGAGGCCTCCGGCCAATTCCAAGGCCTGAGCCAATCCTAATCCCTCTTGGTATGGAAAAAGGCGACGGAAGGGCTCACGAACTTCTCCAGTGATTTCGATACCAAATTCAGAGGCATAACGAGCCTGTTCATAAACCCATACTTCGTCTTCGGATTTCAAGGGCAAATCCTCCTGAAGGCCTTTGGCGATAGCCTTCAGATCCGCGACCAGGACTTGTTGGGTGCGATCGTTGTTACGCCTCAAAATAAAGGCGATATCGTCCTTAGCCTGAGGATGAAGGACTGCTTTGGCTAATAACTTTTGAACCGTGGGGGTGGCTTGCAAGTCATAAGATCCGTTATGATAAAAAGCGCCCTGAGCCTTGACATAATTTCTCAAGTCAGAGGCAATAGCCTTGAATTGAATACTATCGCCATCCTGCAAGATAATTTTTTGATCATTATTCAAAACATCACTTAGATTAATATCCAAAACTCGCATTTCTCGCAGATCCTTGCGGATGACCTGGGCCCAATCTTTGGACGCTTCGGCACTCAGACCGCCTGCCATTTCGACTAATTCCTTGACCCCATCGGTTTTGATTAACTCATAAACCATAGGGCGGCGAACCGCACCTGTAACCACCACTTGTTTGTCGGCTACCGGCACATAGACAATATCATTGTTCTGCAATGCAAAGTCGAAAGTCTCTGACGGATTGCGCAAGAAGGCGTACACATCCAAGGTCTTACGGGTGTTGCCGCGTACCACTTGGATATTCCTTACCGAGCCCATGGTGGTTGGTCCACCGGCGGCGATCAAGGCAGCCCACGCGCTATGGAATCCCGATAATCGGTAAGATCCTGCTCGCTGCACTTCACCAAAGACATTGACTGTTACCGAACGGGATGCTTGGAGGGTCACCGTAAACTGACCATTCCCAAACACATAATAGGATGCAAACTTGTTTTCCAGCATTTCCCTGGCTTGCTTGAGGCTTAGGCCGGTCAGGAAAATTTTGGGCATCTGATTAGGTTGTATAAACCCCGACGGATTGATTTCGTAATTCAAGTCGGCTTGTGATCTCCCAAAAATTAGAACATTGATTTTGTCACCAGGGCCCAACACATACGATTCCGGTGCGGTGAGGGCTTGGGCGCTTTGAAAATCCCCCAATGATTTGTTTCTGAAAAAATCATGCCCGTAAACAGGCGATGGCGGGAGGCTGTCTTGGAGTCTGAGGGAGTCCTTGGCCATGGGATCTTGGGCACTTGAGGAATCGCTGAGGGCGGAGCGGATTTCCTTCCTCTGAAAAGGGTCGAGGGCCTTGGCCAAAGAATCGGATTTGCTGAGGGTTGATTTTTGGAGGGATTGCTCTTGTTGAATTTCTCGAACGGTTTCTTCGATGATGTTCTGTTGGAGCATAATTTCTTGGGGAGACATCTGATCGATGTCAATGCCTTTGGATTTGAGCTTATTTCGCAGAACATTCTCGTCAATCTGTTGCTCGCTTAACATTCTGCGCACCTGGGCTGCGGTGGCACTGTTGTTCGGGCTTTGGGCTTGGACCAAGCTCCATTGGAGGAACAAGAAAATCCATAGCAAGATTGAGGCGGTTTGCCGACCGTAGGCTGCAATTCTGGTTGAGTCTATCCCTTGGTTCATAAGGTTCAGGTTGTAGCGCAAAAGTACGCTAGCCCTTGGGCTTTAACCCTTGGGCACACTTGCATTACCCAGCATATTGCGGATCATGGCGGACATCATGACGGGCCTTGGACTGCGGTTCATGATGGTGATCTCTTGGCCAAATCGGCTTTGACCGTCCAGAAAGGCGAGCAAAAGAGCGGTGGGGTTACGGTCAAAGAGCCGCTCAAACAGGGCATGACCGGGGTATTTTCTCTCCACCAGAACCCTCAGCAAGGTGCGATCATAGTGCTTAAATCTAGAGGGCATCCTTGCGCCAAAGTCAGCTTTCCTTGTTTTGGTTAGTTCCTGCAGGATAAGCTCGCAATGCCGTTGAATGTTGGTGAAGGTATAGCCGGTGGAGGGCCGCCCCAGACCTCCCATCGTGCCGATAGGGACCAACCCGGGCAGGTCCGGGTAGCGGCGACGCCAGGCCCCTACAAAATCATAATCCGTCATCGGGATCTGCCCGTATTCGGTGTGAAGGACCTGAAAATGGTCCCGTAGGCCCAGGTTTTCCTCCATGTAACGGTGCAAGGGCGCATCGTAAGCCGCGTTGGTCCAGGCATCCGGCGAAAAAACCGTGTATTCCACCAGGGCATGGTGGGCATCCGTTGGCAAAACGTAGACAAAGCAGGGGTACCCGTCCACCTGCTCCACCCGGAAATCCATCAGCCTTGCGGTGAGTCCTTCGAATAGCGGTTCCTCGCTGGCCAGGTAATAGCCTTTGAAATGTTGGTTAAGCCATAATCCGTGGCGCGCTTCGTCCAAGGCCCCTTCCAACGGGGTGGATGCAAAGACCAAAGGGGCCTGAACGGTTTTTTGTTGCATATGCACCAAAATTTCAGTCCCCTCGGAGCCTGTACCCTTCTCGTATCCCCGGACCCGGTCTTGAATTCGATGGATATGGGGGGCAAGGTCCAGGGCCTTGTGGCAATGGGCATAGAAATCCCCGGACCGCAGCATCTTATAAGCATAGGGTTGCAGGTCCAAAGACACCTGCTTGCCGTGATAACCATAGAAGTCCATGCGATCCCAGCGATGGGCCAACAAGCCTTCGAAGGGTCCCTCCCCTTGTTCCCAGAAACACCAGGTTCGGTCATTCCCTTCCTTGACCTCGGCTTCGATCACGGCAATGCGCAGTCCCGACCATTGGGATGCGGCCAAGCGGTAAGCAAGGCTTAACCCCGCAGCGCCTCCGCCTGCGATCAGAAGATCGTACCGTTCCAAGGATCGCGCTTAGTCGCGCTTTTTGAAGCCGTACTGTTTGGCCAATAACCAGCGACCCACCCACCACTGCACCGTGGTGGCCACGAGCAGCATGGTCAGGGCATCCACCACCCAGACAGCCGCCATATAGCCAGGGCCGCTCAGGCGGGTGATGGCGCCCACCGTGGCCAAGGTGTTCATGGAAATCCCATTCCATAACATACTGATCGTCAAAGCAGTCAAGGCGAGCAAGCCGTATTTCCACCAACGTGGGTGGCGTATCGGCATCAGCCCCACCAACGCAGAGGCCACCAACCATCCCCACAACATAGGCAGAGTGAGGAGAGCAGACACCAGCAGAACAAGTCCGGCGGCGTACCAAGGAGGGTTAGAACGGGAAAAGGCCATGGCTATAGAACATCAAAGAGGTGAAATAAATTTAATTGGAACTTTCTGAGGCCTTGTGGGGACTCGCAACGCTTGGCATTGCTCGAAAACGAACCGTGCGTAGCCCGGGGCCGCTGCCGCGATAATCTTGTTCGCGGAAGGCCTTGCGTTGAACGGCGGGATGGTACACCCCGTGGAGCCAATGCGCGATTTGATCCCGATAATGGGGGCTGTTGAAGCGACCGCTTTGGCCGCCGGTGAGCATCAGCCTGGCTTCCGGGCCTTGGGGACCCAGGCCAATCAAGGTACGCATGCTAGCGGAATGGTTGCTGGGTAATTTGCCGGCCACGTTGAGGGTGCGGTTATTCCCCGGGCTGGCAAAGGGAGCCATCGACAAGGGGTCCAATTTGAGCAAATGCTGCACCCAGGTTTGATGATAGCGTCCGTAGGACCAGCCTTGGGGATCCTTGCCCAGACTCCGGCTCAAACGGGCCAAGGAGGAATCCCAGACATGGCGCACAAATGTCATCTTGGGTATCCAACCCTGGGCCATGCGCAACGAATCACGATTCACCAGCAGGTGCAGGGCGTAGGTCTCCACCGGGAGCCAACGCAGTCCGCTGTCCAAATGCGCCCCGATCATTTCCATGGCGGTTCGGCGAAAAGAATTGTACAAGGTAGGGGCCACCCTCACCGTATCCAAGACCCCGTCCCAATCCTTGAGGGTAGCCCAATGAGATCCGGAAATTTGTTGCAACAACGGTTTGAGCATTTCCCATTCCCCATCGTACACGTCCATGTGCAATGCACGGAGTTCCTCGGGGCCCATGCTTCCGTCTGCATGGCTGTCCATAAGGCTCGATATGCGGAGTCCGCGGGTTCTGGACTCGTAACGGGTGGAAATATGTGCGGCAAGGGGATGATCCACCTGCTCCTGGTTGGCGGAGGCGACATAGCCCGTAGCGGGGTTCAATCTGCGGTACAGATCGTGCATGTTGGTGAAGGGAATGCGGGCCACCCGACGATTTCCGATACGGATACCCCGCTGAGGATCAGGGTGAACCAGGGCTGCGCCGGCGGTCATCATGCCAATATTCCCCGCCGCATCCGCGAGCACAATGTTCTGAGGCGGCTGTCGGAAATGATGCAAGGCGCTGAATGCCTGTTCAATATTCGCAGCTCTTTCGAGGTAATGAAAGGCGGCCCCTTCGTTACCCGCTTGTTCACCAATCCAACGCAGAGCCAAGAGGTTCCCGGAAGCTGTATCGGCAGGACCGAAATAGGTGCGGTAGTATTGCTTACGCACCGCATCTTTCTGACCTTTGACAGCGATGGAGACCTCAAAAGAATCCAAGGGCTCCCAACGACCGTCAAGCTTGTAGCGGCCTTTGCCATCCCTTTCCAACAGATAGAAATCGGTCAGATCCCAAGTGGCGTTGGTCATGCCCCAAGCCACATACTGGTTGAAGCCAGTGATCACAAAGGGGGACCCAGCAACCCCAAAACCGCGGCTCCATGCGCCCGCTTTTCCGTCTTTGGCAACCACTTCTTTGTGAATTTCGTACCAGGTCGACGGAAAGGCGAGCATGAGGTGGGTATCGTTGCAGAGATAGGGGCGGCCGTTGCGGGTTCGGCGACCGGACACGGCCCAATTGTTGCTTCCGAGCCCGAAATCGTCCATGGTTTTGACCTTGGCCTGCGGAAAACGCATCATGGAAACCGGACTCAGCGGGGCTGGGCTGCGGTATTGGTACACTCCGGAGCTGCCGGAGACCCGTTGTTCCGCATCCAGGCCGGGGACCGTGACTAAACGGCGGTATTGCGTCTCGTCCATCGCAAATTCAGGGTAGATGGGATGCCGCAATTCGTCCGGGATTCGGGTTGGGTACCAGAAATTATAACATTCTTCACCCAGGACAAACTGCATTTCCGTAGCCTTCAAATCGTCTTCGTTGTAGGACAAAATATGGGACATGTACCGTAGCAAATAAAACAAATTTTCTTCCTTCCATGGGCTGGGCTCAAAGCCTAACAAATGAAATTCCAAAGGCTTGTCGCCAGGACCCATCGCGGCAATATAATCGTTGATACCCCGGGTATAGGCGGCGATTTCGGCAGCCATAGCAGGCTCATCTGCAGCATATTGGTTCCACCATAGCGGGGCTTTGCGTTCAAATTCCAACTTGCGCCAGAACATATCACTTTCCAAGGCGACCGCGCCGACGACTTCGCTGATTCGCCCTTTGACCACACGGCTCATCAATTCCATTTGAAAGAGGCGATCGCGGGCATGCATCCACCCCACACCGTAAGCGACTGCCTCGGCACTCTCCCCGAAGATATGCGGGACCCCCAAGCTGTCGATGCCTATACGGAGATCGGCATAAGGGCCTTCGATTTCAAGATCCTCTTTTTCCGCGCCGGTGATCCGTAAGGGTGAGGAGGACCAATGAAAAAAGGAATGAACCGGGGGAAGCCCCTCCCAAGGCTTGAAGAGCAGCCAGCACCAGGCCAGTGTTGCTCCTAACAGGAGTAAACGAGATCGCACAGACGAAAATAAAGCCCTTTGTGGGTATTTTTAAATTAATATTGACAAACCAAACTTACTTTATGCTTGTACTCAAAACCTCGGCCTCCCGTTTTGTTTTGATATTCTGCTTGGCCATCGTGACTGCGCTGGCTTGCTTGAACCCCCTTGCGGCACAATCCACGGGCGGTTCGGCCCTGATTCGAGGCGAAGTCCGGGATGCCCGCAATGGACAATCCCTGGTGGGGGCTTCGGTGATCATCCGCGGAACCACCCAAGGCGCAACCACCAACCTTGATGGAAAATTCAGCATCGAGGGCAACCTGGTGATTGGGCAATCGTATCCGCTGGTGGTTTCGTATATTGGGTATAACACGGTCAATGTCAACGGGGTAGCCGGGGGTAAGGCCTTGGTGATCAAGCTCGAAGAAAGCGCCTTGGACCTGCAGGGGGTGGAGATTGTGGATTCCCGCATTTCGGAGAAACAGAAGGAATCGGCCCTGACCGTGGAGGCGATGGATATCCTCGCGGTCAAGGAAACGCCTTCGCCTTCTTTCTACCAAGGCCTGGGCACGATGAAGGGGGTGGATTTGACGACGGCTTCGTTGGGTTTTGTGATCATCAACACCCGCGGTTTCAATTCAACCTCGCCGGTTCGTTCGTTGCAATTGATTGACGGGGTGGACAACCAGGCCCCGGGGCTTAATTTTTCGTTGGGTAATTTCC
>RFMW01000242.1 GCA_009927485.1 Sphingobacteriia bacterium
GAAAATCCATTCCAGCCTGTTCCATCCCATGCCACAAGAAATGCAGGTATGGCGGCCGCAAATATCATGGCGCCTCCGATCAGGGGAATCGGTTTCTGATGGAGCTTGCGTTCATCATTGGGCATATCCATCAAACCCGCCTTCTGGGCCCACGGTTCCACCCAGCGAAAAACCATGAGGCTCAAAACACCTGCCAAACCAAAAGCAATTCCTGTTAGCATTTTCCCCTTGCGAATTCTTCCAAAAATACTCCTTAAACCTACATACGATACAGCGCATTCCGGTACCGATACAAAATTCGATTCACTCCCTGGGGCATCAAGCGGGTCAACCAGCGTAAGACCGGGAATATCAAACGCCAATCCCAGCCGTACAGAGCACGGATCCCGCGGAGGTAGATCATCATTTCGGTCCAGGCCTTGGAATTGGAGCGACGGCTGTAGAAGCGATCGTTAACCCGAAAACGTAGAATAACCTGATCCAAATTACCCATGGGCCATCGGTCCTGCACCAACCTGAACCATAAATCAATGTCTTCGTTGCTACTTCCGGATTTGGCATGGTACAATTGCGATTGGTAACGATAACGAAGCAAAATATCTCGGCGGATCATGATGGACGGATGGGCAAAAGGCGACCCTCGTACAATGAAATCCCGAATCGCCGCCTCGTTCTGAGGATAAAAATGTGTTCGGTGGCCGTTGGACTCTTCCAAAATTTCGATGGCCCCGCCCAACAACACCAGCGAGGGATGATCCAGCAGGTATTGACACTGCCACAGAAACCGATTCGGCAAGCTGATATCGTCTGCATCCATACGGGCAATCCAATTCGTCGTGCATTCCTCGGCTCCTCGATTAAGGGCATGACCTAAACCCCCATTAACCGGCAAACGCACCACACGAAACACAATATTTATCAATTGTACGCTCCATTGATCAATCACCTGCTCAAGGTCTGGGTTCAATACTCCGTTCACCACCAACACAATTTCGGTGGGGAGCAGGGTTTGGTCCAAGGAAACACTCCTCAAGGACTGATTCAAATGTTCTGGATGGTCCTTGCCGTAGGTTACCATCAACACCGAAAATTCCATCATCGCTTAAGGCCTAACCACGACGCGAGCAACAAGGTAACGGCTTGCAAGGCGACAATCCTCGTGGCGGAATCCATCAAGGCCGTACCCGCTATCCCCATAACACCCAAATAAATTAACAAAGGCAGCAAAGCAAACCATAGTCTCCTGGGTGCATTCAAATGCGGAACATGGATTCTGGTCACGGCGGCAAAGATACAATACGCCAACAAAAGCATAAGAAACAAAAAGAAAACATGGGCCGACAGAGCCCATGCGGAAAAATACACAAAAAACAACCCATAAACCATGCCTATCAGCAACCCGCTTATTCCAAGAATCCCGGCAAATCCCATAGTCATCGAGAGCCCATAAGGCAAGAGGGCCTTCTCCAGCATGCCTTGATTCAACCAATGCGTCAACAATGGAAGCATCGGCAACGACGCAACCAAAACCCTGGTGGTTAGGGCCAAATCCGAGGCCGCCGCATTCCCGGGCTTTATAAACCCCAAATAGGGGCCGTTGAGAACAACGCCGTCCAAAACCGCGACCAAGAACATGGTCAACATCGTCCACGGGGTAACCCCGTAGCGGGTGAATAGAATCTTTTGAATCCACCGCCGCATCACCATCAGATTGCTCAATCCAGCAGGAACCCACTGCAAGAGAAGGCATGCACAGGCCTCTGAAAGCCCCAATCTCGGGCAAACCAGAACACCCACCAAGGCCATGACCGTTCCCACTGTAAACAGAGTCGGGAAAAGCATATTCCTGCGAACAATACTCCTAGCCAAATCCAAATCCAGAATAGCCAGAAAACTAACTACCAAGGATAAGGCCACTATCCAGCCTTGCTGCGTATGCTGCCACAGAACCCAGCCAGCCAACGGCGAAACCACCAAGGTTACCAAGACCGTAATTCGAAGGCCCTTCCATAAACTCATAACCTTCTCGGTTCTTCGTTGAACCGGATGCAATCCTGCAGCAACTTGAAAGAACAAGCGCATGGTTGCAATCCCAAATCCCAATGCAAACAAATAGAAAATTACCCTGCGGGAAGGCTCAACCGGGAGCTTGGAGGTGATTAGGGTAAATAACCCGAAATTCAAGGCGGCGGATAAAACCCGAATCGCGGCATGCTGTACGACCTGCCCTCGGATGGCCTTCATAACACCTTCCTTAAATGTTGAGGTAGGCTCTGGAAACGAAACAAGCCCAAGCTTATACGATGATAAACGCGAACTACCATCCATGCCATCGTTTCGAAAGCTGCGAGAAAACGAAACCCAAAGCTTGACCCGGCATTAAGTCGCAATACCAAAGATCGATGACCCGATTCGAGCAAAATTCTAGACTCCTTGCAGCGCCTTTGGGAGGGGGTCCCCTCCATGGATTGACTAATTGAATGACCGTGCCCAGTGTGAACCAAAGCCGCTCCATCCAGGCTATGAACCTTGTATCCTCCGACACACAAGATTCTATGGTACCATTCCACATCCACCATCCATGGAATTCGAGGATCAAAGGGTGCCCTCAGGGATTCCTTTAGAACGATCACCGACGGAGGACCCAAAACATTCCGACGTAGCAAATAGGCCGGAAAACGATTCACAATCCATCTACGCAGTCGCCTAGGCGTATGCAGACGTACCGTTCCGGGCCAAATTCCCGGAACCCACAAATCCACCATGACCATATCCGGCGCTGTTCGTAATTTATTCACCAAAACATCCCAAAAATCATCCTTCATTGGGCATTCGTCGTGATGAAGCACCATCGCATAAGGGGCATTAGATTTCGCTAACAACGCATTCCAATTAGGAATGGCGCCCAACGAAGGTTGATTACGGTGGTAAATAACCCTCTGCGCCAAAACATGACCCTTAAGGCAATCCTCGACTTGGGTGGTGGTCGAATCGTCGTTGACCACTATGCGGACCTCATGAGGGGCGTGGATTAGGCTGTTCAAGATGCGAAGCAACCCCTCGGGGTGTTCGTAGACCGGAATCAGTAGATCCAACAAAGGCGCCATACTCATAAAGAAATAGCAGCAACGATGGACCGCACCTGGTCCATCAAAATAAACAAGCCTATCAACCACAAGATTCTGTTTCCAGGCGATACAACAGCCACTGCAAACAAACCCAATCCCAAAATCAAATGAAGGAATCGTACAAAACTATTAATCATGATCGTGGGTGAACCCAGCAACAACAGACTATAAATCAATAAAATACATACCATCGCCATTGGACCCGTCACGGTGCGTAGGAAATAGATAGGCTCAGGATACAATTCATCATGGTTGTATTCGGTATAAACGGCTCTGGCAATCCACACCACAACTCCTCCGTAAGCAAACCATAAGGCCCATTGCCCCAAGGAATTTTGGGGAGCTTCCAAGGCCCTGTCTCCAAATCGCAAGTAAGCAATTTCCGCAACATTACCCCAAGCAAGAACTACCACAATGAACAAGCCTACAAGTATCCACAAAATCCCTGACAGCAACATGGCCAACCTGTACGAAGCCGGACGAATCCAAGCACTAATCCCCAAGACCAAAGCAATAGGCGCAACCCCAGAATGCACCAAAGAGGCCAACAAAGCCCAAGCCATTGCCGCCCATCGTCCAAAGGCCGTGAGACCTTGATCCTCCTCATGCCGCTTGTACAATGAAGAAATTCCCACAAGCAGAAAGGAAACGGAAATTCCTTCACGAATAACCACGGTATAACGTGTCATGAGCAGGGTCAAAACAGCCACAACCATCGTCATCAGGCCCAGATTCTCCAACGCAAATGGAATGATGCTGCCCCGTGTCAACATCCACGCAAAAATTCCGAACATGCAGGCAAGCACTACACGAAAGGCCGTATAATCCAGGCCCAACATCCTCCACAAATTCATGATGGCAATAAACAAAGGATCCCTTCCAGACTCCGACAAATAACCTCCTTGGTTTTCGTACAAGGATTGATACGAAAACCAATCAGGGTTCAGGGGAGATACCGAGGCCCAGAGCATCAATCCCAAAACCACAAGGACAACCCACGGGGTTACCGCCGAGCGAAGATCAGTCACGGGCATGGATGAGGGAACAGGACAAGCCAAAGCAGGGCGCCAAAGCCTTAAGTTGACGACAATTCCGAGTCACATAGTGATTGGGCGGCATAACATCATCCCATATCAAGTCAGCGCCGCCCAATACCGCCGCCCAAAAGGCCAAAGTGCTGCCGTTATAGCGGATTCGCGCATAGGCCGCCACTTTCTTCAAAAGTATAGGCGCCGCCAACCCATGAGTCTGAACCAGACGGAACGCAGAGCTAGTGCCCAAATTCTCCATCATCTGTAGCACTGCGGGCTCATCGTTGGTCATCACGTCTTCTGGGGAACTGCCGTTGACGGGGTCCATAAGCAACCTCTTCACCATGGATGTGCTCAAAGCCGCTTCGAGAAATTTCTGTTGGTCGATTTCTTGATCAAAAAAATCACCCAACCTAAGGTGCAAGAGACTTCCTTGTCGAATTAAATCTTTGGGGATTCCAATGCGGGTTCGTACTTGATCCAAACCCGCTTGTATCTGCGGTTCTTGAAAATCCTCGTATTGAAAAGCATCCATGAAATAACCATCCGCTACAATCCATGGGCCTATTCGAATATACTCCCGGTGGCGAAGGCCTAGCCTGAAGAGCACTTGTGGGATTCTTAAGCTCAATACCCATCGCACAAGGAGCGTTGCCGGCAACCAAGGCATGGGACCCAATTCCCACGGAGCTACCCGGGCATACTGGGTCGAATGAAAATGATAAACCGTGTGCACCCCAAGTCTTTGATGAAGCAAGGTCGCATAATGAGATTGAAATAGCTGATTACCCAAACCCCCGGCGGTGCGCAACAAAAGAATCAAAGCACTAGGGTTGATTAAGGACTAGCCTTGGTAGATCCAAACACATCTCGAATACCCGCCACCAACATGCCCATTGCCGCCCCGGCGCACAAACCCAAGACTATCAACCCAATCCAACTGCGTCGATATGGCTTAATGGGTAAGTAGGTTTGGTCAATTACGGAAAAGGAGGGGGTCGTGGTGCTCAACAGAAAATTAAGCTGTTCGAGGTTCTTAACAGCTTCGCCGTACATCATGATCAGCATGTTCTCCCGGACGTTGAGCCGCTTTTGGCGAACCTTATCCGATTGCAGAAGCAGCCCCAAACCTTGGTCCGAACTCTGAGCAGATGCTGTTTGGGTAACATTTAAAATATTTTGAATGGAATCAACCTTCGCTTGCAGGGTATTGACCCTGGTGGACAAATTTTGGGTGGCTTGCAAGGTATAAAAATTCACCAATTCGGTGTAAAGGGCACGATTAAATTCGTAAGCAAACAATTCGTGACGATGCTTGATCTGCAAATGAATAACCGAGCTTTTCTTGTCAAAATGAACTCGTACCAATTCCGATGGAACCTGCCCGTTCCCCCGAACCATGGCAATAACCCAATTCATGGCTTTGCGTTGGGAGAGGCTCAGGTTTTCGTAGGTGATGAGGTGATCGAAATGAACTGTACGCAGCATACTGTCTTCGCGCCATGCTTTACGCTGTCGAAGTTCCTGAATATTGATTAAATGATTGATGAGCAAATCCTCTTGCTTTCCAACCCGTACCGAATGCAACAAGGCTTTGCCGACCAAAAGATGCGAGCCGGCAAGCTCGACGATTCTGTCCAAAGAACCTGCCCCTGAACCCGGAGCTGACATACCCAACATATTTCCTATACCGGACAATCCGGCGAGCAAACTGCTCTGATGATCTTCCTTGAACACAAAAGTGGTCCTTGCGGTGTACATCGGATCAGACCACCAAGCCAATCCTGCCCCGCTTGACCCACCTAAGACGGCCCATACCGCAATCGGCAT
>RFMW01000083.1 GCA_009927485.1 Sphingobacteriia bacterium
GTCCATGGGGGTTTGTTTGCTGCTGTTCTTGGTTCTGGGGACCTTGGATGATTATTTGGATGTCAGCGCTAGGCCCAAACTGGGTTTGCAATTCCTGATCTCGACGGTGCATGTCTTTTATTTCACGCAGGGTACGGTGGATTTCATGGGGTTGTTTGGCATGGGGGAGCTGGATCCGATGTGGTCCAAGATCTTCTTGTCGCTGATGTTCGTCTTCCTCATCAATGCCTTCAACCTGATTGATGGGGTGAATACGCTGTTTGGGCTGTTTGCCTTGTTGGCTTTTTTGTTTTTTGCGTTCTTCTTCGAGATGATAGGGGATGGTGATCGGTATTTGATGGCGATGGTTGTCGCAGGGGCCTTGTTGGGCTTCCTCTGGTACAACAAGACGCCCGCCAAGGTCTTTATGGGGGATGCGGGTTCGTTGATGCTGGGGTTTATTCTATCGGATTTTGTGAGCCAGTTTTTGTTTCATCACCACAAGGTGGAGGAGGCGCGCCTCACTTTCATGAAAGACTATACCCCGGTCATTGCTTTGGCGTTGTTTGCCTTGCCCATCTTCGATATGTTACGGGTGATTTATTTGCGCCTTCGTTCCGGCAAATTGCCCATGTCTCCGGGCAGGGATCATATGCACCACTTCTTGCTTGACCGGGGCTTCACCCATATCATGACCTCTCTTACCTTGAACTGTAAATCTCTGATTATCCTTATGTTATGCCTTGTGATGGCTCGCATGGGCTGGAATATTAATGTAATTTTTGGGGTGTTGTTGCTGACCGCATGGCTCCTGTTCCCGGGATCCGGAAGGTCGTGGATTGCTCGCGTGTTCAAGGCCCAAACCCCATCCAAATCCTGATGATTCAGGATTCGAGAAGAAACGGTGATCCCGTGAAGAATGGGTGATCCCGTGAAGAATGGGTGATCCCGTGAAGAATGGGTAAGCTCTTGCCTTGCCGACGGCCTTAGCCCTTGAGCTCGCGGATAGCGTCCAGGACGAGCTGGGCGATTTCGGTGGCACCTTCGGGGCTGAGTTCGGAGTGGATGGGGAGGGAGAGCACTCTGCGGCAGAGGTCCTCGGTCACCGGGAAGGAACCCTCCGTGTATCGCGGGTCCAGGTAGGCCTTCTGACGATGCAGGGGGATGGGGTAATAAATCATGGACGAAACACCCCGAGCGGTCAAGGCATCGCGCAATTTCGAGCGGTCCAGGTCCGAATGCAGGCGCAGCGTGTATTGATGAAAAACGTGGGTGCTGTAAGGCGCTGTCTTGGGCACGCTGAGCCAGGGAGAATCGCCCAGAATGCGGTTGTAGGTCGCAGCTGCCTCGGCCCGCGTTCGGTTGTAGCGGTCCAGGTGCGGGAGTTTGGCCCTGAGGACCGCGGCCTGCAGGCTGTCCAAGCGGGAATTGACCCCGATTTCGTCGTGATGGTATTGCACGGATTGGCCGTGGTTGGCCACCATGCGAATGCGCTCGGCCAGGGCGGCATTGCGGGTGAACAGGGCGCCCCCGTCTCCGTAACAACCCAGGTTCTTGGAGGGGAAGAAGGAAGTGCAACCGATATCCCCCATGGTCCCGGCATGGTGGCTGCGGCCGTTGCGGTCCAGGTAACGGGCACCGATGGCCTGGGCCGTATCCTCAATTACGTAGAGGTTGTGCTCCTTGGCCAGTTCCAGAACAGGCTCCATGGGCGCACATTGCCCAAAGAGATGCACCGGCACAATGGCCCGGGTCCGCGGTCCGATGGCCGCCCGCACTTGCGCAGGGTCCAGGGCGAAGGTCTCCGGGTCCACATCCACCAGGACCGGGGTCAACCGGAGCAAGGCGATGGCCTCAGCAGTCGCCACGTAGGTGAAGGATGCCGTGATGAGCTCATCCCCGGGTTGCAGGCCCAGCGCCATCATGGCGATTTGGAGCGCATCCGTACCGTTGGCGCAGGGGATTACCTCCGCACCGTCCAGGTAGGCCCCCAATTCCGAGGCGAAGGCATGGACCTGCGGCCCGTTGATAAAGGCCGTGTTCTCGATGACCTCGGCCATGTTCCGCTCCACCTCGTCACGGATATGCAGGTATTGGGTACGCAGGTCCACCATGGGTCGCATAAGCAGGGGGTTTAGTCGCCCAAAGATACCCCAAGGGGCATAGTGTTCACAAAGGTGAACAAACCATGAAATTTCCACGAAACGCGATATCCACAGCCTTCGGCGGGCACAAAAGCCGAATAACAAATTAGTTTTGAGCAAGAATCTTACTCACTTTCTTCCCGGGGCACCGCTTATTCAAGCAAGAACCTGGGAGTGAGGGGGCGAAGCCTTGCCCATCCCCCATGCTGGACACCCTAATTACTTCCAAGACCAGGATCAAGCTCCTGCTCAAATTCTTCAGCCACCAGGCCAATGCATCCTACCTCAGGTTGCTCGCCGAGGAATTCGAGGAAAGCACCAATTCGGTGCGGGTTGAGCTCAACCGCCTGACCCAGGCCGGCTTGCTCCAATCCTACCAAGAAGGCAATACCGTGCAGTACAAAGCCAATACCGGGCATCCCATGTTCAAACAACTCCAAGGCCTGGTATCCAAGTACCTCGGCTTTGATAACATCATCGATGAGGTCCTGGATCGGGTGGGGGATTTGCATTTGGCCGCCGTGACCGGGGACTATGCCCGCGGTGTGGACAGCGGCACCATCGAATTGGCCTTGGTGGGCCGCCTCCAACTGGACTATACCGAGAAATTGGTCCGCAAAGCCGAGGAGGCCATCGGGCGCAATATTCGGTTTTCGGTGCAATTGCCCGACCTTAGCGGTGCTTTGTACGATTTTCAACGCCAACACCATTTGGTGCTCTGGCACCAACCCCAGAACGTCCCCATCCTTAGCCCATGAGCAGAACTTTGTTAATTACCGGAGGTGCCGGATTCATCGGATCCCATGCCGTTGAGCATTGGGTCCGTCATTACCCCCAGGATCGTTTGGTGGTCCTCGACAAGATGACCTACGCCGGCGATGCCGCCAACCTGGATGCCTGCCGAGGCCTGGGCCAATGGGAGCTGGTGGTGGGCGATATCTGCGATGCCGAATTGGTGCAAGGGCTCTTTGCCCAATACGCCTTCGATGGGGTGATGCACCTGGCTGCCGAAAGCCATGTGGACCGCTCCATTACCAACCCCATGGAATTTGTGCGCACCAATGTTATCGGCACGGTGACCCTGCTCAATGCGGCGCTGGCGGCCTGGGGTGAGCATGCCGACCGGAGCAGGCGTTTGTTCTACCATATTTCCACCGACGAGGTGTACGGCAGCCTGGGCGCAGAGGGTTTGTTTCACGAAACCACCCCCTACGATCCCCGCTCCCCGTATTCCGCCTCCAAGGCGTCCTCCGATCACTTTGTCCGCGCTTACCACCATACCTACGGTTTGCCCGTGGTCCTCACCAATTGCTCCAACAATTACGGCCCTCGGCAGTACCCCGAGAAGCTCATCCCCGTGGTGGTCCGCGCCCTGGCCGAAGGCAGACCCATCCCCGTGTACGGGGCGGGGGCCAATGTACGGGATTGGCTCTATGTGGGCGATCATGTCCGGGCCATGGAGGCGGTTTTCACAACGGGCGCAACGGCGAGACCTACAATGTCGGCGGTAACAACGAACACAATAACCTGGATTTGGTGCGGCATCTCTGCCGCATTTACGATCAAATCCACGGCAGACCGGCAGGGACCGGCGAAGCGCAGATCACCTTTGTGACGGACCGCAAGGGCCATGACCTGCGCTATGCCATCGATGCCAGCCGTATCCGCGATGAATTGGGCTGGGCCCCGACCACGGATTTCCAGAGCGGGCTCGAAGCCACGGTTCGTTTCTACAGCCAACCCCACCCTTGATGTTATGACCCAACCCCAACCCATGCGACTCCACCGTTCCTTGGCGGCGAACCAGCCTGCCTTGCTGCTGCTGCTTCTGTTCGCGGCCAGCTCCTGCATCCGCAACCGCGATTATATCTACCTGCAGTCCCCTGCCGAGAAGGCCTATTGGGACCTAACGCCCCTCCAATCCAAGAGCCTGCGGCGCGCCCAGCAAGCCATCAAGGCCCAGGACAGCACGGTTTTTGTGCCCTACATTGAGCCGGAAGAATACCTGATCCAGTTCAACGATATCCTGAGGGTGGATATCAAGAGTTTTGACGAGAAGGCCAACCAGCTCTTCAATGCCTTCACCATGCAGAATATGCAGATGGGTGGGGCCATGGCCCAGGGAGGGGGGGATCCCTACTTCATGTTCGGCTATACGGTCAGTGATTCGGGCTATCTGGATTTGCCGGTCTTGGGCAAGATCAAAGTTGCCGGGATGAACGTGGTGCAGGCCCAGGATGCGGTGCAGAGGGAGATCGACAAGTACTTCACCCAAGCCTTTGTGAAATTGGCCCTTGGTGGCATACGCTTTTCGGTGATAGGGGAAGTGTTACGGCCGGGCAAATATGCGGTGATGCAGAATCGCCTCACCATCCTGGAGGCCATGGCCACGGCAGGAGAACTCAAGCCCGAAGCCAACCGCAACAGGGTGCAATTGATACGGCAATACCCCGGCGGTTCCAGGGTGGTGACCCTTGACCTCACCGATCGACGGCTTCTGTCTTCGCCGTACTACTTCGTGAGACCCAACGATGTGCTCTATGTGGCTCCCTTGCGGGTCCGGGAATTGGGTACCGGTCTGACCGCTCAGCAATCCATGGGGACCATCCTCACGGCGATCAGCCTGCTGGTGAATTCGATATTGTTATACAACACTTTACGCAATCTCTAATGGAATCCAACGCGCAATCTTTGCAGAACGAGAGGGATCTGCTCCATCAGAACGGGGAGCAGGAACAGGGGGGCATCAGCCCCATGGTCTATGTGTTCAAGCTCCTGTACTTCTGGCCCTACCTGGTGGTGGCCATGGTCCTGGGTTTGGCAGGGGCCTTTGTGTACAACCGTTATGCCCAGCCGGTGTACAAGATCAATTCATCGCTCTTGGTCATCGAGAACAAGGGCGGTGGAGGCGCGATGAAGAACCTGGATGCGGTCTTGATGAGCGGGGGATTGGGGGGCATGACCTCCACCACCGATAACGAGCTTGGGATCATCCAATCCTTCACCCTGGTGGATTTGGCCCTCAAGGAATTGGACTTTGGGGTGCGCCTCACCAAACTGGGTCAATTCAGCCGCGAAGAAATTTATCCGCATCGTGGGTTCGTGGTGGAGGTGGACAGTTTCCACCCCCAATTGGTGGACCTGAGCCTGCGCATTGAATTGCAGGGCAAGGGGCGTTACCGCATCACGGAGAATGGACAGGAAGGGCATTTGTACGATCCGCTGCGGTACACCTACCGGGGTGAAGAGGCGGAGCCCGAGATGGTAACCTCGGATATTCGCTCCGGTTCCTATGCCTTCGGGCAATGGGTGGAGGGCAAGCATCACCGATTCCGATTGCAAGTGTTGGATGCTGCCGTCCTGAGCGGGTCGAATTTCAGTGTGGAATTCCGATCGCATCGGGCCTTGCAGGACGAGTACTTCGGGAAGGTCAAGGTGGAGCCCTGGAAGAAAATGGCCTCCCTCCTGTACCTCACCCTGGAGGAGACCAATGTCGAGAAGGGTCAGCGCTATCTCAACAAATTGATGGAGGTGTATCTGCGGCAGAACCTGGAGCTCAAGAACCAGACCTCCCTCAACACGGTAGGGTTCATTGACCGGGAATTGTCGGGGATTAGCGATTCCCTGCAGACCACGGAATCCCGCCTGGAGCAGTTCCGATCGGCCAACCGCACTGTGAATATCTCCTCGGAGGGGCAGGTCATCTTCAGCCGATTGGAGGAATACGAGAAGAATAGGGCCTTGGAACAGGGCAAACTCAAGTATTACGATTACCTGCGCAACTATTTGAGCGAGAACAGACCGGCGGGGGAGGTGGTTTCGCCCTCCACGATGGGGGTGCAGGACCCGGTTCTGATCGGCTTGATTCAGGAATTGGGCAAGCTAAGCGGGGAGCGCAACGCAATGGCGGTGGGGACCCGGCGCTCCAACCCTTACCTGGAGCAATTGGACGAGAAAATCCGCCTGACCAATTCCGCAATCCGGGAGAATTTGCGCAACCTGGTGCAGAATTCGCAGATCATGATCCGGGACCTGGAGGGGAGGATCCGCAGCACCGAGGGACTGATGTCCACCTTGCCGCGGACGGAACGGGACTTGGTGAATATCAAGCGCAAATTCACCCTCAATGAGAACCTCTTTGTGTATCTGCTGCAGAAGCGAGCGGAGGCGGGTATCACCATGGCGGCGAATTTACCGGATGCCCGGGTCATCGATGCGGCCAAGAAGGAGAAGCAAGTCGCTCCCAACAAGGCGACCAATTATGCCCTGGGGGGGTTGTTGGGTTTGTTGGTGCCAATCGCCATCATTCTGATCAGGGATTCCTTGCAGAATGCCTTGATTGACCGTCAGCAGATTGAGTCGGTGACCAAGGTACCGGTCCTGGGCGTGATTGGTAATAACAACAAACAGACATCGCTGGTGGTCTTGCAACATCCCAAGTCGGTGATCTCGGAATCCTTCCGTGCCCTGAGAACCAACATGCAGTACATCAACCCCGGCAAGGAGAAGCAGGTGATCCTCGTCACCTCGTCCATCTCCGGGGAGGGGAAGACCTTTATCTCCACTAACATTGCCTCGGTGATGGCTTTGTCGGGCAAGAAGACGGTGCTGATCGGAATGGACCTGCGCAAGCCCAAGATCTTCAACGACTTTGGATTGACCAACAATGTCGGGATGTCGAATTATTTGATCGGCAAGGCCGAGAAGGAAGAAATCCTCCAGCATACCAATTACCCCAACCTGGATTTGATCCCGGCGGGTCCGGTGCCGCCGAACCCTTCGGAGCTGGTCTTGTCTCAGCGTTACGAGGACTTGATC
>RFMW01000036.1 GCA_009927485.1 Sphingobacteriia bacterium
CACGCAAATTACCCCTGTTACCGTTGTAGGAAATACAGTGATTTGCAGCGGTGGCTCAACCATTTTAACTGCAACTGCTGGTTACAATTCCTATCTGTGGACTCCATCTACGGGACTAAGTGCCACTAACATCGCAAACCCCGTTTTTGCACCCACGACAACGACCACCTATACAGTAATTGCAACAAATGTTAGTGGTTGTAACTCATCATCGACCATCACAGTCACCGTCCTACCAAGGCCGGTCGTCAATGCTGGCCAAGACCAAACATACTGCGGATCCCCAATTCAACTTCAAGCTTCGGGCGCATCCTATTATCAATGGTCTAACCTTGCAACGGGTAATAGTTTAGGAACACAAAGCACTTTATCTGTTAATCCTGGACAAACTACTCAGTACCTTTTGAGTGGAACAGATCTGTTCGGTTGCGTTGGATTTGACACTGTTACCGTTTTCGTACCCAATGCAAGCGCAGGTCTTACTCGTATTCTTTGCGCAGGAGATTCTGTTCAACTCACAGCATCACTGTTCAATGCACAACCTGGCTCTGGGGTATCTTACTCATGGTCCTCATCCAATCCACAACCGGGAATCATGCACCCAGCCTCTGCAAATACATTCGTTAAACCTGCCACTAGCGGCACCTACACCTATACTGTTCAAATTACATCAAGCGGGTGCACCTTTAACAGTTCTGTAAATGTCATTGTGTTACCAAGACCTACCATTAACCTTGGTAGTAATTTAAGTATTGCTCCTGGTGCTACGATTTCCATTACCCCTTCCATTACTGGAACAAGCTCAACAACCACCTATCAATGGTCTTTCTTAAGCGGGCAACAGCATGGATCACTCAATTCGTTGAACAGCATGAATACTCAATTCATTGCTAACTCTAATATTCTAAGCCTCAGCACCGTTGGAATAGTCCTTAGCGCCATCAATCCAAGCGGCTGTACCAATACTGATACACTTATGATCACCATAGATCCATCTCTCCAAGGTGCGTCTTTATCCGGTCAGTTGGTTTATGATAATTCCACAGCAAGCCCCTTAGGAAATGGGAAAGTTTTCCTTCAATACCCTAGCGGAGGTATAGACTCAGCTACTGTTAGTGGTTCCGGCTCTTTCCTCTTCAATGGTTTGCAAGATTCAACTTATAAACTAAGCGGTATAACCTACCAAACCTGGGGAGGTGTTACGGTATCCGATGCAGCGATCATTAACAACAACGTTACAAACCCAACACTAGTTGGATTAAGGTTAAAGGCTGCAGACGTTACAGGAGATGGATTAATCTTATCAAATGACGCACAGCAAACCGCAATGAGGGCTTCTGAACTTCCAATTAGTTTTTCATTTGACAATAATGGACCTGGAAACTGGGCCTATGACACCACAACGGTCAATATTGCTGGTTCTAATGTCGTCCATAACCCCAAAGCAATTTCATACGGCGATGTGGATGGCTCATACTCTCCTGTTTTGCGCCGATCTGGAACCATGATTCTTGAATCAATAGGTGAATTGAATTTGAAACCAATGGAGACAACTGCAATTCCAATTAGATTAAGCCAAAATGCAGAAATTGGTTCTTTCCAAATCGACATTCAAATTCAGCCTGGAGATGAAATCGTTGGGGCAAATATCCTTAATTCGAATAACCCCGTCTATTTCAACAAGATTTCCAATGAAACAGTTAGGGTACTTTGGTATTCAGGCGATGGAATTCCTCTCAATCTTCAGGCGGGAGAGACCTTACTATGGATAAACCTTCGAAAATCCAACACAGCACTTCCTTCATCGGATCTGAAACTTATTGGATACAATGAAATAAACAACGGATGGGTACAACCATACCATAGCTTCAGACTTCAGGCGCCACGACTAATCGTTAATAAAAATAGTGATTCCGAGGTATTTAAATTATTCCCTAATCCCGTGAATGAGGATATCCTCCATGTAGAACTTCTCGATGCGGCCAACTCCACAGGAACAATCAAAGTAACAGATATGTTAGGAAGGGTCATTTACAGTCAAACTATTGAAAAGACGACCGGATCCACTAGCATCCATAAAATCCTTACTAACTCGTGGGGTAAAGGTCAATACCACTTCTTGTACCTGGGCAAATCAAATGACGGTAAGCCATACCAAATAAGCAAACCTTTTACGGTACGTTAATCTTCATAGATAAGACATATAATACGGCATCCTTCGAAAAATTATTGAAATGAAAAATTATCTAAATATCCTGATCTTATTCCTTGCGTCCACGTCATTGGTGAATGCCCAATCCATCAACTTGGAATTACCAAGAATTACTGCAGCTACAGGAGATACCGTAACAATTCCTATTCAGGTTTCAAACCTTAGTTCTGCCGTAGCTTTTCAATTAAGATTTAGCTACCAAGCAAATAGTTTAAGGTTTGTAGGATATGACTCTGTTGGGACAACCTTGCAAGGCAGCACCTTTGGAGTCAATGACGATTCCACATCAACAAGGATATCCTATTTTGCCTTTATACCTCTAAGCCAAAGCAATGGAGTTCTGCTGAAGCTGAAATATGTCTTCTTGGGCTCACCTAGCTCATTGGTATGGAATTCCATCCAAACAGAATTCACTGTAGGTACAACTGCTACCAAACCCACTTTAACTCATGGAACAATTGGTCATTCAAGTTCAGGGGTCGCAATATCTTCGGCTCCTTTTTCCAACACCTATTGTGAGGCGGATACAGCCACTGCTTTTGTTTCGGGTACAGGGGCTGGAACATATCAGTGGCAAATTTCTACAGATACACTTGGTGGCTCTTTTGTGAATATCAACGGGGCAGCCTCTAATAATTTATCCATACCAGGAATTGACCGCGCTAATTACAACGGTAAGTTCATTCAAGTCCTTGTAAGCGGCACAGGTGCAAATTCCACCTTTCGACTGGTAACACCCCCTGTAAAGATTTATGTTAACGAAAACATCCCTGTACAAGTTACGGTAAATGCCAGCCCTGCCGGTGCAATTTGTCAAGGGACTCCCGTGACGTACACGGCTTCCAGCTCTTCAACCATAAACGATCTCGTTTACAACTGGAAAATCAATGGCATCGTAGTAGGAAATGGGTCCTCGATTACAAGGAATAATTTAAATAATGGTGACCAAATTACCTGTATTGCCTCCAGTGCCTCAACTTGCGTCAGCACATCTTCAAATTCATCCAATTCAGTCACCGCATCGGTTAATGCTTTGCCTATCGTGACGATGGATCCTATCCCAAGCCTTTGTGTGGGAGCAACCGCAATCACCCTTAGC
>RFMW01000035.1 GCA_009927485.1 Sphingobacteriia bacterium
GGGTGGAAATGTTAGCGTGCTTCTGAATAGCGTCTCCTCAATGTCGGCATCCGTTTGCGAAGGCCAAACCTACCTGTTTAATGGTCAATCAATCACCAATACTGGAATCTACACCAATACCCTCACCGCAGCGAACGGTTGCGATTCCGTGGTGACTTTGAACTTGACCGTCCTTCCAAATTCTTCATCCTCCATGGATGCAAGCATCTGCGATGGTCAGTCCTATAGCTTCGGATCCCAGACCCTCACCACCAGTGGTACTTACACCAACACCCTAACTGCAGCGAACGGTTGCGATTCTGTGGTAATACTTAACCTGTTCGTCAAACCAAATAGCACCTCATCCATTCAACGTCAAATATGTCAGGGACAAATCTTTGTTTTCCACGGACAAAACCTTGCATCTACCGGCATCTATCAAGCCGTTATTCCATCTTCGAATGGCTGTGATTCTACCATAACCTTGAACTTGACTGTGACGACAGCATTGACATCTCAATTAAGCGCAAGCATTTGCCAAGGTCAGACCTACACTTTTGGTTCACAAACTCTTAGTTCGAGTGGAACTTATACAAGAACCTTAAGCAGTGCATTTGGATGCGACTCTATTGTAACACTAAGTTTAACAGTCAGACCTGTTGTGAACACCACCGTAAATGCCAGTATTTGCTCAGGACAGAGCTATGTGTTTAATGGCCAGAATTCTTCAATCACATATACCAGCGCAGGAACCTATGTCAACACATTGATTGGAAGCAACGGATGCGACTCTATCGTAACCCTCGTTTTGGCCGTACGACCCATTCGAACAAGCCAAATTAATGCCAGTATTTGTCAGGGTCAAACTTATGTTTTCGGGAACCAAAGTCTTGCCAATCCTGGGAATTATTCAAGAACTGTTCCGGGATCCAATGGATGCGATTCAATTATTAATTTGACCCTTAGTGTACTTCCAAACAGGAACAGTAACATTAATGTATCGATATGTGCGGGCCAAACTTACGTATTTGGAAGCAACACGCTATCTAGCAGCGGCACCTATACACGAACCATCGCTGCACAGAATGGTTGTGACTCCGTAATTACTTTGACTCTCAATGTTATTCAACCAAGGAATAGTTCAATTACCGAAACAATATGTCAGGGTCAAACCTTTACATTCGGCAATCAAGTCTTGAGTAATCCAGGCACTTTTGTACGTACCATAACAGCTTCCACTGGATGTGATTCCGTGATTACCTTAACCCTTAATGTGATAAGTAGCTCTACAACCAACATTAATGCGACAATATGTGACGGTGAAACATACACGGTTGGGAGCAACACCTTTGATCAGTCAGGGACGTACAACATCACCTTACTCGGATCAAATGGTTGTGACTCTATCATCAATTTGGATCTTTTGGTCGCACCGACGCATTTTGTTTCCGTTAATGCCGCAATCTGTCAAGGCCAGACATACGTCCTAGGCAGCCAAAGCTTAACTGCTACAGGGACTTACTTCGAAACTTTCAGCAATTCATTTGGCTGTGATTCGACTGTAGAATTAACTCTAAACGTCAATCTTACGCCAGCCTCTCCTGTTATTACTTCGAATGGTCCTACAGCCATATGCAGTGGAAGCCTTGTTGCACTAAGCGCCCAGCCCAATACTTACGGAAATAATTATCGTTGGTTCAATAATGGTGTTTTAATTGCGAATCAAACAGCAAGCACTATTTCGGTGGCCTCCGCTGGCAATTACACTGTGCTTGTGTTAGGCCAAGGTGGATGCAGTTCAGCGGTATCTGCACCGATTACGATCATCGTTAATCAAAGCAATCCGGCTGTCATCATCAATCAACCAAGCAACCAATCCGTAGTTCAAGGTGTTGCCGCTAATTTCTCGGTTAGTGCAAACAATGCCACTACCTATCAGTGGCTTGTCAGTGTTAATAATTCATCTTTTACAACAATCTCCAATGGTGGAATTTATTCTGGTGCAACTTCAAGCACACTTACCGTTACTACTGGGACCATATTGGGGAGTAATTACAGGTTCAGAGTTAGGGTCAGCGGTACATGCGCTAACCCCGTTACATCCAATATTGCTGTTTTGAGTGTAACCTCCGCCGCACCTCCTGTAGTCTTAAACATTGGATCGGATAGCATCTGCAACAGCTCAACCCAGGTGAGCATTCCAATCGTTGTCAATGAATTTACCAATATCGCCAGCCTGAATGCGGCAATTTCATTAAACATATCAGGAATAACATTTACTGGCTTGAGCGGTTCCCCAGGTAATATTTCTGGACTTAGTGCATCTCAAACTGGGAATACACTTAATTTATCCTGGAATACCACAGCAAATCAATCTTTACCCAACGGATCAGTCTTGACGATTTTGAATTTTGTTACAGCGTCGACCGGCACAATAACATGGAATCCTTCCTCTGTAACCCTTAGAGACCAATCCAACAATATTTTGTCTAGAACATTGAATAATGGTCAAATTATTGGACGTACAATTCAGAATGCCACGATTACCGGATTACCATCAACAGTGTGTAATACCAATAGCACCTTATCCCTAACCGGTAACCCAGCTAACGGTACTTTTGGTGGTCCAGGCATTAGCGGCAACACCTTTGATCCATCCTCGGCGGGGAATGGAACGCATACAATCACCTACACAAGCTCAAGCAATGGTTGTCAAACTGTTGCGACAGCCACTATAACAGTCTTGCCACAACCCACTGCGGATGCAGGTAGCGACGTTACCATTTGCCAAGGCCAAACCGTATTCTTACAAGCCAGCGGTGGAAATTCCTACCTTTGGACGAACGGTCCAAACTCATCATTGTACCAGGTTACCCCTTCCGCCACAACAACCTACTATGTTACCGTCACAAACTCCAATGGATGCTCTGCGGTTGATAGCGTGACAGTGTTTGTCAATACGAGTGTCCCAGTTGATATTGCAGGCAATAGAATTCAAAATGTTTGTGCAGGAGGAAACGGTATACAACTACAAGCAAGTAATTCCGCCTCTTACCTATGGTTACCATCCACAGGTTTGAGTGCTTCAAATATCGCGAACCCTACTGCCAATCCAGGAAGCACTACAACTTATATTGTTTACGGAACATCCTCGAATGGATGCCTATCCACGGATACCGTAATTGTAGTGGTC
>RFMW01000034.1 GCA_009927485.1 Sphingobacteriia bacterium
ATTTGTCAAGGTCAGTCCTACACCTTCGGCTCGCAATCCTTAACGAGCGCAGGTATTTACAACCGCACGGTCACTGCCGCCAATGGGTGCGACTCGATCATTACGCTAACACTCTCCGTTCGTTCAACACCCAGTTTGATTGCACAGCCACAAAATAGCAGTGTGAATTTGTATGACTCAGCAACATTGAGTGTTCAAGCAAACGAAGCAACCTCTTATCAGTGGCAAGTTTCAACTAACGGAAATACCTCTTTTGTTAATATCCAAGACAATCAACTCTATGCTGGCTCTGGCAGTATGACCTTAATTGTTCGTGCCCTAACACTTAACATGAACAATTACCGTTACCGCTGCGTTGTTTCTAATTCATGCGGTCAGGTAAATTCTGATCCTGCGACATTAACAGTAAATACACCAAGTACTGTTCAATTCTATTTTGATAACCAATCATCATGTCAAAATCAAAATGGTTCTCTAGTCTCTATACCTGTTCGTGCCAATAATTTCTTTAGAGTAGCCGCTATGAACGGCAGAATCAAATTGCCAAATGGAAGTTCTCTCATCAGTGTATCCAATGTAAACTCGAGCTTAATTGGATTTACCTCTGCTATACTTGGTTCAGATACAGTTAGCTTCTCATGGTTCAGAAACAACGGTGTAACCTTAAGCGATAGCAGTGTGTTGTTTAGAATTAACCTTTCCTACAATAACTCCGTCAACGGGAATTTAAGGTGGGTTTCTGGCACATTGTTTGCCTTTAATGAATTTAACAGTAGTTTGCCAGTAGTGGGTAACATTGGTACAATTATCAGTCGAGAAGTCCCTGTAGTCAATGCTGGCAATGACATAAATTCGTGCCCAGGTGCAACAGTAGTATTATCGGCATCGGGTAACGCTTCAACATTCTCGTGGTCGAACGGATCAACGGGAACAAATATTACGGTAAGTCCAATTGTTACCACTACCTATATTGTAAGCGGGACAAGCCAATTTGGATGTTCAAATAGTGATACGGTTGTGGTCTATGTTAATCCTGTAGTTCCTGTACAGATCGCCAATGCCGACACATTAAGGACATGTTCGACAGGAATCGGGGTCCAACTACTTGCCACAGGGGCCAATTCCTATATTTGGACACCTTCGATAGGTTTAAGCTCCAGCACTATTCCCAACCCAACGGCAAATCCAACCTCAACCACTCTTTACAAGGTTATTGGAATCTCTGCGTCAGGTTGTGTAACTGAGGATTCAATAACAATTATTGTATCTGCTCCTGTTAATGTTTCTTTTAATCTACCAAGCAATTCTGTTTGCTTAAACCAGACAAGTATTGCGTTGAATGCAACACCAATCGGCGGGACATTTACAGGGAGTGGAGTAGTAAATGGATCATTTAGTCCATCGACTGCAGGTCTAGGAAATCATGTAGTAACCTATACCTACATTGACCAAAATTCCGGCTGCATCAGTCAGGCGACACAAAGTATTACCGTTAATGGTTTACCGAACGGCTCAGCAGGTCTTGATCAAATAATTTGTCAGGGTCAAACAGCAACCCTCAGCGCAACAGGTGGTTCCTCCTATTTGTGGAATAATGGTAACACCAGTCCTTCTATATCCGTCAATCCATCACAAACGACTATTTACACGGTATCAATTTTTAATTCTTCAGGTTGTTTTGTTAATGATACTATAATCGTAGAGGTAAGTACTGGGCCGAATATTACCTTATCGGGGAATGCAACAATTTGTAACGGTGGTAGCACTCAAATAATTGCGTCCGGTGGGACTTCGTATTCTTGGTCTCCAAACGTGGGCATAAGCTCTACTACCATTAGTAATCCAATCTTTAACCCTCAAACTACCACGACGTACACGGTTTATGCTGCTAATTCAAACGGCTGTGTTAGTGCAAACACCATTACCATCATTGTAAATGATTTACCCATAGTTAATGCAGGTAATGACACCATTTCTTGTGGAAATCCTATTGTAATTTCTGCTTCAAGTTCCGGTACAGGCACCTTAACCTATTTATGGAATACAGGCGCTACAACCCCATCAATCACGGTTAATCCACAGATTTCCACCAATTATGTTGTGACGGTGACTAATTCCAATGGATGTAGTTCAACAGATTCTGTAACTGTGTACTTGCCAATTGCTTTTGCCGGATCGAATCAAACAATCTGCCGCGGAGGGTCAGCACAACTGAATGCAAATCTATTCAATGCTCCAAACTCAATCGCTAGTTTAATCTATTCCTGGACTCCTTTGAACGGGTTGAGCAACAGCAACGTTTCAAACCCTGTCGTAACTCCATCAAGCACAACCGTTTACACGGTTACCATTACTGATCCACAATCTAATTGTTCATTTACTTCGTCAGTGGCTGTCCTTGTTCTACCTACACCCCAAGTGAACTTAGGGTCAAATTTCGACATTGCTCCTGGCAATAATGTCTCACTGTCCGCCTCAATTAGCAACCAATTAGCTGGAATTACCTACAGTTGGAGCTTGATTGGAACTAATAATGGAACTTTAGTGGCTGGAACAGGCCCTAATGCCTCCTTTACAGCAGGAAATTTCACAACAACAACATCACAGGAAATTGTCTTAACAGCAACAAATTCCAATGGTTGTTCTGGTTCAGACACTTTAACAATTACCATTGATCCATCTCTCGGGGGTCACAATATCAATGGCTTTGTACAATATGCTAATGCTATTTCAACCCCAGTAAATCAAGGCAGCGTTATTCTTCAAGGACCACAAGGTGGGATAAAATCAGTCAATATCGCCCCTGGTGGTAATTTCTTCATCAGTAATGTTCTTGACAGCACCTATACTTTAATCACGAGGGTGATGAAAGAATGGGGAGGAATTACAGTAGCAGATGCACAGTTAATTAATGATCATGCAACATCAACCATTAATCTCAATGGCATCTATTTGAAAGCTGCCGATGTAACAGGAGATAATCAAATCCTTGCAAATGATGCACAGCAAACTGCCAGAAGGGCTGCCAACCTAGGCATCCAAAACTCCTTTGATCAAGGAACAGGCCCAGGAAATTGGGTTGAGGATACCGCTCAGCTCATTATGAGCGGAAGTCACATCACACAAAACTTGAATGTGCTTTCCAGGGGAGATGTAAATGGATCTTATAGCCCAGTTCTTCGGCAAGGTTCTAGCCTCGAATTAACTTCCAACTTGGTCCGTTACATTAAAAAAGACGAACTAAAAATGCAATTAATTTCAATTCATGTTAATGACGACGTTAGTTTAGGAAGCTACCAGTTTGCATTTGAATTACCAATTGGCACCAAAATATCAGAAATTAAAGTTCCTTATCCTAATGGCGTCTTGACGCAAAATATACTAGGAAATAAGGCTGTTGTAGTTTGGTACAAAAACACAACAGAACCATTAACACTAACTTCTGGCAGTAAATTGTTGGCAATAGAATTTGAAATTTTGGATGATAAAAATGACGAAATTTCCGTTTCAAATTTCAAACATGTTGAATTTAACGACCCAACGGCCCAATCAATTCCCTCGATTGCTCTTAGGACTGAACTTTTAAAATTTGTTCCAAAAAATCTCGAAATTGAAATTTACCCCAATCCTAATCAAGGTTCTTTCGTAATTTCTTCTAATTCGTCAAAAGATATTTTGTCACTTCAAATTCGTAGTCTTTCAGGACAATTAATCAAAGAAATCAGTGTCTCTGAAATTTTAGGAGGTAACAACCTTCAGAAATTATCTATCGACTTGACAGAATTACCTTCTGGTCAGTATCTCCTTAACGTTCTCCATGCTTCCGGAAACTTGCAAAAGAAATTGGTCATTAAGCACTAAAAGGGTAAATATTAAAATCCTCGCCTCTTAAATACAATTCCGATGAAAACTCGAATACCAAGAAATTTAATCCTGGGACTATTTGTTTTGATTAATTACTTTACCGGTAGCGCCCAAAGCGTAACAACTACCATCGGTAATGTGACAGGATGCCAAGGAGATACAATAAGTATCCCGGTTAATGTTAGTATGGCCGGTTCAGGTGTTTCGGCCATTAGTATGGCCATCAACTTCGATTCAACCAAGTTGCAGTGCCTTGGAGGAGCTCAGTCTCTACACCCTTCTTTTTCTACTGGATCGTTGACCAATTGTGTTTCCGTTCCTGGGGTTGGTAAACAGATAAGATTTGTTTGGTCCGATTTAAATCCCATAACGATTAGTGGGCAATTATTTGTGCTCAAGTTCAGAATTCTTTCAGGGGGTTACCATGTCGTAGATTGGGATTTAACCCCAGGCTTGTGTGAGTATGCCAATCAATTTGGACAAGTTATTTCAAACAGTACATGGTCCTTTGGAACAATTTCCTGCAATTCCAATCCCATTAATGTTTCGTTGGGTTCTATAAGCGGTTGTAGTGGTGACACTTTAAGCATCCCCGTTGCCATTCTTAATGCAAACAATATTGGTGCAATTTCCCTTGCGCTGAACTACAGCCCAAACTCTACAACCTTCTTGGATGTAACGGGTATAGACCCTGTGATTTCCACGCTTATAGCCTCCACCAATAATTTTGGAGGGTTCAATCAAATTAGAGCATCATGGGCAGAGGTTACCCCGGTCAACCTTGATGGTATCGCCTTCTACATTCGAGTCATTGTAAACAACACTGACAACCTTTCCTTTGACATCACGAATACAGGCAACACAGAAATTAGTGATCCATTAGGAAATCCATACAACAACGTTACCTACTCAGGAACCAATACCTCGGTTACAGCCTCAACCACAAACACGACCAACGCAACGGCTTGCTCTAATTACACTTGGTCCGTCAATAACCAATCCTACTCTACATCAGGGACCTATACTATAAAGTCAGGTTGCCACTTGGAAATCCTTAATCTCACAATAAGTGCTCAACCTCCGGCTCCAACAGGGCTGGCTTGCTACGAAACCGCCACCTTCAACACCACGTCATGCTCATGGGTTATTAGCGGTACTCAACCTCCGGCTCCAACAGGACTGGCTTGTTATGAAACCGCCACGTTCGACACCACGTCCTGCTCATGGGTTATTAGCGGTACTCAACCTCCGGCTCCAACAGGGCTGGCTTGCTACGAAACTGCAACATTCAACACGACGTCCTGCTCATGGGTTATTAGCGGTACTCAACCTCCGGCTCCAACAGGACTAGCTTGCTACGAAACTGCAACATTCAACACCACGTCCTGCTCATGGGTTATTAGCGGTACTCAACCTCCAGCTCCAACAGGGCTGGCTTGTTACGAAACCGCCACGTTCAACACCGCATCTTGTTCATGGGATGTTAGCGGTACTCAACCTCCGGCTCCAACAGGGCTGGCTTGTTACGAAACCGCCACGTTCGACACCACGTCCTGCTCATGGGTTGTGAGCGGAATTCCGAATCCAACCATTGTTACAAATATCTCTGCTTGTAATTCTTTCATATGGCCAATCAACGGCCTAACTTACAGCTCTGGTGGTGTATACAACTTTAGCCAAAATTGTCAGGATTACAGGCTCATCCTAACCATTAATCCGAGCTACAACATTAATGTAACATTGCCATTGTTTTTTGGATCTACCTTCAACTTTAATGGTCAAACAATCACCTCTGCAGGTACTTATTCATCAACCTTCCAAAGCATCTATGGTTGCGACTCTGTAGTAAACTTAACTCTAGTTTCTTCCACTACCGCAATTTCAGTAGGAAATGCCAGCGTTTCATGCCCAGGGGATGTCGTTACAGTTCCCGTTCTTATAAGTGGTGTCTCC
>RFMW01000031.1 GCA_009927485.1 Sphingobacteriia bacterium
GATACGGTTTTGGTACCGGTCACTATCCAAAATGGATTTGGTATTGCCTCGATTTCCATGGCCATTGGCTATGACCCTAGCAAGTTAGCTTGTATTAACGGTGTCGCCAATGTCAATTCGGCTATTGCGAATTCACTTCTAACCAACTGCGGTACGTTCAACGGAGTTTCTCAATTCCGCGCGGCTTGGTTTGACTTAAATCCTGTAAACCTTAGCGGAAATCTCTTCACAATGAAGTTTGTGGTTTTGTCACCTGGCACTCACGATTTGTCATGGGATCTCGCCACACCTGGTAATTGCGAATACACCGATGTAGCGGCCGATGTGATCCCCGGTACCTCTTGGAACAACGGTAGCGTAACGCTTGGTAGCGGATGTTGTTCGGTATTCGCATCCATCACCCCTTCAGGTTCAACCTCTATCTGTCAAGGATCTTCAGTCACCCTGAACGCTACCGCAGGAAATGGCCTTTCTTATCAATGGTTCCTCAACGGTTCAGCAATCAGCGGTGCCACCAACTCTTCTTTGGTTGCCAATTCCACTGGTTCCTATACCGTTCGTGTAAGCGAAAGTGCCAATTGCTTCTACACCTCTGCGGCCGTTAGCCTCACCGTAAATGCTCTTCCAGCGGCAACCATCACCGCAGCTGGAGCAACAACCTTCTGTCAAGGTGCTTCAGTGACCCTCAATGCCAATACCGGATCCGGTCTTTCCTACCAATGGCTCTTGAACAACACCGCTATTGCCGGCGCAACCAACGCGTCTTTGGTGGCTACTGCTCAAGGATCGTACACCGTCACCGTAACGAATCTCAATGGATGTTCGGCAACCTCCTCCGCTACTTCGGTAACAGTCAGAAGCCTACCCATTGCCACCATTACCGGTGCAAGCTCGTTCTGCCAAGGTGCCAACACCGTGCTCAGCGCAAATACCGGCACAGGCAGAACCTACCAATGGCGCCGAAATAACGTCAACATCATTGGCGCGACCTCGGCCAATTACACCGTCGTTACCGCAGGAACCTATACCGTAGCCGTGACTTCCAACACCTGCGTTGCCGTTTCCAATGCAATT
>RFMW01000033.1 GCA_009927485.1 Sphingobacteriia bacterium
AAGCAACCCGCAAACTCAGCGGTCACCATCACCGCAGGAACTACCGTATGCGGACAAGTATTCTCAACACCCGGAACCTTTACGCAAGTATGTCCAGGTGCCGCAGCCAATGGCTGTGACTCGATTATCACCTTAACCGTGAACCCTGCAGGTCCAAACATCAGCACCACCATTGGTTCGGTGAGCGGTTGCGTGGGGGATACCGTAACCGTTCCCGTGACCATCAGCATGGCCTCCGGTATCAGCACCGCTGCCATTTCCATGGCCATTGATTACGACTCTACCAAGCTTCGCTGCATTAGTGCAGTCACAGGACTTAACGCCAACATCGCTACCGGTTTCCTCAGCAATTGCGGACTGTTCACCAGCCTCAATCCCAATGCCCCTTACAACGCTTCGACCCGTCGTCAGTTCAGAGCCGCTTGGTTTAATCTTACGCCTGTCGCCTTCAACGGACTCATGTTCAACGTCCGATTCGTAATCCTTGCTTCAGGATCTTCGCCAGTCATTTGGGATCTTAGCACTCCTGGCAACTGTGAATATGCCGACGAAGTCGCCGATGTCATTCCTAATACCGAATGGATCAATGGAACCATTGCTACTGGACCAAACTGTTGTACCGCTACGGCATCCATTTCACCTGCAGGACCGACTACTTTCTGCCAAGGTGGATCCGTCACACTCAATGCCAACACCGGCACTGGACTTTCCTACCAATGGTCCATCAACGGATCTCCAATAACAGGAGCGAACAGCGCATCCTATGTGGCTTCAACCTCAGGCTCTTACACCGTCGCCGTAAGCTCTTCTCCAAATTGCTCGGCCACTTCTTCCCCTGTCGCCGTTCTGGTCAACAACAATTCTTCTGCAACCATTGAAGCCGCAATCTGTCAAGGTCAGTCCTACACCTTCGGTTCTCAATCCTTGACAAGCGCTGGTACTTACAACCGTACCGTCACTGCCGCCAACGGTTGTGACTCCGTGATTACCCTAACATTGGCTATCAAACCCAATGCCAGCTCCAATATTTCTGCAGCAATTTGTCAAGGTCAGTCCTACACCTTCGGTTCTCAATCCTTGACAAGCGCAGGTACTTATAACCGTACCGTCACTGCCGCCAACGGTTGTGACTCCGTGATTACCCTAACACTTTCCATT
>RFMW01000030.1 GCA_009927485.1 Sphingobacteriia bacterium
AACGGAATTTAGCACCCAAATATAGGTATTCCTACCTTAATATACTTAGGAAATAGGCAATGGCGGACAATTTAAAAATTTCTTTATGCCCCTAACGAATGGAAAAAATTCAATTACCCCCAATATTCAGGACAAGGCGATGCCCTAGTCCTGAATCAAAACCAGCGCATTCCACGAATGAGCAGAAAATCGACGGAAATCATGGCCCCGCTAAGCCCCAAAAGCCCCCAAAAGGCCGCTTCAGTATCGTCATATGTAAGTACCCCTAAAATGCAGACTTTTGAAAGTAGAGAAATTTCTTTAATTTCAAAAACCATGAAAAAATCACGATTTACCGAAGCTCATTCGTACAGGCCCTTCAAAAGCATGAATCCGGTATAGCCACCGGGGTCAAGCCGAGAAATGGGCATCGCACCCGCCACCTTTTACAAGTGGAAGGCCAAATACGGGGGGTTGGATGTGTCCGATGTACAGAAACTAAAAACCCTGGAAGAGGAGCATTCGCGCCTCAAGAGGATGTACGCGGATCTAGCGATGGATAACCAGCTTTTGAGGGACCTGTTCTCAAAAAAAGGCTGGGCCCTGCCACCAAGCGGCAAATAGCCGAAGAATTGGTACGCGATCACGGCGTACCGGTGAGCAGGGCCTGCAAACTGGCCTCCATACCAAGATCTCAGTATTACTAACAAAGTGAATAGCTCCTCAAAATGAATCAGAAACGCAGAGGAAAGCGACGTTTGCCAGCCCGAGTCCGACAGCCCCTTCAGCAAGCCGTAGCCGTCAATCATAGCTGGAGCATGGATTTTATGAGCGATAGCATCATGGGGGATGCGCAAATTCCGAACCTTCAACGTCATGGACGATTGTACACGGGAAGCTTTGGCCATTGAGATCGATATTTCGCTGTCCACTAAGCGCATTATAAGGACCCTGGAGAGCGTTATCGCTTGGCGAGGCAAGCCTCAGGTCATCAGAACGGACAACGGCCCTGAATTCACTTCCAAAGTTTTGAGTGGTGGTGCAAGGAACATGAAATCGTGATTCAATTTATTCAACACTGCAGGACTATGCAGAACGGTACTATCGAAAGATTCAACCGCGTGTACCGCGAAGCCATTTTTGACGCCTACCTGTTCACCGATATCCGGGATTCAGAGCCCCCACCGAAGAATGGATCGAAGAATACAACGAACGAAGACCCCATGAAGCACTACAGAACCGAACACCCTCCGAATGGAAACAACAAATTCAACCTTAACTTAACAATTAAACCTGTCTGGAAAAAGGGGTACTTACA
>RFMW01000196.1 GCA_009927485.1 Sphingobacteriia bacterium
GAGCAAAATTTAGCACCTAAAGATAGGTATTTCTACCTTAATTTAATAACGAAACCAGCAATGGTGGACAATTTAAGAATTTCTTTATGCCCCTAACGATAGGGAAAAAATTCAATTGACATCAATATTCAGGATCTAGGCGATGCCCTAGTCCTGAATCAAAACCAGCGCATTCTTCGAAACAGCAGAAAAACGACGGAAATCATGGCCCCGCTAAGCCCCAAAAGCCCCCAAAAGGCCGTTTCGGTTTGGGCATACGGCAACGGGATGTTCATGCCGTACAAGCTCGCAAAGAGGGTAGGGATGGCCAAACAAATGGTCACGAAGGTCAAGGTTTTCATGACATTGTTCATGTTGTTGTTGATAACGGAGCTGAAAGCCTCCATCATTTGGCCCATGATTCGTATGGAGATCGTGGTCATTTGAAGGGCTTGCTGGTTTTCAATTTGAACATCTTCGAGCATGTCGTCATCCTCTTCGTAGGTGAAATGCCGCAAGCGTCTCAGCCTTTCGAGCATGGTTCCGTTGGTCTGCAAGGCGGTAGTGTAGTAAATCAGGGCCTTTTCGTATTGAAGTAGCCCGACGATTTCTTTGTTTTTGAGGGAATTTTCCAGCTCGTCTTCCAGTTTTTCAACGATTTTGTTGATATTTCGAAGGTGAATAAGGAATTTGGAGGCTGTTTTGTGGAGAATTTGGAGAAGAAAGGTGTCCTTTTTGTTGGTTGTAAAGCCCCGTACCCTTTCCCTGACAAATTCCTGCACAATAGCGTTTTCTTCTTTGCAGAGGGTAATGGTCATAGACCCAGTCTGCATAATGAGCAGGGGAAGGGTAATAAAGGGAATGTCGTATTCCATGCCCCTAAAGTGGGGTATCCTCAAGACGACGAGCAGATAATCACTCTCCTTTTCGACCCTGGAGAGTTCATCTAAGTCCAAGGAGTCGGTTAAGTATTCGACAACAGGAGGGCAGTGCTCCTCCAGCCAAGCCGTATCCTTGTCGTCCGGGTCCACAATATTGATCCAGCATCCGTTTTCAACTTCACGGATTTCGGTTAACCGTCCGTTCAAGGTCTGCAACAACTGAATCATGGGGTAGGGGGACTATTTTTCGATAGGCGAATAAGGTGATATGCCAAAGGCGTGGCAAAAATAGGGTTTTCCAAGGCTATTGGGGCCTAATACTGCCAAGCGCCTGTAAATTAGGCCATGGTGACGGTATGCTGCATTCTAATCCCGCGATTTTCCAAAGCTGGCAAAATTGAGGAGTACCATTGGCAGCCCAAAGGTCGGATTAGGCCAGTATCCTGGATTTTACCTTGGAGATACAGCTCTACGGCCAAGGCAAGTGGCAAGCCCACTGTTTTGGCCATTGCGGATTTGTCACCCCCTTCGCCCTCTAAACAAAGGGTACAACGGTGGATTTCGGATTGACCATCAGGGTTTTTGGTGCGAATAAGGTGGGTCATCAAGACCATGTCGCGATCCGAGGGGGACAAAGACATCCGCTCGGTCATTCTTGTTTCTAACCAATCTGCCGGCGATGGCCACCGGGTAAATGCATTGGCATCCAAGCCCACTGTATCCACTGACCTTGGATTGCGCAGGGCTTCTACCAAGGCCCAGATGCCCAAATAGTCCCACAATTCGTGGACAACTTTGCATTCGGCATCCGAATAGCCGAATTCGCTGGATAACCTGGGGGAAAGGGTATCCCGTGTTGGTAAATTGGCTACAAGCGCTGGTTCCAAGGCGCTCATTGCATTCAATCCCCAACAAGCCAAAGGAAACCAAGCCGTGCAGAAATCTCGATGCCTCAAAGTGCCTCGTATCACGGTATGGGCGTTGGGAATACCGTACAATTCCGCATAAGGCAAGGAATTTCGGTTGAAATAGCCCACCAAATCTGGAAAATCGTCAAGGTCCACTTCAACAACTTCGCGGAACAAATCCGGGTAGCTCAAGAGGCTGTTTAGGTTATTTCTAAGGAATTGAGCATGGCCGCCCTGTCCTGCGAGGATGACATTGCGCGGGTTCCATGAAAATTTGTAATGCCAAGGGTTATTATCCGAGACAGGGGCTACGAGGCCGCCCGTATACCCTTCATAGGATAAAATCTGATGACCTTGGTGTTGGAGCTTATCCAAGGTTTGGACAGCGGTCATATGGTCCAAACCTGGATCGCAACCGCATTCGTTCAAGAATAACAGCCCTTTGCTTTTAATTTCTTCTTGAAGTGACTCCATTTCAGCGGTCTGATAGGAGGCGGTGAACATCGGTTTTTGGTATTTTAAACACGCTTTGGCCACGGTCATATGCAGGTGAACCGGGAGCAATGAAATCACTAATGTTGCATTTGCAACTAATTTTTCAAAGCCTTCAATATCGGTACCGGGTTGCACCATGATGGCATAGCAAGAAGGCAGTGATTCAACTTTGGCCATGGCCCAATCCAGGTTTTGGTCGGCCACCACAATTTTGATATTAAGCGCAACAGCCTGCTGGGCCAAATACTCAATCAAGTAGCCAGAAGATCTCCCGGCCCCTAGGATCAAAACGGTACGCTCTGCCATAATTTTTTGAATGAAAGCTATTTAAGCGGTTGATAGTTGGGCATTTCCTCAAAGGTTAATCGCCCATTGCGCCAAACCAACGCGTCAAAACTGCCATCGGGAATGAAATCAAAACCCTCACTGGAAGGATCTGATCCTCTGCTGATCAAATGGTCAAAATAGACCAAGGAACGATCTTTGTCCCATTGCAATTGAACTTGAACATCCCGAGGGTATAAAAGCTGCCATCGGCTAAGGCTGCGACCTTCTCGATTAATCAGAGGGGCACCTATATGAACCATCTCCTTTGAGGGGTCAGGACAGAGCCAATCCAAGACTTTGCGTTGAGCAAAGGGTTCTCGAGCATCGTACCCCAACACGGCATAGCATGCTTGACCATTGTAGGTGGCACTTACGGGAAGGATTTGGAAATAAACCGCACCTGGCCATTGACGGTTATCGAAAACATCTTCGTTTTCGAAGCGGTTGGCCATTTGGTCGATCAAAGGGTAGAATTTCCCTTGCTGTCCAAGGATGCAGCCGTAATGCCTCCTGGAATTCTGTTCAAGAAGGACTGACCAGGTCACAATCCGCCATTGCTGGTCAGGGGTCAACAAGGTCGAAACAGAGGCTAAGTCCGACCAGGCCATTCCCCAGGATTTACCCGATTTGACCAGTCGGACCATATCCTGCACAAAACGATGGTTGGCGTTTCGTCTTTTGGCCACCGAAGTATCTTCCGCGAAGACCTTGGCTTTGATCTTCATGCCTTCAAAGATTTCGAGCGGGGTCTCTAGGGCGTCTTGGCCAAAGACCGTTGGCGTCAACAGCCAACATACAATAGTGAATAAGAATCCAAACCGATATTTTTTGAACATTGTTCGAGGTTTTTATTACGGGGTTTTAATCCAACGCAGGGTTTGGTATCGAATTGCAGGTTTGAGTAAAAGTGGATTGCCTTGGCTTTCAAGATTTAGCAAATAAAGGCCGGGTTTCAAATCAGGGATTTCCACTTGGTGGGTAAGTCCTGCGGCAAGGGCGCTTTCTGGGTTGGGTTGATCGATCCATTCCGAATACCAAACCATTTGTCCAAGTTGGTTGACGATTTGGAGACGTATTCGGTCGCGGTGTTCAGGAATCTGAAGGTTCAGGTGGGTATTGCTGGAAGGATTAGGGTAAACGGACCAGGATTGTGCAGTGGGAGGTGCATCCGTTACAGGTAAGCCATAAAATCGAAAAAGGCCAACATTGGTCAGATAAAGGTTGCCGCCAAAATCATTTTGACTTGTAAACCGAAGTCGATAAGAGCCCGGCGTGGTACGCTGCAACAAAGGATGGTCTACCTCGATTCGTCTGAAAGCCGAGGAGTCCGCAGGGTTTATTCCCGCATGGGATCGAAGGGAATCTCCGCCGTTTCGGTAAATTTCTTGGAAGGTATAGCCGCAGTCCGAAGAAAACGATACGATCAGGCTATCTCTAAATGCGTTGTTGCGGTTGGAGTAGGCGACATCAAAATACAGCTTATAGCGTTGTCCCGCAGGTGCTCCTTGAAGAAAGAAAGGTGGAGAAACGAGATGATCCCTCTGACGCAATCTCGCCGAATAATCCCGCATTTTGATCCCGGCGGCCCATCCGCTTCCCCTGCCGTTTGCCCCTGAGCTCACCGGGTGAAAAGGGGATGGCGTAGAGGGTAACGCGTAGGTTGCCCACGTTGCGGGCAATGTTGAACCGGTATAATCATCGTTGTCAGGGTTTTCGATGGTCCAATCGGAAACGCGATGATTCTCTGTTACAAAAGGAAGTCGAAGCGAGTCATTGAAATGTTCCGTAATCAGATCGTTGGCTGGCTGGATATTCCGAAATTGCAAGAAAAAATAATTGTTCAGGGTATCTCCTTCCAGGCCTTGCAAGGACATGCCGGTTCCCAACGGTCTCATCGGGCTGATGCGGAACATCCAGCGCTCCTGCGCATTCGAAAAGTTACGATTAAGGCTACCAAGGGTTACCTCGCTTATTTGACCTGGGGCCAGGATTCTGCTTCCAAAGGATACGGAATGATGCCAAACCTGGTTATCGTAAACATCCATCATAAAACCATTTGCCACCGTATCCCCAAGGTTGGTAATTTTGAATTTCAAATTGGAAGACAAAGCGCTATTGGAAGCACACCGTAATCCTAACACTGAACTGGAGGGGGAATCCAATCCCAGGATGGCGAGGTCGGGTCCGTGTTGATAAGGAGGTGTAGGGGTATGGTCGCGGCCAAAAATTGGTAGGCCGCATCGGTACGAATAATGCCCCGTCCGAAGAAATTGTCTTCGCCGGCAGGTCCCAGGTCCAATGCGGTTTGATACAAGGCATTGAGGATTTGACGGCCGGATAATTGCGGAAAGGCTTCCTTAAGCAACAAAACAGCGCCCGTGACATGGGGTGAGGCCATGCTGGTTCCGGATTTTTGGCCGTAACCGCTAGGTCCATCGGCAGAACGCACATTCACTCCGGGAGCGGAGACTTCGGGCTTGATTTGAACCATGGAATCGGAACCGCAACGACTGGGGCCGTTGCTGGAAAATCCTGCCAGCACATTGGATGCATCCAATGCTCCAACACAGAATACATTGAGGGAGTCGTAGATGACCTGCGCCGGGACACCAACGGTGTAGGGGCCTGGACCGCTGTTGCCTGCCGAAAAAACATTGGCGATACCGGCAGCTTCCACGCTTAACAATGCTTGAGCAACCACCACAGCTTGGCATACACTGTCCAGTCCTGCATTGGTTCTACCCCATGAATTGTTGATCACATCAGGTACATCGGCATGGGTCGAGGTGTCGCCATCCGGGTTGAGGGCCCATTGGAATGCCCGCATTAGTTGTGTCCATGAACGAACCAAGGCCAAATTGGTTACAATCGGATCGGTTGCAATGAAATAGGCTCCATAGGCGACGCCAATGGTGTCCCTGCTGGAAGAATCCAAGCCCAAAACGGTACCGATCACATGGGTTCCGTGATTTCCTATTTTGTCAGCCGGAACCGGTTCATCGTAAGCATACCAGGATTGATCTAAACCCAATCGTTGCCCTATAAATTTCCCTTGGATCGCAGGGTGTTGCGGCCAAACGCCGGTATCCATGAGCATGGCTCGACGGTTTTTGCCGGTATAACCCCTGGCCCACAAAAGCGGTGCTTGGATCGCACCAAGGCCTGGCTCTCTACCGTTGACCACCTCAGGTTGATCCATAGTGCTTGATCCCGAATTTGATTCATCGCAGGGTCCTTTGGATTCAGATTTTGTGTTGTCGATAGATTCAGTATAACCAATGGGTAGGGCGTTCACCGGGTCGATGGAGCGAATTTCCAGGGTTTGGCTTAGATGTGCAGAGGCCACCCGGTCCATGCGTAGGGTTACCGCATTTACAATCCAAAAGGAATCCAATATGGACCATTCGGTCTGGTTTTCTCGGTTATATTCATCCAACCAAACCCGAAGCAAGTTGCGAGCCTTCGATGATTTGCTCATGCACTCTCGGATCACGGTCGACTGCCTTTGGTGCAAGGGCGTCCCAAGGGAATCAAAAAGAACGCTTGCCCCGGCAGCGTCGAATTGATCCGCAAAGGTGACCAGGTATTCCCCTTCACCCTGGTCAACCGTTTGAGCTTGGGTGGAGCAGATCCCTAAAATGACGATCAAGAGGAAACCTCTTGCAGTCAGGAAAGCCCTTTGGGTGATTTTAAGTTTTGAAATCATATTTAGGAGAATTGGGGATATATTTGCGGCCTGCCTGCCCAGGTGGCGGAATTGGTAGACGCGCTGGTCTCAAACACCAGTGAGCTAAAACTCGTACCGGTTCGACTCCGGTCCTGGGCACGGAAAGAGGTCACGGTTCGAGCCTCAACGAAAGACATGTTGCAGGAGGTCATTGCCGAATGCAAAGACCATAAGGAGGATAAGCAGGACCATCCCAACATATTGGGCAGCCATCAGGAACTTTTCGCTTAGTGGACGACCTGTGATCATTTCTACCATCAAAAAGACCACATGACCTCCATCCAGGGCGGGGATCGGTAGTAAATTCATGATCGCCAATACCATGGATAGCAAGGCGGTGGTGGTCCAAAAACGCTGCCAATCCCAGATGCCCCCGTACATTTTTTTGGCAATGGCGATAGGGCCGCCCAATGATTTTTCGACGGGGACTTCCCCCCGGAAGATCATCCCAAAGCCTTTGAGGTTATCCGATATCGTCTTCCATCCCATGCGTGCCCCTGCTGGCAATGCGGACAGGACGGAGTAACGAACGGTTTGGGTGGGGATTTGTTCCATAGCTGGGTAGAAACCGATGGTGCCTTGTTCACTGACCTTGACCGGAACATCGACAGGGCCTGCACCTGATCTTCGAAGGCTAAGGGTACAAATTCTGGACTTGTTGGCTTTGAGAATTTTCTGAACTTCATCAAAATACATGATTCCCTGACCATTGATGGCTACGATGGAATCTCCATCTAGAACACCGGCCTTCTGGGCAGGCATGCCCGCAGCAACTTCACCGACCGCAAAGCGCATCCTTGGGGTTAAGAACAAACCCTTGTCTTGTTCCAAGAATTGACGAAAAAAGTCCCCAGGGAGTTTGAGCTCCAAGGTCCGTGAATCTCTTGAGATTTCCAGCATTACCTCGGATTGCAATAGATAATCCGTAGAGTACAAGTCTTCGAGGTATTGAACCGGTTTGCCGTTGACCGAGTTAATTCGGTCACCCGCCTTAAGGCCCAAGTCTTCGGCAAAATTGGTGGTGGCAAGGCCATGGGGCAAGCTCTGCATGGGCGTTTTCTGTTCACCCCAATACCACAAGATCATGGCAAACAAGAATATTCCCAAGATGGCATTGACCGTAACCCCTCCGATCATCACAATGAGGCGCTGCCAAGCAGGCTTGGAACGAAATTCATCGGGTTTGGGGGGAGCGGCCAATTGGTCCTTGTCCACCGATTCGTCCACCATCCCTGCAATTTTGACATAACCCCCGATGGGTAGCCAGCCCAAACCAAATTCGGTATCCCCTCTACGAAACGAAAACAGCTTCTTACCCCATGCGTCCACAAAAACATAGAATTTCTCAACCCTGATCCCGAAGATTCTGGCGACATAATAATGCCCCCATTCGTGCAGCAACACGAGGAGGCATAGGCCCAGAATGAGCTGTGTGGTCATGATCAGGATTTCCATAGAGGCGATTGCGATTGTTTGCCTCAAAAATAGCCTGAATTGCAAGCTCTGCCTCGTTAATCCTTCTTAAGCGTAGGTTTGCATCATGTTGGATCGAGAGGCACTGTTGCACTTAATGGGCAAGATTTGGAACGCCTACGGGCTTCGCCTGGATCAGGCCTTTAGGGATGCCGGCGTTTCCCTCAATGCCGAGCAATTTCGCTTTTTGGATTTGGTCAGGGAGAGGCCAGGGCAATACCAAGAAATCTATTCGCGTGCTTTGGGTCGTGACCGTTCCAGCACCACGCGAATGGTCCAAAGCCTGCTTCGCAAGGGGTGGGTTACCCGAATTCCCGCAAAAGAACTCCAGGACCGCCAAGAGCTCGACACCCGGATCAAGCGGATTTATTTGAGCGAAGAAGGTCAAAAAATGCTGGACCTTGTGGCCCAACCGGTTCGTTTGGCCTTGCTTCCTTTGTGGGAGAATTTGGCAGGAGAAGAAAGGGAAATGCTTGAACTATTACTCAAGCGTATATACAGTAATATCCTGTAATTAAGGAATTATCAATAATCTTTTGGAGTAGTTTCCGTATTGGGCTTCCAATTGGACCTGGTAACAACCGGGGGCTAAAAGCGAAGAAAGATTCTCGATTTGAGAGCCTGGACTGGTTAGGTCCAAAGCGATTTTACCATGCATATCCGTAAAGGAAATCCTGCTGCAAGGATCCAAGGGGTGCAATCCCAGATAAAGCGTATTTTGACAGGGATTGGGGTAAAGAACCACATCCCCTGGATCGGTCAATGGCGGTGGGGGCGGTGGCTTGGGCGCCCGGTATCGGTCCCTGTAACGGACCTCTTGAACGGTAGGTGGAAAGAAAAGAACCCCTCTCTCGATAATCTGCAGGACGGGTCCTCGATTCCCGCCCTCGTTGGTGTACCAAGAGGTTTCAATTTCATTGCGTGCGGGTAGGCCAATCGGCGCAGAACCGCTGATGGCGATGCTGTCTTGAATGCTGGTTCTGCTACGCACCCTCAAGCAATTGAAGGTGCCGTAGGGAGTTGTCAGGGTACCCCAGGCATCCGCATGGCTAATGCGTCGTCCACTCCTGGATATTTGAGCCAGGGTAGGGACATTGATTTCAAAGGCAAAAGTACTGGTATCCCTTTCGTTGTATCGAAGGGGAAAATTCAAAATCTCATCGGCATCGCTGTAAAAAATCGGTAGCGGCAAGCCGAACAAGCCTATGCCTTGAGCGGTCTTGGCCCATCGGTTATTGTTCAAGTTATAAAACTCATAGAGGTTGGTCAGCGGTAAATTCAAGGTATCCAAGCCCGGGATGGGCAATTGAGCGGGCAGTCCCAAAAATTCAAAAAGACTGCTGCTATCAGCGATTTTGCGGCCATAATTTCCAAAAAGCAGGAAATAGGGCGTTTGGGTTGCGTTTTGGTAGAGGTCCACTTTACTTTGTTCGGAGAGCAGGGCAGACCCTGGATTCCAGGTTCGTGCAGGCCCACTTTGGGTCAACAAGGGGGCAAAGGAGAGCGGGTTGGGGGCGAGGTAGTAGCGAAGGCTATCACCGGCCACCGGGGCGCAGGTTCGGGTGAGGTCGGGAGATGTTTGGGCCTGGACTTTGGCAATCAAAATCAACAGAATGAGGCTAAGAAGTCCAGTGCTCCATTTCATTGGTCAAGTATAATTTCCAAACAGGTTATTCCAAGGCCTGCTTGGCATTTACTTTGACGCTTTGGTGCAATGAAAGCAATTCTGGTCGTCGTGGGTGACGAAATTTTGTTAGGGCAGGTGGTGGACACCAACGCGTCGTACCTGGGTCAAGCCTTTGCCGCTGCGGGTCTGGAGCTGGTCAGTAAATGGACCGTGAGGGATCGTGAAGATGAAATGCTGGAAGCACTCAAACTCGGCATGGCCAAGGCTGATTTGGTGGTATTCAGTGGGGGACTGGGTCCTACTTCGGATGATTTAACCAAGCCCTTGTTAACCCAAGCCATGGGCGGTCGCTTGGTCCGTAATCTCGAGGTCCAAAAGGCCATTCAGGCCTGGTTTGAAGCCAGGGGCAGGGAACCGGGCCCCATGAACCTGGCCCAAGCCGATTTGCCCGACAATTGTACCCTGCTTCATAACCCATTGGGGACTGCCCAAGGCATGCTATGGTTGCAGCATGGGGTTTATGTGGCTGCCTTACCCGGGGTGCCTTACGAGTTCAAGCATCTTGTGGACCAAGAGCTTATCCCTCACCTGAAAACAACAGGATTGTTGCGGCCTATGGTTCATCATACCCTGATGGTAGCCGGTTTGGTCGAATCCTCTATTGCCCGTATTCTGAAGAATTGGGAAAGCCAATGGAGGCCCGAGGGGATACGGTTGGCATATTTGCCAAGACCAGGCTTGGTTCGTTTGAGGCTCAGTATGTATGCCCACGAATCCAAGGACGGCTCTGGAATAACCCTTGCGGGGATGCAAGACCGTGTTCAGGTCGCCGCGCAAGCAATCAAGGGGCTTCTTGAAGGTTATGTTTATGGCGAAAACGAACTTTCACTGGAAGAGTGTATTGGATTGATTTTAAAAGATAAAGGTCAGAAAATTTTCCTTGCAGAAAGTTGTACGGGAGGGGCCTTGAGCGCAAGATTGGTTCGAGTGGCCGGTGCTTCGGAGGTGGTGGTGGGCGGATTGGTTGCCTACAGCAATGAGCTCAAAGTCGAAGAATTGGAAGTTGACCGAGATTTGATTTTAAAGCATGGAGCAGTGTCCACCGAGGTGGTAGGTGCTATGGCGCAGGGGGCAGCCTTGCGTTACCATGCCGATTATTCGGTGGCCATTAGCGGTATTGCAGGTCCATCGGGTGGTACTGTTGACAAACCGGTGGGTTCGGTTTGCTTTGGAATCCATGGGCCGGATGGAACCTTGACGTACCGTCGCTCTTTGGGTGAAGGTCGTGAATTGGTCATTGAACGTGCCGTAATGACGGCCATGTTCCTTTTGTGGAGGGTGTTGATTGGTCAACCCGTGCAGGATTCCTGAGCGGTGTTCAAGAGTCTGATGAAGCCCTTTTGAAGGGTTTATCCTTAATTTTGAGGCATGGCAAGATTTGAACTGATTATGCCCAAAATGGGTGAGAGCATCACGGAGGCAACTGTCCTGAAATGGCTTAAGCAAGATGGGGACAGGGTGGCCAAAGACGAAGCCGTCTTGGAAATTGCCACAGACAAGGTGGATTCCGAAGTTCCTACCCCGGTGGGCGGTACCTTGGTTCAAATGCTCCATGCCGAAGGAACCGTGGTCAAGGTTGGAGCTGTGCTGGCCATCCTGGAAACCCAAGAACAAGGCGTCCCTGATAAAATTACCACCCCTAACCAGCCAATAACCCCAGCCCCGAATAGTCTTCCTTTGAATGAAATCCAGAGCCTGGAACAAACGCATCGAGCGTTGAGTCCGGTTTCGGTGACAACGCCTTTGAGTACGCCTTCGGCCAATACAGGCCGTTTTTATTCTCCGTTGGTCTTGAACATTGCTAGTCAGGAGCATATCCCCATGTCCGAATTGGAAAAAATTCCAGGAACAGGTGAGGGTGGCCGCCTAACCAAAAAGGACTTATTGAGCTATTTGGCCGGCGGCAGAGTCCTGGGATCTACCAATTTAGAACCGGTTACCCATACCCCTGCATCAACATCCAAAA
>RFMW01000138.1 GCA_009927485.1 Sphingobacteriia bacterium
AGTGGAATTTGGAACCGTTGGACCGGTCCTTGACAGCGTGGAACTGCGAATTGCCGATGATGGGGAAATTCTGTGCCGAGGCGGCAATATCATGCAAGGGTATTACCAAGACGAAGCCTTAACCCAACAAGTGATTGACCACGAGGGATGGTTTCACACGGGCGATATTGGTACGTTGACCGCCCAGGGCAATCTCAAAATTACCGACCGCAAAAAAGAAATCTTCAAAACCTCCGGTGGCAAATACATCGCACCCCAAGCCATGGAGAATAAATTCAAGGAATCGGTCTATATCGAACAACTCATGGTCTGCGGTGAAAACCAAAAGCACCCCGCGGCTCTCATCGTGCCCGCATGGGATATTCTAGTGGACTGGGCCTCCAAGAACGGGATTAGCGACACGGCCATCCCCGCTTTGGCGGTAAACCCCCGCGTTGTCACCTTAATTCAAAGCGAAGTTGATCGTTACAACCAAGAATACGGCCAATGGGAGCAAATCAAGAAATTCACCATTCTTCCGGTAACATGGACCGTGGACAGCGGTGAATTAACCCCCACCATGAAACTCAAGCGCAAGTTCATTGTCGGAAAATTTCAAAAAGAACACGATAACCTCTACGCTTCCTGATTGAAAATTTCTTTGACCTTCTTGGAAACCTCTTGACCCGGCATTGCCGGGTTTTTTTTATTTTTTTTGTTTTTATGCATGCACAAAATATGCATGCATACTAAATGAGCTTATCTTTGGCTATGGCTCTACATGCACTTAGCGCTACCAAATCCAAACGAACAGTTTGTTTTGACACGCGTTTGACCTGGCTCAACATCGCCCGTATGTACCATTTGAGGCCGAAAGCTACGGGCTCTCGGTTTCTTCGGCCTACCTCCTGTTGCATATCGAAACAGAAGGGCTGCCTGTGACGCAGGTAGCGCCCAAATTGGGCATGGAGCCTTCCTCAACCACCCGTACCTTGAATAAATTGGAAAAGGACGGCCTTATCGAAAGGTACCGTATTCCCGGCCAAGACCGTCGGCAGGTGATGGTGCGTTTAACACCCCAAGGCATTGCCGCTCGCGAATTGGCCAAAGAAAGGGTACGACATTTTAATCGTTTGATTCGTAACCGACTTGGCGAGGCCAAATTGGCTGTTTTTTTTGAATGCATGGATACCATCAACGGCCTTATCGGTTCCCTAAGCCCTGCGCAGTTGATGGGCAATGCGCAACTATCCCCTGTGTTATGAATCCAAAAATAAACAAAGTAGCCGTCCTGGGCTCGGGCATCATGGGCTCCCGTTTGGCTTGTCATTTTGCCAATTGCGGTTTGGAGGTTCTGCTCCTGGATATGCCGGACCCTGGCGATGGTAACAGTCCCAACAACTTGGTCAACAAGGCTTTGGCCGCCGCGGTGGCCTCCAAACCCTCCCCTCTCTACCTGGACCGCTTGGCTGGTAAAATCCAAACCGGTAACTTTAGCGATGACCTCCCCAAAGTAGCCGATTGCGATTGGATCATCGAAGCGATTGTGGAACAATTGGAACCCAAGCAGGATTTGTACCGGCGCTTGGAGGAACACCGTAAACCCGGATCTTTGGTCAGCACCAATACTTCGGGTATTCCCGTTGCTGATTTATGCCAAGGACGTTCCGACGATTTTCAGCGAAATTTCTGCGGGACCCATTTTTTTAATCCGCCCCGTTACCTGCAGCTCCTGGAAATCATTCCAGGCCCCAAGACCGAAGCGGCTTGGATTCCTTACCTCCTGCAATTTGGTCGCCACAGGCTGGGCAAAGTTGCCGTTCAAGCGAAAGACAGCCCGGCATTTATTGCCAATCGAATTGGCGTTTTTGGCATCATGACCCTGCTGCACAGCATGGCAAAATTGGACTTGGATATAACCGCTGTGGATCAACTCACCGGCCCCTTAATTGGGCGTCCCAAGTCTGCAACCTTTCGTACCTGCGATGTGGTGGGTTTGGATACCCTGGTCAAGGTGGCCCAGGGGGTGCACCAACGTTGCCCCGACGACGAATACCACGAACTCTTTGCAATACCGGATTTCCTTCAAAAAATGTTATCGGAAGGTCTGCTCGGGGACAAAACCAAACAGGGCTTTTACCGCAAAACCAAAGACGCCAGCGGTGCCAAAAAGATTGAGGCCCTGGATCTTCGAACGGGAGAATACAGCGTCCAAAGCAAAACCAAATTCCCGCTTTTGGACCCCATCAAACAAGAGAGTGATTTACGAAAGCGCATCAAAGGCCTGATCCAAATGCCCGACAAGGGTGGTGAATTTTTGAGACAGAGTTTTGCCCGTAACCTTCGGTACGCCTCCTTGCGCATACCGGAAATTTGCGAAACCCCTTACGAGATGGACGAGGCGATGGAGGCTGGTTTTGGCTGGGAACTAGGACCTTACGCCCTTTGGGACGCTATAGGCGTTCGAGAAATGGGTCAGTTGATGACCCTGTACGGCGAAGCCCCCGCACCTTGGGTGCAATCCATGCTGGATGCCGGTTTCGACTCCTTTTACGAAAACAGAGAAGGAGAACTTTGGTGTTATCATCCGGGTCAAGGTTGCCGAGTCAAGGTACCTCATCGTGATCGCATCGTGGACTTGCATCTGCTCAAGCCCACCCGATTGGTCTGGTCCAACAGCGGATGCAGTCTCATCGACCTGGGTCAAGGCGTCCTCAATGTGGAGTTTCATACCAAAATGAACGCCATTGGTGGCGAAGTAATCGCAGGTTTTCGTAAAGGTGTTGAATTAGCCGAAAAAGATTTTGCCGGTTTGGTCGTATCCAACCATTCCTCGGTTTTCTCTGCAGGTGCCAACCTGGGTATGGTTTTTATGCTTGCCGCCGAACAAGAATACGAAGAGCTGGACATGGCCGTACGGGCTTTTCAATCCTTTACGATGCTCGCCCGTTTATCCAAGGTGCCGGTTATTGTGGCTCCCAAAGGTTTAACCTTGGGCGGTGGATGCGAATTGTCCATGCATGCCGACGGAATCCAAGCCGCTGCCGAAACCTATGTTGGTTTGGTGGAGGTTGGGGTTGGGGTCATCCCGGGAGGCGGCGGCACCAAAGAATTTGCCGTTCGTCTGTCCGATCGTTACCGTCAAGGCGATGTGGAATACAATGCCCTCAGCCAAGTCTACATGAATATCGCCACGGCCAAAGTCGCTACATCGGCCATGGAAGCCAAAGCCATGGGGATATTCCGGGATAGCGATCGAATTTCATTGTTTGAGGCTCAACGAATCGCCCAAGCCCGGGATTGGGTTTTGGAATTGGCCCAAGCCGGCTATACCCCTCCCACCCAACGCCAGGATGTCCGTGTTCCCGGCAAAGCCGGCATGGCACTCTTGCTAGCTGGCGTTAACGGAATGCACATGGGGAACTACATCTCGGACCATGATCGTCTGATCGCTAACAAGTTAGCCTACGTGCTTTGTGGAGGGGACCTGTCGTATCCCCAGCTTGTTTCGGAACAGTATTTATTGGACTTGGAGCGCGAGGCCTTTCTCTCTTTGTGCGGTGAGCGAAAGACTTTGGAACGCATTCAACACATGCTCAAAACCGGCAAAGCCCTGCGCAACTAAAGGACCCCACCCCCTAGCCTATGAACGCCTACCTTATTGCCGGACTTCGTTCGGCCGTTACCAAAGCCCCCAAAGGCGGATTTCGATTCACGCGACCCGACGATCTGGCCGCCGAAGTGATTCGACAGGTCCTGGCCACTTTGCCTCAATTGGATCCCCACCGTATCGATGAATTAATCGTCGGAAATGCTGTGCCTGAAGCCGAACAAGGCATGCAAATGGGGCGCATCGTTTCGTTGCTGGCCTTGCCCAAGGAAGTACCCGGTATGGTCGTTAACCGTTACTGCGGTTCAGGTCTTGAAAGCATTGCCATTGCCGCTCAACGAATTCACAGCGGGATGGCCGATTTGATTTTGGCCGGCGGAACCGAGTCCATGTCCATGGTACCGGTCATGGGTTGGAAAACTGCCCTCAACTATACCATCGCGAGCACCCACGGAGATTATTATACTTCCATGGGCCTGACCGCCGAAATGGTGGCCCGCGAATACCAAATTTCCAGGGATGACCAGGATGCCTTTGCCTTGGCATCCCATACCAAAGCGATGGCGGCTTTGGATAACGGTAGCTTCAAAGCTCAAATTGCCCCGGTGGTGGTGGAAGAGGTTTATGTGGATGAGCGGATGAAAAAACAAAAAAGAAGCCACACCATCGATACCGATGAAGGACCCCGTCGGGATACTTCGTTGGAGGCGTTGGGCAAACTCAAACCCGTCTTTGCCCAAGGAGGTACCGTCACCGCCGGGAATTCATCCCAAACCTCCGATGGAGCCGCTTTTGTCCTGGTCGCCTCCGAAAAAATGGTGCGTGAATTGGGAGTAGAGCCGTTAGGACGCATGCTGTCCTATGCCACTAGGGGTGTAGAACCCCGTATTATGGGTATTGGACCGGTGGCGGCGGTACCTTTGGCTTTGGCCAAGGCCGGCCTACGTCTCCAAGACCTGGATCAAATCGAACTCAACGAAGCTTTTGCGGCCCAATCCCTGGCCGTCATTCGTCAACTGGACCTAAACCCCGAGCGTGTCAATCTCAACGGTGGTGCCATTGCGCTGGGCCATCCTTTGGGTTGCTCCGGTGCCAAACTTAGCTTGCAACTCCTCCACGAAATGCGTCAACGAGGACAACGTTACGGCATGGTCACCGCCTGTGTTGGTGGTGGGCAAGGGGTTGCAGGGATTTTTGAAACCTTTTCCTCCTAAAACCTATTGTTATGGATTCCAAATCGTACCGTCGTGGTGGACACTTTCTCGTCTACGATCCCGCTCCCGATGAAATTTTTGTACGCGAAGATTTTGGCGAGGAACAAAAAATGATGTTTCAGGCCGCTTCCGACTTTATGAAAACCGAAGTTGAGCCGCACTTGCATCGCTTCGAACAGGGCGATTACCCTTTGGTCGAAGACCTAATGCGCAAAGCCGGCCAATTGGGTCTCCTGGGCCTTTCGGTGCCCGAGGCCTACGGCGGCTTGGGCATGGGATTTAATGTGTCCATGCTGATTTGCGAAGAAATTTCCAGCATGACCGGATCCTTGGCAACTGCCTTTGGTGCCCATACCGGTATCGGGACCTTACCCATTCAGTATTACGGATCAGAAGCCATCAAAGAACGATTTTTGGGGAAGATTGCATCGGGAGAATGGATCTCGTGTTACAACCTCACCGAGCCGGGTGCGGGTTCCGACGCCAATTCTGGAAAAACGACGGCCGTACTTACGGCGGATGGACAACATTACGAGATCACGGGCCAAAAAATATGGATTTCCAATGCCGGATTTGCACAGGTCTTTATTGTTTTTGCCCGCATCGAAAACGACAAAAACATATCCTGTTTTGTCTTTCACCGGGATGATGTGCAGGGCTTGACGATGAATGCCGAGGAACACAAAATGGGCATCAAATCCTCTTCAACCCGTCAGGTTTTTTACGATAAAGTTCAAGTTCCGGTGGATTCCATGTTGGGGCAGCGTGAAGACGGTTTCAAAATCGCTGTTAATGTGCTGAATGCCGGGCGTATCAAATTAGCGGCCGCCACCAACGGTGCTGCCTTCAAGGTAATTGGCTTGATGAGTCGCTATGCGAATGAGCGGCATCAATTTGGTAAGTCCATTGGTGCTTTTGGCGCCATCCAAGAAAAAATAGCCCGTTGTGCCGCACTGGTTTATGCGACCGATGCTGCCTTGTACCGGGCAGGGGATGCAATCGAAAAACTCCAAAATGCCCTTATGGCGGAAGGCAAATCCGAAGCCGAAGCCAAACTCAAAGGCCTCGAAGAATTTGCCGTGGAATGCGCCATTCTTAAGGTTTACGGGTCCGAGGTGATGGCCATGGTGGCGGACGAAGGTGTTCAGATCTATGGTGGCATGGGTTACTCGGCCGATGCGCCCATGGAGGCCGCCTACCGGGATGCCCGAATTTCCAGGATCTACGAGGGCACCAACGAAATCAACCGCATGCTCATTGTCGATATGATGTTACGAAAAGCCCTCAAAGGTCATGTGGATCTTTTGGGTCCAGCCCGTAAAGTCGCCAGCGAACTCATGGAGATTCCGGACTTTGGCGCTGAAGAACCCACCGATTACTTGGCTCCCGAAGCCAAGGTGCTCAAGCAACTCAAAAAAGCCGGACTGCTGGTCGCTGGAGCTGCCGTACAGCATTACGGTACGGCTTTGGCCGAGGAACAAGAGGCCCTGATGCGTATGGCGGATATGGCCATGGAGGTTTATGTCCTGGAATCCGCCTTGCTCAAAACCCTGAAACTTGAAAAGAGCTTCGATTCCAAAGAGCGTGAAATTCGTTCCGCCTTGATCAAACTCCAAGCCTACCATGCCGCTGAGCAATGCATGAAAGCCGGCAAAGAAGTCATCCTGGCCCTGCCCGAGAATGACGAGCAGCGCATGATGCTCATGGGCCTACGGCGCTTCACCAAAACCGCGACCTACAATATCAAATCCCTACGACGTTTGGTCGCCGGCCATATTTTGGAAAAGAACGCCTATCCCTTCTAAGGACACTATTGTTCTATTTGGCCTTCTTTGCCCTTAATTTTGAGTCAAATTAAGGTTATGCACTTCAAATTATCGGTTGTCTTTACATTGCTTACCCTGCTTTGGACAGGGTATATCGTTGCATCCTGCATCATGGCACCTAGCCGATTAGGATATACCGACATGCTGCTCTTGTGTGGTTTAATCGCGGCAATGGCTTATTTCGCAACCCAAGGTGCCTACAAAGACGTCGACAAAGAGCGCCAGGGTCGATAAGGTTCAGGCCTTGTTGGGGAGCCGTTCTTTACGGGTCACTCCCTTTCGCAAAGACCTTCTTCGCATCCTATCGGATTCAAACAGCGCCTTGAACCAGGCCGAAATCCTGGGCCGCTTAGGTCCATCCGCGGATCGGGTTACCCTTTACCGAAATCTTCAAACCCTCATGGAGGGAGGATTAATCCACGAGGTCGTGGTTTCCAATCAATCGGTTAGTTATGCGATATGCCCTGAGCACTGCGAATCAGGGGATCACCGTCACCAGCATCTACATTTTCACTGCCTGATTTGCCACAAAATCCTTTGCTTGGAATCGAAGGAATCCCCGCCATTGCCCAAAACACCCAAGGATTTCAAAGTCTTCGCGTGGCAAACCGAGGTCAAAGGCCATTGTGCTGACTGTTCCAAACGGAACAACCCCCAATCGGATTAAATTCCTCTGGAGGAATCCCAACTCTCGAGATATTCCGCAACACGCTTAACGAACATCCCGCCAAGAGCCCCATCCACAACCGATGGTCGTAGGAATGGGATAGAAACATCATGTAACGTATTCCGATGAAATCTCCTTGAGGAGTTTCAATCACCGCAGGACGTTTGCGTATGGCACCCACAGCGAGGATGGCGACCTGAGGTTGGGCAATAATGGGCGTTCCCATAACATTCCCGAAGGTTCCCACATTGGACAAAGTAAAGGTTCCCCCCTGAATTTCTTCGGGGCGTAGCTTACCCATTCTGGCGCGATTTGCCAAATCGTTCACACGCTTGGTGATTCCAACGAGGTTGAGTTGATCTGCATTCTGAATGACGGGAACAATTAAATTTCCACTGGGCAAAGCGGCTGCCATCCCGATATGGATTTCTTTGTGCTTGAGGATACGGGTGCCGTCCACCGAAACATTAATCATTGGGAAATCCTGAATCGCCTTGACCACGGCCTCCACAAACATGGGCGTGAAGGTGAGTTTCTCATTGTAACGCTTCTCAAACTCTCCTTTGTGCTCTTCACGCCAATAATGCAAATTGGTCACATCGGCCTCCACAAACGAAGTCACGTGCGCAGATATACGCTTGGAGGCTATCATGTTATCCGCAATCAGCTTCCGCATCCTGTCCATTTCGATGATCTCCACAGAGCCTGAAGTGACCACCCCGTGCATCGATGCCGGGCTATCTTCCGCCGATGGCTTGGAACTTTGAATCATCCAGCAGGCTCACTT
>RFMW01000143.1 GCA_009927485.1 Sphingobacteriia bacterium
CATACTCCTTCGGTTCTCAATCCTTAACAAGTGCTGGTACATACAACCGCACCGTAACTTCGGCCAATGGCTGTGACTCGGTCATTACCTTGAATTTGACTGTAACACTACCGCCGCCACCTTCTGGATTGGCTTGTTACCAGACCTCTACTTACAACAGCACAACATGCTCATACGACATCTCTGGAACACCTCTACCTCCACCTACAAATTTGGCTTGTTATCAAAGTGCCAATTTTGATAGTGTTACCTGTACATGGATTATCTCGGGTACACCTAATCCAATAATTGTGACTACTGTATCTATTTGTGACACCAATTATAATTGGTCTGTGTCGAGTCAATCCTACAGCACATCTGGAACTTACTACTTTACTTCGAATTGTCAAGATTACGAACTAAGGCTTACCTTGAATATTCCGGCTGTAATAACCAGTCAACCTATAAATCAAACTATTAACCAATACAATTCTACAACTTTTTCTGTAGGCACATTGGCTTCAATCGGCATAACAAATTCCTATACTTTCACATGGCAGAGGTCCATCAATAACGGACCATTCATGAATATTTCAAATAGCGCATTGTTCAGTGGGACAAACACATCAACTCTTGTTATAAATGCCTTAACTACTTCATTAAATCAAAATAGATTTCGCTGTGTAGTATCTTCCTCGTGTGGAATACCCGCAACATCAACAACAGCCATCCTTGACGTTATACCCGGTAACCCAAATTCACTCAGCATACCCGATTCTACCATTTGCCCAAATGTCAATAATGCAAGTCTTTCGATACCGATTGTTGCAAATGCATTCACCGATGTTGCAGCTATGACCTTTGACCTCAAACTCAGTTCAGGAATCACCTTTACGGGGATCTCAAATCTGAATTCTTCCTTATCTGGTCTAAATTCTAATGTTATTAACGGCAAAATTCGAATCTCATGGTTCAGTCAAAACAATATCTCTGTTCCCAATGGGACAGAATTATTTAAACTAAATATTACTGCCTCCGGACCTGGAGCAATAGAATGGGACAGTATTTATCAATTCTTCTTTGACGAATATAATGGCGAAAGATTAACCAATGTTTCAAACGGATCTATCAATACCTTTCCATCAATTACTCCTACAATAACACCACTGAATTCAATTTGCGAGAATGCCTCCCCAATTACACTCATTGCCAATCCTTCTGGGGGCGTATTCAGTGGATTAGGTGTAGTAAATGGTCGCTTTGATCCGTCGTTAACCGGGGCTGGATTTCATAACATCACCTATACCTACACTACCAACCAAGGCTGCTCCTTCTCTACCACAACCAGCCTTTTCGTTTCTGCATTGCCTAATGGTAACGCTGGATCCGACGTCGAAATTTGCCCTGGCTCAAGTGTAGTTCTATCCGCAACAGGTGGAACCTCTTACATGTGGTCTAATGGAATTGCAACCGATGTTAATCCTGTAAGTCCCATGTTCACAACTTTTTACACGGTCAATATCTTTAACGCATCAGGTTGCTTTATCACAGATACCGTTTTGGTAACTGTTTCGAGCGGTAACGGAATTCAAATTGCAGCAGGTGATTCCATATCGATTTGTTTTGGTGACAGTATCACACTTAGTACCAACGGGGCAACTCAAGCGATTTGGTATCCTGCAAACGGTCTATCGTCCACGAATTCTTTAAATCCCGTTGCTAATCCTTCAGTAACCACAACATACTATATAATTGGGACTAACAATTCAGGCTGTTATTCAACGGATTCTGTGGTTGTTGTTGTAAATCCCAACCCCACCTTAACCTTCTCCTTACCTAACACTATTTGTTCTAACGGAGCACCAATAACCCTATCAGCATCGCCTCCTGGAGGAACATTTAGTGGACCAGGGGTAACGAGCGGAAGTCGCTGCAACGGTTGTCCTCCCGAGTTTGTGCCTTCAAGTGCGGGAATTGGACTCCATACAATTACCTACAACTACACTGATCCGATCACAGGCTGTTCCGCTTCGGTAAACCAAACAATTGAAGTCTTGTCTACACCAACCGCATCAGCTGGAATCAATCAAACTATTTGCTCAGGATCAGGTGCGATTTTAACGGCTACTGGTGGAATTTCATACGCTTGGAATAATGGAGCAACAACTCCTACAATTTCTGTGAACCCTACTTCAACTACCGTATACTCTGTAAATGTTACGAGTGCAAATGGATGTATCTCCACCGAACAAGTTACAGTTTTTGTGAATCCACGGCCAGCAATTCAATTTAGTGGGGATACCGCTATTTGCGTAGGAGGAAGTACTTCAGTAAATATCACTGGTGTTAGTTCTGTTATTTGGAGTCCATCCGTGGGTGTCAGTAATCCTTTTTCGCTATCACCCATTTTGAACCCAAGCAACACGACGACCTACACCGTGTACGGTACGGATGTCAATGGATGTACAAACACCGGTACAGTAACTATCTTTGTAAGACCCTCGCTTATAATTTCTGCAGGTCAAGATATAATTTCTTGTGGATCACCTGTTACCCTAACTGCAAGCGGTGCTAATGGCGTTACCTACTCATGGAACAACGGGCAGAGCGGCTCTGCAATTTCTGTAAATCCAAATGTTACGAGTAATTATATTGTAACCGGTACGGACAGCAACGGATGCACAGGATATGACACGATAACCGTTCATGTTCCAACCTTGTTTACCGGAGGAACACGGAATGTTTGTCGTGGTGCTACCACCCAACTATCAGCAAGCCTTTCCAACTACCCAGGTAATGTATCATCCTTAATTTACCAGTGGTTCCCTACTACTGGCCTTAGCGACCCGAACACCGCTAATCCAGTTGCCACATCATCGCAAACCACCGTTTACAACGTATCAATAACTGACCCGGCATCAAATTGTGTTTTTGGCGGATCTGTAGTTGTGTTGGTACTACCAACACCTGTTGTTGATCTAGGCGCTGATCTTGTTGTAGCCCCTGGAGGTGCCATCAATCTTGCAGCTGCAGTAACTAACATTTCTTCGGGAACGGTGTATTCATGGAGTCTAATTGGAGCTCAATCAGGCATTTTGACCCCTTCAGGAAATTCATCGAACGCTACCTTTATCGGAAATAGCACGTTAACAACACAAATTCAGCGTATTGCACTTTTAGTTTCCAACTTCAATGGTTGTTTAGGTTCAGATACCATCGAAATCACTATTGATCCAACTTTGGGAGGAAAAAATGTTTCGGGCTCTGTGGTTTATGCCAATACTATTCAGAGTATAGTCAATTCCGGTTCAGTCAGGCTAATTGGACCATCTGGAACTATTCGAACTTCAACCATCACCCCAGGTGGTAACTATTTGTTTACAGGGGTTTTGGACAGTGGCTACATCTTGCAAACATCGATTAATAAACCTTGGGGAGGTATAACGGTTGCAGATGCACAGCTGATCAACGATCATGCAACATCTCCATTCTTAACCAGCTTACCTTTGAAGGCTGCAGATGTTACAGGGGATAGCCAAGTCCTTGCAAATGATGCCCAACAAACGGCTAGAAGAGCCGCTAACTTAGGAATTCAATTCTCTTTTGATCAAAGTCGTGCAGGAAACTGGGTTGATGATACCGCACAGATTATTATGAGCGGTAATCATATAGTTCAAAACTTAAACGTACTTTCTAGGGGCGATGTAAATGCATCATACAGCCCAGTCCTTCGGAAAGGAACAGATATATTCCTTGAATCGAGAGGGAAGATAAACTCAAACAGCGAAGACCTTGCTATTCCAATTATCACTGAATCTTCCTATGTTCTTGGAAGTTTGCAATTCGAATTTGAAGTTCCTACAGGTTATAGGTTTACAGGAGTCCATTCAGCGATATCTACGAACTGGGTAGTTAATCAACATGAAAATAAAGGCATCGCCATTTGGTTCAAAGAAGGAGTTGAAGGTATGAAAGTTTTCCAAGGTGATCGAATCATGTCTCTACTTTTCGCGAAGATTTCAGATGTGAACAAAGCCAGCGAAATAGTGCTTAATACAAGTGGTTACCAAGAATTCAATGACCTAAATGCATTAACCCATGCATCTGTTAAACTGAGTGCTCCCAAGGTGATCTTTACAAAACTTGATCAGATCGAGCTATATCCAAACCCTTCCTCTGATCGTACAACCCTATCCATAAATCTTGAAGAATCCAAAGTTATTCAAATTACTCTTAACGATCTAAACGGTAGGATTGTTTCAACGCTCCTAAGTTCAACCGAATTACCTAAGGGAAATAACTTAATTGATCTCGATACCAAAGAATTGCCCACAGGAACCTATTATGTCAAGGTTAATTCTTTTGGGAATTCTAATAATTCACTCATGAAACGCCTCGTAGTAATTCATTAATTTTAACCAAAAATGATGAAGAAATCATGCAAGTGGGCTTTATTATTTGCAATCGTCATTTATCAATGGTTTTTCAATGAATCAACAGCGCAAACCATTAATCCCACCAATCGTCAAGTAGTATTACAGGCGTTTTGGTGGGACTATTGGAACAATAATTACCCCAATGGTTGGTCCAACTATCTCATGGACCTTGCACCGCGGTTAAAGCAATTAGGTATCGATGCGGTATGGATACCACCATCGGTCAAAAACAATGCAACAAGCAGCGTGGGTTATGCTCCCTTTGATCATTACGACCTTGGGGATAAATTTCAAAAGGGAGCCCTCAAGACCAGGCTAGGAGACAAAGATGAACTGTTGCGATTGGCTGCCGTACTAAAATCGAACGGAATCGATCTGATTCAGGACATAGTCCTTAATCATGTTTCCAATGCAGGCTCAAACACCGGTGCGGGTGGTCAAGATCCAGCGGCAATGGACGATGGTCTAACGCAGCGTTACAAAAATTTTCGGTACGTATCATACTCCACTCCTGCGGATAACGAGAATAGCACGAACTACCTTGCGCGAGCAGGTAGATTTTCCAAAAATTGGCATAATTTCTATCCAAACAATGGAAATTCATGCTGCACAAACGATATAAACACAGCTTATTGGGGTCCAGATTTTTCGTATGAAAGTAACGCATTTGGACTCAGCTCGAATGCTACCTTCAATCCAACTCAAAGCAGCAATTATGTTAAGGACCAGATGAGAAATTGGTTGATTTGGTACAAAAAGCAAGTTGGTTGGGACGGTGTTCGTTTGGACGCGGTAAAACACTTTCCAAATTCAGTATCAGAAGATTATTTGTGGAATCTTCAAAACAATGCAGGATGGGCAAGCGGTGGAAACAATCATTTTGCCATTGGAGAATGGGTTGGAGGGCAAACAGAACTTGATAACTGGTGTTCAGCCGTACAAAACCGTGCTGGAACATTTGATTTTGCATTAAGAAACGCTTTCACTGGCATTGTCAGTGGAAATGGAAATTTTAATTTAGGCACTGTTCCTTCATACCAGCAACAGAATCGCCAACGAACAGTTCCCTTCGTAAATAATCATGATACATTCCGGCCTTCCTTAAATGCCCAAGGAAATTACAGCGGCTGGAATACATCTCAGCAGCTTGGAATGCAAGTTGAACCGGGAGATGTTCGAAGTGCCTTGTGCCATGCAATTGCTTTTGCGGTGGACGGTGCCCCACTAATATATTTTGAAGACCTTTTCAATATTGGGTACTTAGGTAATCGCTGGTCTCATCAACCTTCTTCATCTACCTCGCTTCCTGTACGATCCGATATAGCGAATATTATTTGGTGTCATCAAAATTTACGTTTCAAGGAAGGCGCCTACATGGTCCGTTGGCAGGCACCTGATGCATTGGTCATCGAAAGGAGTTCCAAAGCGCTGATTGCTGTAAACGACCATTTTACCCAGTGGCAAAATTTAACAGGCGTTCAGACCTCATGGAGTGACGGCACCGTATTAGTAGATTATTCGGGATCAAATACCACTACTACTATCGTATATGGAGGTGGTAAAGCAAATATCTCTATTCCACCCTGTAATGGCACCGCCCCATTAGGCCGAAGAGGCTATTCCATTTGGGCGCCTCAAGGAATCGTGCAGAATTATCAACGTCCGGCCAAAAGAATCACCCAAGAATGGGAAATGGACAACGATTTAGGCGATAAACATAGTAGTTCACTGCAACAAGGAGGCAAAACACCTGACAACAGCTTCGAATGCCGACTTATTGGCAGAATATTTGCAAAATCAGGCGAACCAATCCAACTGGAGATCTTTCCCGGAACTGGCCTTTCCGAATTACACTTGGATGTCCTTGACGGTCAATGCCAACCGGTTACCAGCACCGTCGGTATTGGTTCTTTTACCTATTCGTGGACTCCCCTTGTGAGTGGTTGGTATAATTTCCGGATTCGCAATACGAATTCTACAAGTATTGGACAAAAGTCATGGGTGAAAGTTAGTTACATGGGTGCCGATTCATTGCCCTCGAACATCCCCAAAAACAATTGCTCCTGCATCGGAAATTCTAATGTTACATTTACCTATAAATACAACAATACTTCTGCAAATCCAATTAGTCAAGGCATTCAACAAATGCTTCTATCTCAAAGTGTTATAAGAATTGATTCAGGCAATAATATGGGGTCAATATCCCTTTCCAATTTATCGAGCAATGTTTATAACATTAAGTTTAATTCTGCACTGAGTTGGAGTGGAATAAGCGCGGCAGATGCTCTTCTTATTTCAAGAGCCTTTGCGAATCAAATAACTTTGCTGCCCATTCAACAAGCCGCTGCCGACGTCAATTTGAGCAGCTCTGTCAATGCTAGCGATGCCTTACTCGTCTCCAGAAGATTTACAGGACTAATTTCAACGTTCCCAGCCGGGGATTGGGCTATTTATCCCTCCCAATTCTCGGCCATATCTGGTCAAAATCAAAGTCTCGAAATCAAGGTTCTAAATACCGGAGACATTAACGGTTCTAGGTCCAATTGGTGATTTAATTCTTCAAGGGGGCAGCCCCATTTTCTTGCCTTCTATTGGATTTTGAAGGTAATTTGAGTCATTTTCACCGGTATTTCTTTGTTTTTGGTTGCTTTTATATTTTTATATTTTAAATAAAAAATATTTAATATTCATATTTAAAGGTATATAAATATTATTAATTATATCCATTGAGAAATAATGCACATTGTTGCATAAACCAAAATTTCATACTAAATTGTAAAGGAATGAATTTACACTAAATCTACCGTCATGGCCTCAAACTCCGTACACACTGAAATACCAAAGGAAAACGCGTTTTGGAGCCAGAATCGTATTTTTTCTTCAAATAAAACGACCATTATGAAAATGTTTGTTAAAACGACTTTAGCTTTCATTTTGACCTTTTTGCTGGGATTTTTTCCGGCTTTGGGTCAAGGTATCCAAGTGAGTATTGGGACTACCCAAACGTGTAGTTCATCGGATACCGTTTCGGTTCCTGTTACAATTTTGAACGGAACCAACATGGGGGCTATTTCGTTAGCTATAAACTATGATCCTACCCGATTGCAATTTGTAGGAACTGGAAATATCCACCCATCACTTTCCAATGATCTTCTTGTTAACGCGGGTACCTTCAATGGAATTCACCAAATAAGGGCAGGGTGGTTCAGTTTGATTTCCTCAAATATTCATGGACTCGCATTCAATCTCAAATTTATTGCCAATCAAAGTTCGACGCTTAATTTTGATACCAACACCGTCGGAATTTGTGAGATAACAGATTCTATTGCCAATCCCTATTCGGGGATTAGTTTTATTTCAGGAGGTGTAAATCTCTTGGCGCCTTCGTTTTCCAACATTGCGCGCACTTTACAATTTGGGGGCAACATTAATATTTGCAATCAATCCTTCAACACTTCTGGCACTTATACCATTGTCTGTCCTGGTGGAGCAGTGAACGGATGTGATTCAACGATTACCCTCAACTTAAGTGTTGCTTCAATTCCTACAACAACATCTATTCCATCCGTTCAAGCCTGTGTTGGAGATACCATTTCCATACCTATCACCATCAATGGTGGTACGAATATTGGCGCCATTTCCCTTGCTCTCAATTACAATGCTTCGGCCCTGAGCTTCATTGGATTTGAGAACGCCAATCCGGCCATTCAATCTTCCA
>RFMW01000120.1 GCA_009927485.1 Sphingobacteriia bacterium
CCCAACATCCCGGAGCAGACCGCTTTGATTTGATGGGAATGACCGCTTTCTTCTTGGCCCATAGCCTGATTCAACATCAGGAAACGACCCCATCCGCTTCGGAACCCCCCTCGGTTACCGCACAAGCAGACCCAGGGGTTGAGGAAGAACTCGGAGAGCGGTTCAAAGCGTTGGAAGCCAGTTTGGATCGCATGTTGCATTCCAAGGCGACGGTGCAGGCGGTTTAATCCGGCCTCTGGGCGTTCAAAAACAACGCCATGGACCCAATTACCCTTATTGTTAGCATCGTTATCGCCGCAGGCGCCGGATTGGGCCTGGGCAAAGTCGTTTTTACGGCCAAGGCCGGCAAAGAACGCGAAGAGGCCGAAAAAGAAGCCAAACGCATCCTAGCGGACGCCGAATCCAAAGCCGAAAGCCTCCGTAAAGAAAAAGAGCTGCAGGCCAAAGAAAAGTTCATCCACCTCAAGGCTGAACACGAATCGGAAGTTCAGAAGAAGAACCAAGCTATGCAGTCTCGCGAGCAGTCGATTCAATCCAAGGAACAAGCCTTGCAATCCAAGGAACAAGCCTTCAAGCAAAAAGAAAATACGCTGAACCAGAAGTTGGAACAGACCTCCCGCAAGGAAAACGAGCTGGAGCAGAAGAAACAGCAATTGGAGCGAGCCAGCCAAAACATCGCCCAAGCAGGAACAGGAACTCTCCAAATCCCATCAAAAAATGGTGCAAGCCTTGGAAAAAGTTGCAGGCCTAAGCGCAGACCAAGCCCGGTCCCAATTGATGGAATCCTTGGTGGACGAGGCCCGCAGCAGGTCTTCCGCTGCCATCAAGGAAATTGTGGACGAAGCCAAACTCAGCGCCCACAAACAAGCCAAAAAAGTGGTCATCGAGACCATCCAACGCTGCGCAACCGAGCATTCCATCGAAAATTCTATTCCGTCTTCCAAATCAAGAACGACGAAATCAAAGGGCAAATTATTGGAAGAGAAGGACGCAATATTCGAGCCTTGGAAGCGGCCACCGGCGTAGAATTCCAAGTGGACGATACCCCGGAGGCGATTATTCTGTCCTGTTTTGACCCATTGCGCCGCGAAATCGCTCGCATTGCCTTGCACCGTTTGGTCAGCGACGGTCGCATACACCCTGCACGCATCGAAGAGGTGGTTGCCAAAACCAAGAAACAGATCGAAGAAGAGATTGTCGAAATTGGCGAAAGAACCTGCATCGATTTAGGCATCCACGGACTGCATGCCGATCTGGTGCGCCTGGTCGGTAAAATGCGGTATCGTTCATCCTATGGACAGAACTTATTGCAGCATAGCCGTGAAGTCGCCAATCTCTGCGCCACCATGGCCTCCGAACTTGGCCTAAATCCCAAATTGGCCAAACGAGCCGGGCTCTTGCACGATATTGGCAAGGTCCCCGATGACCAACCTGATTTGCCGCACGCCTTGCTGGGTATGCAGCTCGCCGAAAAATGCAAGGAACATCCTATCATCTGCAATGCCATTGGGGCACACCATGATGAGATTGAAATGACCGATCCAATCTCTGCCATCGTTCAAGCCTGCGATGCGATTTCCGGTTCAAGGCCCGGTGCCCGTCGAGAAGTTGTGGAAGGCTATATCAAACGCCTGAAAGAATTAGAGAATTTGGCCCAGTCCTTCAAAGGAGTCGAAAAGGCCTTTGCCATCCAAGCAGGTCGTGAGCTAAGGGTAGTCGTCGAGGCCGAAAAAGTATCGGACGAGCAATCGGAATTGATGTCGGTGGAATTATCCCAACGTATCCAAAGTGAAATGCAATACCCCGGCCAAATTAAGGTGACCGTCATCCGCGAAAAACGGGCCGTGGCCTACGCCAAATAAGGCTAGGCGTTGTAATGCAGGACCCCTTCCGGTCCTTTGATCTGCAGGGAAGTCGAGGTATTGCTCGCTTGCCCAACCCGTCCAACCACCTTGGCGGCGATACCGTAGTGTTTGCCCCAGTCCAAAGCAGGGGCAACCAAGCTCTCAGGAAGGTACAGTTCCAGGCGATGGCCCATATTGAAAACCCTGTACATTTCTTGCCATGATGTTCCGGTAATTTTCTGGATCAAAGCAAAAAGCGGAGGTATTTCGAAGCAATCATCTTTGATCACCTCCAGGTTTTTCACAAAATGCAAGACCTTGGTTTGCCCACCCCCGCTGCAATGAACCATTCCGTGCAGTCCCTCTGTACCGATATCCCTCAGCAGGGAACTTATCAAAGGCGCATAGGTTCGGGTCGGGGACAATAGCCATCGACCGAAATCCAAACCATCCCTTGAGGCATGGGGTGCCAAACCCAAGGAGGAACCCAAGACCTCGTGGAGGCTTTCATTCAAATAAAATTGGCCGCTGTACTGCAAGGAGGAGTTCACCGAGGCATCCACGGATTCCGGATAGCGATGCAGATAATCATGATGCAAGAGGTCGTGCCGTGCAGAAGTCAATCCGTTGGATCCAATTCCTGAGTTTTCGACCGATTCGTAGGCACAAGTTCCAAAAGAGGCAAATCCCACGATAACATCCCCAGGCTGAATACGGTGATTGGAAATTACGGCATCCCTTCGCATTCGGGCTGTCATGGTCGAATCCACCACCACAGTTTGAATCAAATCCCCCAAATCAGCGGTTTCCCCGCCTCCGGAACGAAGATCCACGCCCCATTGACGAAGTTCTTCGGTGTATTCCTCGGTCCCTTGGATGATCGCTTCGATCACCTCCCCTGGTATACGGTGTTTGTTACGCCCAATGGTTGAGGACAGAAGGTAAGGCCCCGTAGCCCCTGCGCAACACAAGTCATCCAGGTTCATGACCACAGCATCCCGGGCAATCCCTTTCCAGACATCCGTAAGGCCAGTCTCTTTCCAATAGAGGTAGGCCAGGGAGGATTTGGTCCCGGCACCGTCTGCGTGAATCAGGTTACAAAAGTCAGGATCATTGCCAAGAACATCCGGCAAAACTTTGCAAAACGCCGATGGAAAGAGACCCTTGTCGAGGCCAGCGATGGCACGATGAACTTCGTCCTTGGTGGCAGAAGCACCGCGGGCAGCATATCGGCTATCCGAAGAGCCAGAACTCATCGGGATGCTTGCCTACCCGGCCTCCTCATTTTTTTCTTATCCGAAATCGCCTTGTAAATGGCTTCCTCGGCATCCTCGGTTTCTTCGCCGGTGACCCTTTTGTATTTGACAATGACCCGATCAAGGTCGATCGCCGTGATGCTGAAGGTTGTGCGACGATTCAGCTGATGTTCCGCTTCGCTGCATTTGGTCCTGTCTTTGCACGGGTTGATCAATCGGCTTTCTCCATGACCTTGGGCAGTCAGGCGCTGGGTTGCAATGCCTTTGCTGATCAAATAATCAACGACAGACTGAGCTCGCCTCTGGGACAAGGCTTGGTTGTATGCATCCGAACCTCTTGAATCCGTGTGCGAATGAATGGCGATTGAAATGTTGGGTGATTTATTCAGCAAATTGATCAAGGAATCCAAGGCCGTCAATGACACCGGTCTCAAGGTGGCCTTGTCATAATCGTACATAATATCACTTAACCTCACCTCCTCGGTAGGCACCAATCGCATAGGTAGATCAATATTCCAATCGGTGTCGTCTTTGGTTTGATAGGTATTGAAGGTGGTATCCGTTTCGTAATAAAGCAACCGCTGTCTGGGTGCTGCATGCCGTTGGAATGGGATATTTTCTTTGGCCACAGAAGCTTCTATGCGGTAGTTGACATCTTCCCTCAACTTAAAATAATACTCCCCCATCGAATCGGTTTTTGTCTCATAAAACGAGGAATCCTCAAGCACGAGCCGTACCAATGCATTTGGAATGTGTTGACCCGTGGTGTCGTCGTAAACCTTCCCGCTCAACGTGACCCGATATGGAATGAAATTCCAGATATAGATATCATCGCTACCACGCCCATCGACTCTGCTTGATGCAAGAAACCCGCTGGTGATTTTATCATTCACGGTAATGCCAAAATCGTCGGCGCCTGAATTAATCGGATTGCGCATGTTCTCCGCTTGCTCCCAATCGGAGCCGCCGCCCACCGACCTGAAGATATCCAATCCACCCATCCCAGGATGTCCATCCGAGGCAAAGAACAAAACCGTGTCAGAAACATGGATATATGGAAACATTTCATCCCTTTCGGTATTCACCGTTGGGCCAAGATTGACAGGCTCTTCCCAGGTGTCATCCTCGGAGCGGTTCATGAACCAAATGTCCTTGCCTCCATAACCACCTTCCGCATTGGAAGCCACAAAATACATTTTGTCTTCGTTGACTGTGACTGCTGGATGCCCCACATCCACCGTATCGGACATGATCGGGACCATGACGGGCTCAGCCCATCCTGGACCGCTCCGTGTAGTTCTAAAAATTCGACAAGAACCGTTCTTGGGATTACAACGCGTGAAATACAGGGTATTCCCTTCCGCAGTCAAGCACGGGGTCGCATCGTTCCCCAGGGTATTGATCATCCCGGGAACTGGCCTCAGTTTGGTCCATTTGTTTTGTCCGTCCACATAACTTTCAAACAAATCACTGAAATCCTCTCCCAACCTGCCGTACAATTTCGTGCCCATCGCGTCGGGACGGGTTGAGCTCAGCAATATGGCATTGTTCTTCATGGGGGTTATCCCAAATTCAGAGTTCTTGGTGTTGAATCGTACCAGGTTTTCGACCGTGTAACGAGCAGGTCTATCCAACCAGGATTGGGCAAGCTTGCAGGATTCAATCAACCATTTGATATAGGCATCTTGGGGCACATACCGCAGATAGGCTTGATACTGTTCGATGGCTTCAGGGTAACGCTCCAAGGCACGCAATATCGTTCCGTAATTGATATGAATTGAATCGTTGGAAACGCCAGCTTTAATGGCGCGTGCATACCAAACATCCGCGTTTTTGATTTCATTCGCCAGACGATAACATTCGGCAATCAGAAAAGGCAATTGGATATCCTTCTTATCCACCCGCAAGGCCTTTTTGTAATGTTCAATGGCAAAGAAATAGTTTTCTGCCTTGTAAGCCCTGTTCCCCTCCAGCTTGTCCGGGTTGATCAATGGCTTTTTGGTGCCAAGGGTATCGGATTCATCTGCCAATTTTTGGAGAAAACCCGGGGCACGGGTTGGTTTGGATTTGGTGGCTTTGGAATCCTGCGCCCACGATGCTCCAACCTGCCCACAGATGGCAAGGAGTACGCAAACACCTAAACGAATGAAATTCAATCGGAGCATTAAGGTAATTTCATTTTCTTTTTGGCCTGATCCATTAAATTATCAGACTCTTTGACGTGCAAAAAGCTACCGTTGGAGGTATCGAAGATATAATCGTAATTACCCTCTTTGGCGATGGATTTAATGACCTCCTCGGCTTTTTTGATAACTGGACCCAGTAGATCTTCTTTGCGCTTGGCGATATCCTGCTGGGCCCGCTGTTGAAAATTATCAATATTAGACTGAAGGTCCTGGATCTCTTTGGTTTTGTATTCCCTCAAGGATTCGGTCCACTCTTTGCTTTTGGATTGAAAATCGGCATATTTCACTTTCAACTCAGAAAGCATGGCTTGAACCTGGGTTTCCATCCCTTCTGCAAATTTCTTGAGACTGTCCTCGGCTTTCTTGGTTTCCGGCATCATAGAGACAAGCTCCCCGGAATTGATATGTCCAAGTTTGGAGGATTGAGCCTGTACGTTGCAGGTGAGCAGCTGGAAAGCTAGTATTCCAAAGAATGCGGTGATTTTGTTGAATGGCTGAGAAGAAACGGAAGACATTATGGATTTATTTGGGATTAGAGGGAGAAATTTCTTTGGGGGGTGCGGGCGCTTTTTCGTTTGTATTTGGTTTAGCAGCAGGATTATTGGCATTCGGTTTGCGTTGAGCCTTGGCTTGAGGGGATTTTTTGACGACCCCCATGGCGGTCAGGATTTCATTGCTTTTGTCAAATTTAGGGTTCACAAACAGCAATTGATTCCCTGCGGCTCTGTCAAATATAAGGTCATAGCTTTTGTCACGCGCATATTTCTGCACGGCGGCGAAGATTTTGTCCTGCAAGGGTCGAATCAATTCTTGTTGCTTCTTTTGAAGGGACCCCTCTGGGCCGAACTGCTGATTCTGCCAAGCGAGGAGCTGGGCCTCTTTGGATTTGATTTCCTCCATGCGGTCTTTGCGCATGGATTCCGTCAAGAGGGGGCTCTCGGCCTTGTACCCCCGGTACAACCTTTCGATTTCCTGCTTCTTCTCTTCGGCCTCCGCATTGAGCCTCTCCACTTGGACCTTGAGCTCGCTTTGGGCACTTTGATACTCTGTCATTTGACCCAGCATGTATTCCGTATCCACATAAACAAAGCGCTGGGCTTGACCCATTGCCGTTAGGTTCAAAGTAATCCACAGAAATGCGAGGGCAAGGTATTTGAGCATCGTTAGAAGGATTGACCGATAGAAATATGGACATTGCCCTTGTGGACCTCTCCGGCACCGGGAACAGGATCAAAACCGTAACCCCAATCCACCCCTAAGAGACCAAACATGGGCAAAAATACCCTCACCCCAACGCCGGCTGAACGGTAGTTGCGAAAAGGCTCGAAGTCCCTAACCTTTCGAAATGAATTCCCCCCTTCCAAAAAGGAGGTGACATAAATGGTAGCCGAGGGATTCAAGGAAAGTGGGTAACGGAGTTCCATGGTGTATTTCTGGAAAGAGGTCGCTCCTACAGCTTGCCCGCTTTGTAAATCCCGAGGCGTCAACGAGTTGTTTTGGTAGCCCCTCAGGCCTATTAATTCCCTGTCATCCAAGGCGAATCCCATGATACCATCCCCTCCAACATAAAACCTCCCAAAGGGAACCTCCCCGGTGGCCGCCTGATAATTGCCCAGCCAACCAAATTGCATTCGGCTCATCAAAACCAAGTTCCCCAACAGCTTGGTGTAGTTTTGGTAATCAAAGCGCCATTTATGGTATTCAACCCATTTATAACGCTCTTTGGCCGATGAACTGGTGCTGACTTTACGGCCAAGCAAAGAATATGGGGGAGCGATTTGCGCAGTCAGGGAGATGTTGCTTCCGCTCCTTGGAAAAATAGGTTGGTCCACACTTTGCCGAGAAATGGTCTCTTTGATGAACAAATTATTCGAAATTCCATCCGGGAGAAAAGCTGTGTTTTGGCTGTTTTTGAGATCAAACTGCTGAAAATTCAAGCTGTGCAATACCGTGAAAAAGTCATCCGGCTTTTTGAGGCGTTGACCGAAGCTAAGACTCGCTCCTCGTATCGTAATGGACTGCCTAAGGGGATTGGAGCGAGGCAAGCCGTTGGGGACTTGTATGGAAACATAACTGCTCACGGTCAATGAATTTGGCTTTTTGCCGCCAAGCCATGGTTCGGTAAATGACAAATTGTAAGACTGAAAAAAGCGGCCGTTGGACTGGGCCCTAACACTCACCCTTTGGCCATCACCACCGGGGACAGGCGACCAGGCTTTGGGGTCGAACATTTTGCGTGCCGAAAAATTATTGAGGACCAAACCCAAGGAACCGACCACTTGGCCAGCACCCCATCCCCCGGATAATTCAACCTGGTCGTTGGATCGCTCTGCCACTTTGTATTCAATATCCACCGTTCCGTCTTGGGGATTTGGGGTAGGAACGACGCCCAATTGCTCCGGATCAAAGTAGCCCAATTGACTGAGTTCCCTGGTGGTGCGCATCACATCACTCCTCGAAAATTTCTGCCCAGGCCGGGTCCTAAGCTCCCGCATGATCACATGATCCGAGGTCTTGTCGTTGCCTTTGACCGTCACCTGCCTTACCGTGGCCTGGGCGCCTTCCACGACCCGGATGACCAAATCAACGCTATCCCCTTCGACCTTGTTCTCGTGACCACTCACCTGAAAAAAAAGATACCCATCGTCCATATACAACGACGAAATATCTCTTCCTGAGGGATCCATCTGCAAGCGCGAGTCCAGTAATTCTTTGTTATACAAATCCCCTGCCTTGATGCCCAGCAGACTGTGCAGCAGGCTATCAGGGTGAACCGAATTCCCTTCAAAAACCAAACTACGGATGAAATACGGTTTGCCCTCAAAAACCTCTACCATCAGCCCCATGCGTTGTGGATTCAAGGTGTACACCGAATCTTTGACAATCCTTGCATCCCGATAACCCTGCGCTTGGTAGCGTTTAACAAGCTTCTCTTTCTGTTCTTCGAATTTCTCAGGATCCCATTTGCCGGTACGAAATGGATTCCACCATACTTTGGGTCTGGCCGTTTTGATAATGCGGGCAATCTTGGCTTCCGTCATGATTTGATTCCCAGCAATAAGGAGCTCGCCAACCCTAACCTTGGGCCCGGGATTCACGGTGATATTGAGCACGGAGGCGTTGATCTGATTGGAGTCGGGTACCATGACCATTCGGGTACTTACCTGCCTGTAACCCTTGTCGATATAGTATTTACGAACCACCCGGTCAATATTCCGCTGAACTTCTTCGCTAAGAATCTTGCCTTTGAATCCTTTGAGGGATTCTGTAATTTCTTCGGCACGGGCTTTGGATACCTTGCGATTGAAAACGACCTTGGAAAGTCGTGGCTTTTCTTCCAGGTACAGGCACAGATAAATGTTCTGGTCCACGATGGAATCCGCTTTGATTTGCACATCCCCGAACAGGCCCTGTTTCCATAAGTTCCGAACGGCTTTGGCTCCCTCATCCCCCATCCACGTGAAACGCTGACCCTCCTTCAGGCCCGCAATCATCAACAAAAGATCCTTATCGGTATGCCTCAATCCTTCGACCCGCAATCCAGCAATTCGATAACTGCGCACCGTGGCCGACGATTCGGAGCCGGCTCCAAAATCACTTTGAGCCAACACCCTGTTTGTTCCAATTAAGAATAGAAGCGCAAATGCAAGCCCTATCCTTCCCCATCGGAAGCATTCCGTAATTCGACGACAACCCATCATCCTTTGGTCGCATTCACCTGGGCCGAGGTTTTGCCAAACCTTCTTTCCCGCTTGCTGTAATCTTCCAAGGCCGCCTGCAGATGTTCCTTACGGAAATCCGGCCAACATACCGAGGTGAAATAAAGTTCAGCATAGGCAAGTTGCCACAACAGGAAATTGGAAATACGCATTTCTCCGCTGGTTCTTATCAAAAGTTCTGGATCAGGCAAGGTCGATGTTTGTAAACGTCCACTAATCACCTTTTCGTCTATGTCCTCCGGATTTAAGGTACCTTGCTGTACTTCCAACGCGATGGCGCGAACGGCGTGAAGCAATTCACTTCGAGAACTGTACGAAAGGGCCAAATTAAGTTGCATCCTGGTGTTGCCCGATGTTTGAGCAGAAGTGTTCGCCAATTGCTCGCGACATTCGGCAGGCAACATATCCAAATCCCCGAAGGCATGCAGGGAAATTTGATTTTTCATGAGGGTGTCCAATTCGGACTGTATCGTATCCACCAACAACTGCATCAAGGCGGAAACCTCTTCCGCGGGCCTGGCCCAATTTTCGGAAGAGAAGGTATAGAGCGTAAGGTATTTAACCCCTAATTCAGCGCAAAGCTCACAGGTTTCGCGAACGGCCTGAACCGCATAGCGGTGACCGTAAATGCGGTCCTGACCCCTTTGTTGAGCCCAACGCCCGTTCCCATCCATGATGATGGCTAAGTGCTCCGGAACAAGAATGGAATCCAAAACAAGTCGATATTGATGCCTCTATCCTTTACATCCGGCAACGCCGGGATGGAATACTGTACGAATAATTCACCATCAGGGACCAATACGCATCGTTGTAGGCGTTCACTCCCCGTTGGGTTCCTGGAGAGCGAACCGTATGCCCATTTTCCCAACTGCGATCGGATAAATCCGCCGCCATTCCGTTGCGATGCAAGCGCAAAAGGGAGGGATCCACAAATTTGCCTTTGATATCGTCAAGGTAATCGGTACTTGTATAACAATACACAAACTCTACCCCCAAGCTGTGCTTATCGCGCAAATTATGACGAAAACCCAAAGTCACGGGGAAAGCCCAGGCACTCAAGGCATAGCGTTCCTCTTCCACTAGGCCTTGTAATCCCGGTTTATCCTCCAGGCCTTGGCCTTCGGTCCCCAAAGGTTGCAAAGAAACCCATTCGCCCCGGTACTTAGCTTGAGGATCGAACGAAATACGGCCAATGCCCAAACCCACATAAGGGGCGCTTTTCTTTTTACGCGATCCAGGGACAAAAGGCCAAAAGTTGAATTCCACATTCAACGTTGCGGATTGAATATTGTTACGAAAACTCAAATTGATGGTGTCGCGAGAGGCCACCCCGGACAAGGAATCTGCCGCGTGGATGCGGTGCACTCCCCATTGCACCTTCAAACCCCAATGTGGATTAAAATTGTATTTGGCATAAGCGGCCCCTGCTGCACCCCATTGAAAGGTCCCCACTGGATTCGGGATATCGCCCACATAGGAAGTTGCTCCAGAGGAAATTCCCATCTCAAGCCATTGAGCATGCCCTGAACTGGACCCTCCCAGAGCCCAAATTAAACCCATTATTACGGCAAATTGCCTGGTATTCAACCTAAAATAGTTGCCCACTGTGCAGGATTTAAAGACCCCAAAAAAAAGGCGCGACCGAATCAAAGCCTTGGACAATCGTTTGGATAAATAACTCTTGACAAACTCAATCCAATAAACAAGTAACCGTCGTTCAAGCCGTTGGTATTCCCTCTTGCGGATCCCAAAGCATTGGGCTTAAGCCAAGGGTGCAATTGTCTGGTACGGTCCACAAATTCAGCGGCTTGTTGACCATGAACTGAGCCAATTACGTCCGGATTTACATAATTACCGCTCACATCATCAAGGTAATCGGTGAACAGGATCCGATACCCTGCCTCCGCGGCGAAACGTGTGTATTTATCTACGGTCCATCGTACTCCGATTCCCAAGGGGATGCCGATCTGTGTGGAACGGAACTCTTCCGTATTATAATAATTTTCCAAGCCCTGGCCTTCCGTGGTGATGTCTTTGAGGCTCACCCAACCTACAGAATCAATGGCTGATTTCCCTTGGGTATTGAAATTGTAAACATTGAATCCACCAAAGACATAGAAATTTGCCCTTGTTACCGAGCTGTTGATCATGAATTCGCCAAATTTGTATTCAGCCACCACAGAAAACTCGGATAATGCCGAACGAAAACTAAGATTTCGCAAGTTCACATCACCGCGGACTGCCGTTACCGTCCTGCTCACCGTGTCCACTTGGAAATAATCCGTGAGACCTCCTTTAAAATATTTCGATGTATCATTGAAAGCTTCTTCACTGAGCCTGCGCAAACGAGGGCTGTTGTCTGCGCCGGCGAGCCTCGCAAAGTTGACATCGGCCCGCAAGGAGATGTTTTTGGTCAGATGCCGACGAAAATGGGCGCCTATTCCGCCCCTTGTGCTGAAATAAAAATTATTCGCATGCGACAAATCCCCAACATAATGGGTTGAATACAAATTAACCCCAAATTCTCTGTATTGACCATACGCAGGAGACCAAGCACCGTAACCCAGGCCTACCAAGATCAGAAGGCACAAAAAGTTGAATATTCGGGAGAATTTCATGCAAATATTTTAGCTAAAAGGCGAAAATACCCCCAAAAAACCCAAAATCAACCACGAAGGTCCAAACCCCACAAGAGTTTGGTCTTCAAAGGTTGAAAATCCGAATAGCCTTGAAGACGAGCCAAAGCAAGGTTTTTTTCGTATCGGCGAATTTCCAGTGCACCATGGCCTCTCCAATCCAAGGACTTTCCATCCATCATCAAATTGCAGGCCCCACCCTCTAAAGGTGTTGTCAAGCGCAGAATGCAGGTATCCGGCAGGATAACGGGACGTATTCCCAATTGATGACCGGCCACTGGGGTAATCAAAAGGACCCTGCTTTGTGGCAAAATGATAGGACCTCCGCAGCTCATGGAGTACGCTGTGGAGCCTGTTGGGGTAGAGATCAACAAGCCATCGGCCTGGTAATGGTTCAAAACATGACCGTCCACATCGCATGTAAGGCGCATGAGCCCCCCACCCTGCCGTTGCAAGGCGATTTCATTCAACGCAAAGGCAAATCCCCGCGGTTCATCCGCATCAATACCCTCTTTGGGATAGCGGCACTCCACCAAACTGCGGCGTTCAATTTCAATTTCTCCTCGATGAATGGCCGATAAGGCCGTTGAGAAATCCTCTGGACCTCCGGCTGAGCTCAAGAAACCCAGTCTGCCCAAATGAAACCCAAAAACCGGCAAACCCCATTCCACCGCAAATTGGACCGCATCCAGCAAGGTGCCATCTCCCCCCAAGGTCAACACCAAAGCCTGTTCCTTATTGACTTGGATGGAATCAGGACAGGGCTGTTCGGGATCAAAAAAACGAGGGTTGAGATCCGGAAAACCTTCTGCGAGAATTTCACGGAGGCTGGAATGCCACCACAAGTCAAACGACAATGCCGCCGCTTCCGTCATGAGCTTGCGCAAGGCCTCCATTTTGAAAGCGATCGAAGGTCTTGCGTAAACCAACAAGGTGTCCACAGGCTTAGACATTTAGATTCAGGCTTTGAAGGAAGATGCTCAAAAGTAAATCCGGCTTTTGAGAAAGAATCGATTCAGGATGAAACTGGTAACCCCAAAGAGGCCGATTGCAATGGCGCATTGCTTGCACCGACCCGTCATCCTGGGCCCTGGCCAACAATTCAAATTCCCTTGGAACAGCATCCAAGACCAAGGAATGATAGCGCATTACCTCCAATCCGTCCAAGGAATCCACGGGAGGCCACCCTGACCGCACGCCTTGATTCTCCAGCATGGGGTTTGCCACAAGAATGCTGGTTTTTCCATGCATAGGCCTCCTTGCTCGAACCAAGGACGATCCAAAGTGAATCCCCAAAGCTTGATGGCCCAAACAGACCCCGAGCATGGGCTTCGTATCGGCATACTGTGCGATAAATTCCATAAGCCAACCGGCCTCCTCGGGAGTTCCCGGTCCTGGCCCCAGGATTGCGGCATCCCATTCCAAATCTTGAACCGATTTCATTGGATCATCACACGTCAATACCCGGCAATGGTGACCTTCTTTCATGACCCAGGCCATCAAATTGTACGTGAAAGAATCCCGGTTGTCAATCAAGAGAAACTTTGCCATAACCAATCCGGTTAATCTAAATCAACGAGAATAACCTAGAAAAAAGAAGTCCCCATCGTCCAAATGGCTTTACCCATGGCCATCAAACCTGCCGCGCTCCATGGAAATTTGGACTTTAGCACGGATAAGCCACCCGGGATTTGAGCGATTAAATGGAATACCAACGACAATATCACCACCCATTTCAGCAACGCCAGCATAGCTCCTCCCCAACGATAGGCGGTTTCCAGGCCTATAATTTTGAAAAATTTTGAAATCAAAGCATTTAGGGCCATGAGGACGAGTTGCACCCCCAGGAGGATTCCCACCAAGAGGCCCCATTGCACCCATGAACCTTGTTCGGTACCGGAAATGTCCCTAGCCCAAACCTGCCACGAAGCCGATTGGTGCATCAACCCAACAAGTGCCAAGGAAAACGCTAAGCCAAACCACTGCAAAAGGACTCCAAACAGGCCTTCTTGGTAACCTTTCCAGGTCGACCAAAGCAATACAAGAGCACAAATTCCTTCAAGCAACGACATTATTCTGAACTAAAAATCAAAGATTAAGAAAACCACTTTATATTGGGAAGATGGTTGCCTACAAATATTCGAAGAAATGGTTTTTTCTTGGGGCTCTTGGCGTTTGGTTGATCCTTGCGAACATGCATAACGCAGGGGCATTGGAGCATCCGTTCATCCATTCGCAACCACCTGATGCGAAATTCAAGCACCCCACCTGGACCGGAACGGCTTCGGTCTATGCTCTCAAATTTCAAGGAAGACGCACAGCATCCGGTGCATTGTACGATCGTAACAAGTTAAGCGCTGCTCATAAATTTCTCCCCATGGGGACCAGGGTTAGGGTTACCAACCTCCGAAACCTATGCTCCATTGAACTTGAAGTCAACGATAGGCTATCAAAAACCTCTCCGCACCTTATTGACTTATCACCGGAAGCTGCCAAACAAATCGAAATCCCCATTCAAGGCATCGGGAAAGTCAGGGTTGAACGCATTTCTCCGTAAGGTTAGTTTCTGAAAGCCTCATCAATCCTCACAACTTTGCTTGGATTGACCCAAAAGGGGGGTGCGCAACAAAGTATCCAATGCTGGTATTTCTTCGGGGTAATCCAACGCTGTGGCGCGTAATCCCGCTGGCTGACCAGCCTCGATCCAGGCACTCCACCACCAAGAGGCCACGTGATGGATCGAAGCGGATAATCTTTGGCCCATCAAGCCGCCTAGACATTGATCGTAACACTTCACAAATTCTTTGGACTCCTTGCGCACCAAGCGTGACCCTTGTTGGATTGGGGAAAATTGCCAAGGGATAGGCACGGTGGTTCGGCATCTCTGTTCACAGGCAAAGACTCTCGCCAAGGGCGCAGAACTTTCCCGAATAATATCCCAAATCGACAAACGCACATCGGGTATCCATCGAGGACGTTGGAACGGCTTCAGCATTTGATCGATAAAATATTCAGGGATACGACTCTCCAACAAGGCATGAATCCCATGTTGCCCGGTAAATTGCCCATTATAATTGGAACACAGGTGCAGGGGTACATGGGCATCTGCCAAATAATGGCCCAAATCCGCCGCATGACGGCAAACCGCACCTGCATCCCCCTTTGCAAAAGCGTTCACCAAGCGACGATACACCGTGACCGTATGCCACGGCAATACCCCATGTTCCCTCAGGCTGTCTTCGTGATAACACCGAATTGCATCGCCCCAGTTCATGGGCATGCAATGGAAAACCGAATCCCCCCATTGGTCCAAATCGATGAAATGTCGAGCGGCTTCATGTGGATCCCAAGCCCTTCTTTGGTCTGCTGCTACCGCTCGATCTCTTAACTCATCTTTGTACTGCAGCATATAACCCAAGAGAGGCTGTGGGAGTATAAACACCGCAGATTCGTTGATATAGCGATGAGCCATAAAACCCCATGCCCGGGCAGTCCCTGGGTTCGAGATGAAGCAGAGCCCCAAACACAAACAGGCCAGCCATCGAGAGGTCATCCGCGCATGGCTTTCTCCTGTCCACGTATGGCTTTCTCTTGAGAGAATTGTTTTGGAATAATTGCTTGGCTTTTTCACGATTTGGCATCCATACAGGACGCAAATTGGTTCCAAAGCCGACCCTGATCCGGTTACAAACGCTTAACAACCCATGCTGTCTTGCGCATGGGCTGATTCGCAAACGAAGATGCTGTTTAAATTTCGATGCGCAGGCGATTGATTCGCTTAATCGGACCCGGGCAATTGGATTCGTGGCATTGCACGCATTGGGCAACGACCGCATTGAAATGTTCGGGGGTTGGTTCACGGCCCACCTTCTCAAAGGCCTTATGATAATCGGAAGCCCGACGAAGGAAGTCAGGGGTCACCACATTGGAATCGGTGGGTGTTTGCTTTTCGAAGGGCATAGGGGCCCAGGCCGGGGGTGGACTGCTTTGAGCGGAGTCGGATACCAAATAGGCTCTCATCGTTTCGGCTTGAAGCAACATAGCGCGCATTGCTGCAGCCATGGGGGCTACCTTGGGTGAAGTCAATTCATCACTGCACGTTGCATCCTCGGCTAAAGCATCCTCGGATGGAGCCTTGGAGGTTGCCCAAAGCCCAGAGCCTGCGTCAGAGCATGCCCCCAACAGGGCCAATCCTACTACCCAAATTGCCAAAAAAACGGTATAAACAACTGCTTTGGGAGCCATCACGGTGGACACTATTTGCGCAACCGCACTCCGCTTGCTTCAAACACCAATTCCACCTCCGGTTCGGTGATCGCTGCAATTTCATCTTTGCTCTTGCCGGCATCTTCAGCATAATGCCTCAGGGCTTCAACCGCCGTGGTGTCGTAGGTGGCTATGCCTTGCATAACAATTTTGGAACCTGCCGACTCCAAAGGCATGAAGAAGGCATAGTCCTTGAAACCTACCCTCAGCATTTGACCGTTCCCCATATCGAGCTTCATCCAACAGCCCTTCTTCTGGCAGCACTCTTGAATGGTGCCTGACAATTTGAACTCCGCCATGGTTTTGCCCTTCATTAATTCAGGAAGCTCGGAGACGTCCGTTGCGCCTTCTACGGTAATGGAGTCCCCGAAATAGGCCCATTGGGAATCATCGGATTTGACCCCATTTTGGCAGGAAACCCCCATCCACATGACTGGGAATGATAATAAAACAGCTGCCAAAGCCCTGTTTGAGATTTTTGTTCGAATATTCATCGGAAAATTTTATGCAAAATTAGGGTTATTTAAGCAAATTCCGTAAATTTGCGGTCCTAAAATCATCTAACACCCCCTCTCTATGGCCAATCACGCCTCTGCCATCAAGCGAATTCGACAAACCGCAGTTCGAAGACTGCGTAATCGTTACCAGCTCAAAACCACCAAAACCATGATCAAAAGGCTTAGGGCCTTGACGATGGGCGAAGAAGCGCGGCAAATGCTGCCATCGGTCATCTCCCGCATTGACAAATTGGCCAAGAAGCATATTATTCACGCCAACAAAGCCGCGAGGCAGAAATCCCAATTAGCTCGGAAAGTAGCCTCTTTGGGATAAGATCTCTCAAATTTCTCGAATAAGCGTTTAAACCCGACTCTACCAAGAGCCGGGTTTTTTTTTGTGGATGATATGCCGACACGAACGCCCACGGGTTCCGAAACTGTTCAAAGCATCCCGGATCAAAGCATCAAAAGCCTGCCTGCTCAGCAACGACCACGCGAGAAACTGCTACGCCATGGCCGGGAAAATTTGGAAAACCGGGAACTCCTGGCCATCCTGCTCGGAAACGGGACCGCTCACTGCTCGGCGCTTGCATTGGCAGGACAAATCCTGCAGATGTGCCGGCATGACCTCCGAACCCTTGCTCAAATGCATATTCAGCAACTTTCCCAGCTCAGTGGTATAGGTCAGGCCAAGGCAATCAAAATTGCAGCGGCCATGGAATTGGGCAGAAGAGTATTCAGCCCCCCTTCCGAAGACAAACCAACCATTCGAAGTTCTTCGGACTTGTTCGAATATTGTAAAAGTTTATTTATGAACAAGGGGCATGAAATCTTCGCAGTGGCCCTTTTGAATCAAGCCCATCGCCTATTGGGGGTAGAGCAAATCAGCGAAGGTGGTATCAGTTTTACGGCAGCGGACCCGCGAATCATCCTCAAACTGGCCTTGGATTACCGGGCCAGCAGCCTTATCCTTTTGCACAATCATCCTTCTGGCAATCTGCAACCAAGCGATGCCGATCGAGAACTCACCGCAAAGGTAGAATCTGCGGCAAAACTCCTGGACCTCCGAGTCCTTGACCATCTCATTTTTGCACAGCATCGTTATTTGAGCTTTGCGGACCAAGGCATAATGCCTTCCGTAAATGGTCGCTCTCAACGTAATTTTACCTAAAGAATCAAATCTACCAATGAATCGATATCCTATACAATTTTTGGCCATCGCTATTGTAGCCACCCTTTGGTCATTGGCATCGCCATCGGCCTATGGTCAATTGACCCTGATCACATCGGACACGATGCGTATTAGCGGTTCTGCAACGCAGTTTGAATTGGTGGGCTACGGCCTTATTGCCAATACCGGGGCCACCCCACTGAATATCCGTTGGAAAAGAGTTGGCGTTCAATTGCCTTCGACTTGGACCTGCACGGTTTGCGATCTTAACAATTGCTTTCCACCCTTTGTCGATAGCGCAGACTTTGTGCTGCCGGCACGCGATACGGCTAATTTGGATGGGCATTTCTACCCGAATAATCAAGCGGGTTCAGGGTATCAACGAATTTCACTGCGGAATTTGGCCAATCCTACCGCAACACAGTTCATCACCTACATTGGCAGTACCCTGGGTAGTGGGCAATTCCAATTGACCCACACCGAGCATGAAATCGCCTGGCGAAATCTTGGGCAACGATTATGGATTTCTGTGCCGGATCACCTCGTTGGTAACACCGTACAAATCGTTGACATGAGCGGCAAGGTTATGCTGTCTTCTGTTGTTACAGAACCCGTTCAAGCCTATGATCTTCAAGCCCTTCCTGCCGGTGTCTATCTTGCTCAATTACCGAACGGCCCAAAGCGTACAGGGGTTTATCGCTTTTACGTACAGCCATAATCTTTGATTCATCAGGACGCTGGCATTCTTGCCCAGTCCTGGCAAGCTTTTTTCTTTAACGAATGGAGAGTCCGACTTCCTTTACAGAGGGAACAGGATTGATGCGCATGTGTTGGTGAATTCTGAACTTGTACACCCCTTGCTTGCGGAATCGAAAATCACGCATCATGGTATCGCTTATCGTGTACACATCCCCCATTGCGCTTTGTCCCAACCAGCGTCCCTGCGGATCCGAAAGCATCGTTCTGGCCTGAACGACCATGGAATCGCCCTCCGGTCCGATTAGGTGACAAAGCGTATGCAAATTCCTGTACGGGTAATCACCTGAATGCCGGAGGCGCAAAAGTATTTGACGCGGTCTTATAGTATCGGTGTTATGGTAGGGGATGACAACGGCCGTAGAATAGGACCAAGATTGGTTCGGTAGAGGCAACATCACCTCCAAATCAGCTTCCGGTTGGCAAGCCACGCCAAGGCCTGAGACTACAAAGAGCAGCCACCCTGCCCGGAACATGTTCATTCTCATGAGGGATTGGGAGCAGATGCCTGAGTGCCGGGCGCGGCAGCAGGTTTGTTGCCTTTGTTGAAAGGCTTCTTGCGCTTTTTGCGGTTGGAGGATTTACCCGAACGGTCAAAGCGGTTCAATCCCCCGCCCTGGGTTACTTCATAATCCGGTTCGGCAGGAAGATCCGACTTCTCTTCGGTCACCGAAAATCCAGAAAGGGATTCAATAGGAATACCCGCCTTGGATTTTTCCTGCAATTCGGCAACTTGCGCTGCAGAAAGGGCCAACACAATTTGATCACCTCCGGCAGCGTCTCCTTTTCGGAGTTGAAACCACATGGTCTTTTTGAAGATGTCGGTTTTGATGCAATCGTAGGTTCCTGATTTGGTCGTCAAAAAACGAACACCACGGGGAATATCCTTCAGCGCATCCATATAGGAATCCAGCTCGTAATTCAGGCAACATTTGAGGCGACCGCACTGACCCGAGAGCTTGGCTTGGTTTATTGAAAGCTGTTGATATCGCGCAGCATTGGAGGAAACCGGTTTGAAATCGGTTAGCCAAGTGCTGCAACATAATTCACGTCCGCATACCCCCAATCCTCCCAACCTAGCCGCTTCTTGGCGAGGGTTGATTTGACGCATCTCCACTCGAGCATGCAGGGTCTCCGCAAGCTTTCGGACCAATTCCCTAAAATCAATTCGCTGTTCAGCGGTATAATAAAGAAAAACCTTGGAGGCATCGGCTTGAAATTCCGCATCGGTGACCTTCATGTTCAATCGCATATGTTCGACGACATTGCGAGCACGCATAATGACATCCAATTCGCGGGTTCGCAGTCCGTGGAGCCGTTCTCTTTCGGCTTCGTTGGCTTTGCGAAAAATCTTGCGGGTTTCCTGCGCTTCGGCAAGGGCATTGCGCTTTCGCATTTGGAGGCGAACCAACTCCCCTTTGAGGGATACCTGGCCCATATCGTATCCTGTTTTAGCTTCCACAACCACCCATTCGTTGGGGTACAACGGGGTCTTGGATGCGTTCACAAAAAACTCCTTGCGGTTGGCCTTGAATCTTACCTCAACCCACTCAGGACCTGAGGCTGTACCGGCTTCCGCAGGCAAATCCGATAGCCAATCATAAGCATTGAACCGATTGCAGCCACCGCTTGCACAATGGCCTTGGCTACCACAACCCTGAGGGGTACAAGACCCACCACTGCAAGAACCGCATCCCATTTTGAAAATCTTAGTCTGTGCCCGAAGATACGGAGAAATCCTAACGCGTCGGGAATTGAAGCAGCGCCTTCTTGGGTCGTCGATGGACAGCCGGAACAGAGGCTTTGGCCATGCGCCGTTTTTCGGAACTCAATGCCTCTTGAAGGTCAAAGTAAAGGTTATGCAAGACCAAACGGATGTGGCCATTGCGTTCCATGCGGAAAGCCGCCTTTTCCAAGGCAGATTGCATAGCTGTTAGCGCCAAGGCACTCACAAAGGGCGAAAATTTGTACACAAATTCTTTCTCATCATCCCGCAGGCTTCGAGGATCACGTTGAATCTCGCGGTATAAATAACATTCCCTCAGAACTTGCAAGCCGTAATCGAGCAGGGACTTCAACGCCTCCCTACCCAATTCACTGTTTTGGTTCACCCATTTGATGGCTTCCGCGTGCTGACCGGAATACGCAAGCCGCATGAAACCGGTCCATCGTACGCTGTTCTCAAAGGGCTCTTCGTTCATCATGCTCATGGCTTTGTGGAAATTCCCTTCGCATGCCAAAGCAGCCATGGCGGCTCTTTGTTCCTGAACATCCATTTCCATCAAAGCAAGGCGGATGGCCTCCGAGTCCATAGGCCCAACCCGAATCGACCGTACCCGGGAACGGATAGTCGTCAGAATTTGCTCAGGCTCCGCACTGACCAAAATGAATACGGTCTGATCAGGTGGCTCTTCCAAAATTTTGAGCAATAAATTCCCTGCATCACCAAGAAATTCCGCCAGCCATAAGATGGCTACTTTGTACCGACCCTCAAAAGCCGAGAGACCAAGCTTGGACAAAAGTTGGTAACACTCAGCCCTGGAAATATTGGCTTGACGATGATCGGCATTCATCGCCAATCGCCAATCTTCGAGCTCCATATGGGGTTGTTCCAAAAAAGCCCTTCGGAAATCCTGTATCCAATGATCGGTTGTGTTTTTGTCCGAATCCCCGCCTTGGTTAACCACCGGAAAAACAAAGTGCAAATCCGGATGAACCAATTTGGATACCTTAAGGCAAGCGGGGCAGGTACCGCAAGCATCGTTGTCCATGGGTTGATGACAAAGAAGGAGCGAGGCATAGGCCAAGGCAAGGGGCAGCTTCCCGCAACCCTCCGGGCCGGAAAGCAACAAGGCGTGGGCAATTTTGCCCGAGGCATAGCCTGCCTGCAACAAACCTTTGACTCCTTGTTGACCCGGTATATCCTCAAAGCGCATTCCCAAAGTTAGGTTTTGCATTCTACCTTTCACCCCAACTATGGTGATCATCTTGCTCCGACACGCCAAAGCCGTTCCATCAACAGGCGATCTCCCCGATTTCGAGAGGCCCCTGCGTCCCAAAGGAATCAAGCAATGCTCCGCTTTGGCCGAGGCCATCCCTGATGTCCTCGAATTTACCGAGGGTATCCGCCCAAGAATTTGGTGCAGTCCTGCATACCGTACACGGCAAACCCTGGCCTACAGTTTGCCTTGGGCCCAAAGGATGCCCAACGTTGCCACCGAAGATCTACCTCGGTATCCGGACTGGTTGTACCTGGCTGAATCTCCACGGTACCAGCTCGAATTCCTCGCCGACGGCAACGATAGACCCTTGTTGATCATTGGGCATAACAACGGAATAAGTGATTGGGCTTATGAGCTCACGGGGGGCAAGGCATCGCCGTTGGGTACCTGCCATTTCATCGTTTGCGGCAATTAGTGATCACCATTCTGGATTATTCCAAACCGTCTACCGTTGGGAACCCCCCAAATTCATGGACTAACATGCGCCTTTCCGCCTTTATTTTCAGTTTAGCGGTCTATGGCGTTTCGGATATCCCAAATGGAATAGCGAATGGAGTAGCAGCTACCGCCGCTAATTTCCCAAGGCAGACGACCCCTTCGGATACCCGTCTATTCGGCCAAGATTCGGTCCGTCAAGACAATAACAGCTGGTATGAAAAACTAACCAACCTCGCCAATTCCAAAGTGCTTCCATCACCTGCATTTGGACGCTCACCCGAAACAGGGATCTTGGTCGGTGGCGGGGTCTTCTATGCAACACAACTCAACCAAGATCCTTTGGCAAGGAAATCGCAAATCAGTGTTGCCGGAGCCTATACCCAACGCAAACAATGGATTTTGACCCAATCGGGCCTGCTTTCGATCGGAAATGATCGTCACATTCTTCAATGGAACTTGGGGTGGCGCAATTTCTTTGATCGTTATTACGGCCTTCAAACGGAAGTTAGCCCCGAGCATTTCATACCGTACCGCTTTGAAACCCTCAACCTTCATGCAACCCTGCTCACCCGTATCGCCCACAGTTCCCATTTCATGGGACCGGTTCTGCGCTTCAACAGCATGCAACATACGGCCTGGGAAGAAGATCCAACGACACGGCAATGGGAACGACCCCCCGGCTACGAGGGTCACGCCACTGCCGGATTGGGAGCGCGTTGGGTTCACGATACCCGCCTACAATTGATCAACCCTAGGCAAGGACATTGGTACGAGTTTGCCTACCGAATGCACCCACGATGGTCCAACCTTAACCCTGCCTACAACCAATGGAACCTCGACCTACGGCGATATCAACCCCTACGCAACCGGGCTAACCCCAAGGGGCCCTTGGACGATGTCGTTTGGGCCCATCGTGTTTTTTTGCACAGTGCCGGCCAAGGGGTCTCTTTCAGGGAAATGCCTGCTTTAGGAGGCGATAATTTGTTACGAGGCTATTTCAGAGGCTACGCAAGGGGCCACCGCGCGTGGGTTATTGAGAATGAGCTTCGAGGAATGTGGGGCAAGCGTCTGGGATGGAACCTCTATTGGGGTGCGGGCCAAAGCGGAAACACTTGGGAATCCGTCGTCGAACGATTGCCCAGACAATCTTTGGGCGGTGGTTTGCGAATCCTACCCAACCCTTCAGCCGGTACTTTGTTGAGAATCGATTACGCTCGGACCATCGATGGACAGGTCGGTGTGTATTTTGAAGTCAACGAAGCGTTTTGAACCGAGATTTCTTCCTGAACTTTGCCTCAAACGAATACCATGATTTTTGAACATCAAGGCGTCCTCGTATCCAAAGACCTGTTGGACGAACACTTCGCCTGCTCCTTGGCCCATTGCAAAGGAGCTTGTTGCGAGGAAGGCGATCTCGGCGCTCCACTCGAAGAAGAGGAACTGGGTATTCTCCAAAGGAACCTTGATCAAATACTGCCATACCTACCCCAAAAGGCCGTCGATCAAATACGAAATCTGGGCTTCTTTGAAAGGGATCCTGATGGCGAGCCGGTTACCCAAACCTTGGGAGGACGAGCCTGTGTTTTTGCCTTTAAAGACGGCTCCGGTCTATGGAAATGCGGGATCGAAGAATCCTGGAAACAAGGGCAATCGGATTTTCGGAAGCCGATTTCATGCCACCTCTATCCTGTTCGCGTTCAAAAATTGAATGCAGGAGAGGCTTTGCAATACCACCGTTGGGACATATGCGCTTCAGCATGCCATCCCCAAGGCGGAGGAAAGATCCCCATCTATCAATTCGTCAAAGACGCCTTAATTAGGCGTTACGGACAGGCCTGGTACGATGAATTGAATACCCTGGCATCAATCCTTCCAGATCAAGGTTAAATTCCCCTTGAGTTTGTAAAGATTGTTGTCAGCGCCTTTAAACTGAACTTGATAGATGTAAGTGTCTTGAAGGGCTCTTTCCCCGGACTCATCCTGGTTTTCCCCAACATAGCCTTTCCAACCCAGGTTTCGGTCCTTGGTCTCCAGGATCACCTTCCCCCAACGGCTCACGATTTTGAGAAAATAACTGCTATCGTCGGTAATGTTGTAATTAAAGGCCGGGCGGAATTCTCCATTAGAGCCCGCTGAGCCGCCCATAATTCCTGTTGGGGCAAAGATCCTAGGTTCCTGCCGTAGGCGCACTTTGTTGGAAGCACTGCGTCCCACGAATTCCCAAGGGTTATCCTTCTCCACGGCAACCACATAATAATCAAACAACCCTTCGTCCGTTGGCAAATTGTCAACCCGATCACCGTATTCATACAAAGGCTTCCAAATAGGCAAAATACCTGTTTTACGAAGCGGCAATGCCGTGTAATTGGCTAATCCCCCCGTAAACACCACATCCCGATAGACGGTGAAACTGTCCACGATGCCACCCCGATTACGCTCCCTTGGAAGGCTGTCGTAACTAAGGTAATGCACCAATCGATCCCATAACAAAACATTGGTATAATTGTCTGGCAAACCTGCACGAATCTGTAAGCAGGAAAATTCATTGGAGGTATCCGAAATCAAATAACACACATCATACACAAGAACCTTGTAGGTGTACACCACGTCTTGCGGCCTCCTAGCGGAGTTGTCCGTATAGGCATACAACCAATAAGGCCCTACAGACCCGTTCGAAGCGGTTGGGTTCGATAAGGTATCGATAAGCCTGTAATTTCCCTGAGCCCCCTCTTTGCGATATAGCTCCAAACGTCCAATAGAGGCCTCTTGCGGGATATTGAATCGGATATGGACTTTATCGAATGAAACAGTATCCACAGAGGCCGATTCAAGGTATGAAAATGTAGGTTTGGGTACATCGTAAAGGGCAGTATCGGTATTGGACAATGACTCAAATCCTCTTTGATTTTGAGCAACCAACAGGTAACGATAGGTTTTGCTTAATTCAAGGGAGGTATCGATATCGTCGTAGGAACCACCGGTTACGGTATCCAACAGTTGCCAAGGTCCAGCTGGATCTTCCCTTCGGTAAATCAAATAATGCAAAAGATCATTCCAACCCTCATATTCCCTCCAAGACAAATTAATCTTACTGAGGCAAGGATCCGCCACAGCCTCCACATTCACCACCCGATGTTCCCCTGATCTTTCGCTTGGATTCAAACAAGTATCGAGGGCGTTCAAAATAATTGCTTGAAAATTAGGATCGGATGCGCTTAAGCCCACGAAACCTCTGAACGTTGAATCCAATTCCAAGGTGCCTGTATTCCGATTGGCCACGGTTGCCAATGGCAAGGAGCCGGGAACTACCGGGAAAAACCTCAATTCCACAAAATCCCGCAGGGTGTCCACCTCCGGATACCATGCCACTTGCACGGTGTCGCCGATTCCGCTTGTATCGACGGATACATATTTGATCCTCAAAGGGTCAGGTAAAATAAAGCGAGCCCCGATCCAGCGACTCCAATAAATTGTTCCAGGAAAGCCCGTGCCGTTATCATAAACACCAACCCGATAATTCAACGAATCGTTGCAGTACAAAAAGGGCAATGTTGAATCTATTCTGGGAATTCCGCTGACAACCTTGAGCGAATCCCATGCAAAGGCCGTTGGCCAGCGCTCTTGTATTTGAGTAGTATCTAGCAGGTATTGTTGATTTGCAATCCCCATGGTATCCCAAACAAGTACGCCGCGAAGATTAGGCTTGTCATTGGTGTAGTTTCCACCCAAGGTTTTGATTACGATACTCTCACTAAAACGAAGATTGATAGGGCAACCACTGAGGGTGAGGATCTTGTAGTAATAATCCCTGTCCCTCAACCGCAATGCAGGATCGTTATCCTCAAAGGTGTTGGCAAAAGGATCGTATATGGACCCGTTGGGGACCGAAACCCAAGGACCCGTTGGGAATTCACTGCGATAAACTTGGTACGAATTGAAGGAGTTTAAACGGCGGTTGACCGATTTGGCTTTGAGTTGTGCAGCATTAAGACCTCGCCCGTCCAAAATATTGTTAAGACTGTCCAGCGGATCCACCGTGACCGTATCGATTCGCGATTTGAAATACAAACGTACCCGATCATTTTCATCGCCTACCGAGACAGCCACAAATTCAGGCTCAGGCAGTGGCGGCAAATTGCGCATTCGAATATTAAAAATCCTAGGCTGCTTACCAAATAGCGGCGGAGTGACATCCGCGGCGGTCACCAGAAAGGGAATAAGGCGACTGTGGTTGTAGCAAGCGTTTCGAAAGACCGTATCGCAACGCGAAACCCAGCCTAATCGCAAAGAGGTTGAATTGATCGCGCTGTAACCGTAACCTATGCTCATGCCGTTAGGCGCAATTTGATCGGAGGGCAGGTCCGTCCTTCCAGCAGGGAAGGGTATTGTCACGGTCGTTGAGGAAACCGCCGGGCTGGGCGTTCCTGTTCCCGATGCCGTAGCCAAAGTCATGAAGGGGCTCTTAATTCCAATCGAAAGATAATTATCAGTGCCTGGGGGCAATCCAAAAGGAACATCGTCGCCGATCAACAGATTTTGATTGACCGTATCCTCTACATAATATTCACGCAAAAACCGAGTGTTGCTTGCAAAATAAGGAGGCTTTTGATTTTCCAAGAAAGGAGGTATCCGGCCGCTTGTGGGTCTTTGGATTACATCGGTAACAAATTCCCGGTAAACCTCGGATAACAACGAATTACATCGCCAACTGCGCACGGTAATTCCCCAATGGTATCGCGAGGCAGTTTGTCCCCCAAATCGCAACAACGGCTTGAAGCTAAACTCCCCGGTCAAGGGGTTGAGGTTAAAAAGGCCTGACGGGCTTGCCGAGGAATTGAAAGCAGCACTTGCATCGTACGCCGAGGATCGGGGTGCCGCTGTATCGTAAATGGGTCCGCCTAAATGATAACTCACTGAATCATAGAAATTCCCCTCCACCGCAAAATTTGCCACGGTCACTGAATCCAATACAAAATTATTGGGATTAGCAATAAACATGGAGTTCGGATCGTTATAAAAAACCGGGGTGGTATCGCAGATAAACTGGGGGCGCAAACCCGCAAAGCCAAACATTTTGACGGCCAATCGTGCCACAGGCCCTACTGCTCCTGTATTCAAATTATCCGCTGGATCAACGGCAAACAAACCCCTTGACAAAAGTCCACCAGGAATACCGCCGACCACAGACCTTGCCTCCGAAGCGTGCGGCACAAAAAAGGTATAACCGCTGGCAGGAACCGCAACAGGATCCAGATCAATCACTCCTCTAAAGACCAAACGCCATACATTCTTAATCACCGAACCAGGGCTGTTGCAGTTACCTGCGGGTATCGGTGTAATCCTGGGAAAAGATGAGTCGGCAATGCTATAACATTCTACCGGTTGGAAGCGCAACCAACCCTTCCAAATAATGGTATCGGACCACGGGGTTCGGTACGTTTGGTAAAGCACCAATGAATCCCGAAACGGCCTTACCCTAAGGGTGCCCCCAATAGTAACCGTATCGGGGCAGGTCACATAAACGCCGGCCGTAAATTCAAACTGCCCACTCCCGCCTAGACAACGGTAGGTTAGGTCGCCGCCACGAAAAGCCTGGGCATAGGCCTGTGTGCCGAACAAAAGGATCCACACCAATAACAGTGCAGCATGCACTCTAAACCTTAAAAAATAACTCATTGCCTGGGTTGAAAAGAAAATAATGCTATTTGAAGTCGTTATCAAACTACTCTTTGCGTATGAGAATCACAGAGGAATTCAAATTGTACACTTTTTCATCCCTTCCTGTGAACACCACGCGATATACATACGTATCCTGCGGCAATGGATCACCATTCATGTTGGTTCCATCCCATGATCCAAAAACATCATTGGTCTCGAACTGCAATTGACCCCAACGGTTGTACAATTCAAGTTTGAATTCCTTGTTAGGATCCAAGAAAAATCCAAGAGGCTTGAACAATGCATTGGAACCTGAGCCTGGGACAAATGCAGAAGGTAAGAAGAGCCTAGGAGGATGCACTATCCTAAAAATATTCGAGTATATTTCCTCCTGTTCAAAATCCTCGGTGTTGGGATCTGTTTCCACGGCCTTGAGATAATATTGAAATCTGGCAAGGGCCCGATAGGCAACATCAGCTGGGTCTTGAGGAACAGTATCCACCCATTGCCTCACCACCGGACTAACAATATTCGCAACTGGAATAAAAGCCCTGGTTCTGTTGACTGCTGAATCATCTCTGTGCAGCTCAAAACCCTCAATACCCTCAGGCCAAGAATGTTCTACCTGCCATTTCAGGAAGGTCCCTGATTTTGGGTAAATTTTGGGTTCAACTTCGCCTGTCAAGAACAAATTAGAAAAAGTCCCCGAAGTATCGATACTGATACCGCATACATCTTGCACCACCATGCGGTATTGATAAGATTCTCGATCAGGCCTTGCGGAGGAATCTACATAATTGATGGTGGGTACTCCGGAACTCAAATCCAAATCGGCTACCCAGAAGGTATCAATTGTTGCAAAATCCCGATCAGCAATACGCCTTTGTAGCAGAAAATACTCTGCAATTTCGATTGGATTAAAAATATATTTCAAATGCAAATACCCCGTAGTCGTATCCACCGAGATTCGACGTATGTGATTATAACGAACGGGAGGATTATCTACCGTATCACAGCCGGCGTTGGAAAGGGAAGTCAAACCGGAGGCGTGAACCGCCTCGATTCGATAACAATATGTGTTTCCGTTGGGAAGATCGGAACGATCAATGTACCGATTCAGGCTGTCGTAAGGGGCCGGGGAAATGGAGTCAATCAAAACATACCCCGAGGCTGCCGCCGGTTCTGACCGATACACCCGGTATTTCAACAGTTCGGGGTACCAACGGTAATAGTGATTCCATAGCACATGCATTCCCCTTTCGAGGCTGCAGTACACGTATTCTGTGTAATTGTACATCGTGTTATGATAGTTGGAGGTATCATATGAACCCAAGGTAAGCCTGCAAGAATCCTCCCCCGCAACGGTCAACCATACAGGCCCCGCATAAGGATCGCAGGCCGGATCGTACAAAAGAAACGATGTACTGTCGTATCCCCAATGCTGAGCAATGGAATCCGCAAAGGAAGAACTGGAATCGACCACGTGATAGATATTGTATCCACCAAGCGCCCGCGATGGGCCCGATGCCCAATTCATGTTAATCCCGTATTGTCCCATGCCGTTCGGCAAGGTATCTACCGATATCCTTTGGAGGCGAACCGGTTGAATCGGGTTTTGTTGCCTCAAGGCTAAATTGGGGGTTGTGCTCCAGTAAACTGTTCCGTTGACATCCGGTAACCCTGCCCTGAACAAAATCGTGTCCTGGCAAGGAATGTTGGTGGTCTCGCGGTACACATACGGCAAATTCCCTGTAGCCTCGAAGGTGTCCACATTCAACCAAACCCCGGGGGCCGTGAACGTGGATTGCTTTTGGATGTAATACCGCGGCAAACAATTGGCCGGTATGTACGGATTTCTGGTCCGCATGGAATCCCAATTGAAGGTGCTTTGTACCGAGAAGATGTTATAAGCAACCTCACCCCGGATCGTCTTGAGGCTGTCGGAAATATATTCGACCGAATCACAACGAGAAACGACCCCAACCCGGTACATGTAGTCGAAGTCGGTGAGGTTGAGACTGGGGGTAGCATCCACAATTTTGCTGGAATCCACCACCAACAAGGAATCAACTTTCTCCCAATTTCCGGCCAAGGCCCCGGTGTATCGGTCCAAGGCTCTACGGTACAATCGGTAGGCCTTGAAAGAATATTTGCGCCTTGCGACAGACTTGGCCCGTTGATAGGCTGATGTCTGCGTGCCATAGTTCAGGATATCCAATGGGTCGATGGTCACCGTATCAATTAACGCCCCAGGGTTCGATCCGGAAGGAGGACCACCCAATGGATTATCCCAATAGATGGTCACCGAGTCATTGGTAGGAGCCACGGAAACACCACGCAGTTTAACGGTACCCAATTCGCGCACATTCATGAGCTTGTAGGTATACACCCTGGAGTCTCGACCTTCGATCGGGCAATTGTCGTCAAATGCGTTGATCTGAAATTTGTTACTCGAATTCTGAACCCCGCAAACCCCAAGACTCTTGGGCAGATTCGAGCAATCCGTTGCCCAAACGAGTTTTACACCGCTTTGCACAAGCCCTGAGAAACCATTCCCCGCCGGTGTGCCGTTCCCGTAATTGATGGTATTGATGGCAAAGGCTGGCGGGTTGGGCGGCAACGAATTGTCGGTTATACGCTGCAACCGTGCACAGGGTGGCTGGGCACAGTTGTTGAGGGCAGGGAAATTGGTTGCCAGCTGACTCCCTCGAACAAAGACATTGACCGTCTGTTGGAGCGGCACCCATGTGGCCGGGTTGTTTGGGTTTCCGGAGAGTGAAGGAAAAGGATCGGCTACGTTGATGAAGCTCTCGATGGTATCCCCCGCATAGAATGTTCCCTCGAATGTGGGAATCCCGCCAATGGCAGGAAACGGTGATTCGATAATCGGAGGTCGTTGACTGAAAATACCCCCCAAAGGACCGCTTGGGTTAAAAACCGGGGGAGAAACCGGGGGATTGGGCAGAATCTTTAGGCTGAAGTCTCTGTAAACCTCGGCGATCTTCTGTCCGCAGCGGAACGCCGATACTTTGATAATGGTGACGAACGTGCCTTGTGTTGTAGGCTTGTACACAATTTCACCGGTAGTCAAATTAATCGGGAAATTTACGGCACTCACCAAAGGTGGTCCGAGCAAACCAGGCAAGGGATTGCCTTGAGAGTACCCGTTGTTATAGGAATAGGGTGCGGTTGGTGAGGTACCCAATGGAAAATCGATACCGAATGAGGTGCTGTCAAGGTCTGCATCAAAGGCCAGTGACTGTAAATAAATGGTATCGATCGGATTGAGGGTCGAAAACGCAGTAGGGTCCGTCGCGAATTCAGGAGATTTGTCGCAAAGCTGAGCAGGGGTAAGCGTAACATTGGTTATTGGATCGCGGTATGGAAACATTTTGACCACCAAGGTCTGGCTACCGTTGGACGCGGTGCTGTTGTTGATTTCTGGTCTGCAACACGGTATCCCGTTGCCGGATTGGGTGGTATGGAAGGTATATCCGGCAGGAGGTGCGGGGCCAAGGGCGGATAGGTCCACTGTCCCTCTGAAAATATACCGGGCGACCGAGCCTTGGTTCTGATTGGAGGCATTGGCAGGGGGGTTGCAACTTAGGTAATTGTTCCCCGGACACCGGGGAGAGATATCTTCGGGAGAACCTGGCAAAATTGGTAAATTGGTCGTACCGTGAGGCCCCTGCAAAGCCAAGGCTGTTTGTGACCATGGAATACCCGCGCAGTCCCGGTAAACTTTGATCGTGAATTCAAATTGACCGCCCCCCAAACATTTGTAGGAAATTTCACCACCGAGAAGGTGAGAGGCTTGGACATCGGGTCCCACGAACCATGTAAGCATCAGCAGCATCGCCGAAATCAACCAGCCCTTAAAATTCGACATCATAAGCAATTTTATTAAAGGCTCAAAATACAAAAGAAAGAAGGCCCACGGAATCGGGCATGCCGAATTTAAGCCGATTTAATGCCCATGGTGTTTGGGTTCCCCCTCTACCTTTCCATCCACCGGGAATATTCCACGTAACGCAAGGCCGTTTGTTGCATGGACAACAATTGGTCCGGACTTACCTTTTTGACCGCCTTGGCAGGAATTCCTGCATAGATATAACCGGATTCGCAACGAAAATTCTCAAGAACAACAGCCCCAGCAGCCACGATGCATCCCTTTTCCACCACGGCATGATCCATCACAATGGCACCCATGCCGATCAATACATCATCTTCGATGGTGCAACCGTGCACAATGGCACGGTGGCCGATACTGACCCCGGAGCCTATTTGGGTGGCAGCTTTGCGGTAGGTGCAATGAATCACCGCACCGTCTTGGATATTGGTGCGGTCACCGATCCTTATGGAGTGAACATCCCCGCGAATCACAGCTTGAAACCAAACAGTGCATTCATCCCCCAAGGTGACATCCCCGGTAAGGGTTGCGTTTGGGGCGATGAAGCAATCCTTGCCCCAGGTTGGACGCAGTCCATTTACCGAAACGATGAGGGGCGATTGCCCGAAGGTGGATCCAGCTAATTGACTCATGGCAATACGTTAGGAACGAAAATGTACAATTTCGGAATTAAAGATGCTCAACAAAGAAAGGACACAAGGTCTTGAGCCCGAAATTTAAAGCATGGATTCTTCGTTGACATTGCCCACCTACACACGTTCCGAATTGGCCCTGCGAAACGGACAAGACCGCTCTGAAATCTGGATTGCCTGGGAGGGGAAAATCTTCGATGTCACCGGGAGCCGCCTCTGGAAGAACGGCAAACATTACGAGCATTGGGCTGGGCAAGACCTGACCGAAGAGCTCGCCGACAGCCCTCATGGTCGTCGGGTATTTGAGGGGCTTGAACCGATTGGGATATTGGTGTTGACTTAGGAGGCCACCAAGGCTTCCATATCCGCATCCACGAGAATACGACCGCAGTGCTCGCACACGGTGATCTTTTTGCGGAGGCGGATATCCATCTGACGTTGAGGCGGAATGTGATTGAAACAACCACCGCAAGCGTCCCTTTGAACGCTCACCACGGCCAAGCCGTTCCGGGCATTTCCACGAATACGTTGGTAAGCCGAAAGCAACCTCGTTTCAATTTTCTTGGTTGCTTTTTCCACCTCTTTGTGGAGGTTCTTTTCTTCTTCTTCGGTTTCGGCAATGATGCTACCCAATTCTGTTCGCTTGAGTTCCAAATCATTTCTTCGGCCGTCCAGCTGTTCGGTCAAATTCTGCAAATCCAAGGCACGGGCATCCAGTTGATGCTTGAATTCTTTGATTTTTTTCTCGGCAATCTGTATTTCGAGGGATTGAATCTCGATTTCCTTGCTCAGTGCATCAAATTCACGGCTGTTCTTGACGCCCATGATTTGGGTTTCAAAGCGAGCCTTGTGCTGTTGGGCTTCTTTGAGGCCAGCCTCTTTCTCGGCAATTAATCGCTTGATTTGCCCAATTTCTTCGTTTTGACGTTCCAACCTGGTCTCCATTCCGGCGACCTCGTCCTCTAAATCTTGCACTTCCATAGGCAGTTCCCCCCGGTAGGTCCGAAGGCGATCGATTTCGGACTCAATGTTCTGAAGCTTGAACAGATTGACTAGTTTGGTTTCGACACTATGATCCATAATTTTCGTTTCGTAAAGAGAAATATTGAGCTGGGTTCTGCAAACTCTTGGTTTGAAGGACCGCAAAGGTACTGAAAAAGGGTTGAATTATGGCCTGAATCCGTTCGATGGCAGGAATTTCTGTTTCGGCATGGCCGGCCTCAATCAGGAGCAATTCACCCCCGGCATCCAAGAAATGATGGTGCTTGATTTCGGAGGTAATGAACGCCTGGGCCCCTGCTGCTTTGGCTTTGGGCCACAAATCAGCGCCAGCGCCCCCGCAATACGCAATTCGAGTTATGCCTTGAAGGGATATTGTTGAGTGTGCAACTAGATTGGAGTGGCGCAGCGGGCAACCTAAGGTCTTGGCTACAAGAGCCAGAAAATCCCAGGTCTGCATGGTCCGGGGCAGATCCCCTACCAATCCTAATCCATACGAAGGCGCCGATTGCTCCAAGGAAATTAGTTGATAGGCTACTTCTTCGTACGGATGAGCCCGCTTCATGGCTTCCACCACTCTTGGCACTTTCCAGGACTCCAAAACCACCTCCATACGAATTTCTTCCACCGTTTCTCTTTGATTCAACGAGCCCAAAACAGGGTTAGCCCCCTCCAACGGCATGAAGGTACCCGTGCCTTGCACTCCAAAACTGGCTTCCCCGTAATTCCCCAAGACCCCTGCTCCAGCCTCAAAAAGGGCAGTGCGAACGGATTCGGCATGCGCTACCGGTACATAGACGACCAATTGCCTCAATGGCGCCTTCAAGGGTTCCAAAGCTTGCCGATTCACCAAACCCCAGGTATCGGCCACAACCCCGTTCACCCCGTTGGGCATGGCATCCAAATTGGTATGGGCCGCATAGGCACAAAGACCTTTTTCCAGCAACAGGTGAACCAAACGCTCCACACGCGTTCCCTCCCCCAACCTGCGCAGTGGATGAAAAAGCAAGGGATGATGGGTCACCAACAAGTTGCAGCCGCTTTGTACGGCCTCATCAATCATGGCCTCGTTCACATCCAGGCCCACCAAGATCCCTTGAAGTTCTCGGCTCGTACGGCCGCATTGAAAACCGCATGCATCGTAGGCTTGCTGCATTCCTATCGGGAAGGCGCGATCAAGAATTTGAACGGCGTCGGCAATTTGCATCGTTGAGCGTTAAAACGTTGAACGTTAGAATTGGATTTCCTGTGAACCCCGAGCGAACCCCGTATAAAGTCCCTCAGGCCAAAGAATCAAAAATAAACCAACCCCTTACTTTTGCGAACAGAAATCGTTTCGGCTGAAACCACCCCTTGAAATTACCAACTCTAACTCGCATTCCGGATCAAGCCTGGCTCAGGCCCTTCTTATGGCCCTTATCCCAGGTGTACGGGCTCGTTACTTTTTTGAGAAACCTGGCCTATGATCGGGGTTGGCTGAAATCCCATGTCCCGGACCTCCCCTTGGTTTGTATCGGAAATATCAATGCAGGAGGCTCGGGCAAAACCCCGCATACCGAACTCGTTGCGGCTTATCTCTATGAGGTCCTTGGTCCTGTCGCCATCCTGTCCAGGGGATACGGAAGGCAAAGCCGCGGTTTTCATTTGGCGAGTCCCACCGACGGCCCGGACATATTGGGCGATGAAGCCCATATGCTGCACGCCAAATTGCCCTTCATCCCCTTGGCGGTCTGCGAGGATCGTTTGAAGGGGATCGAACAATTGCAGGCTGTCCATCCGGAAATCAAGGCGGTGATCATGGATGACGGGTTTCAACACCGCAGGGTACGGCCCCATTGGAATATTGTGTTGAGCGATTATGGTAAACCTTTCTTTGACGATGCCTTGCTGCCCCTGGGGGGATTGCGCGAATACCAAAGCGCCTACCGTCGAGCCGATTTGATCATTTTCACCAAATGCCCTCCTTCGATTCGGCTCTACGACCGAAAATATTACGGGGGGCGTATCGCGGATTTCCCTGCAGAACGTATTCTCTACTCCTCCTTGATCCATTTGGACCCCATTTTCATGGAACCCTTTGAGCAAGACTTGCTAAAACCGGAGGGCCATTATTTGTTGGTTACAGGCATTGCGAACACGGATTTGTTATGCGAACACCTGAACAACACCGGGTTGATTTATAAACATCTCGCCTACCCTGATCATGTGGACTATAGCCAAGAGGTTTTGACCGAAATCCAAATCGCGTTTGCCAATTTGCATAGCCCCATCAAGGCAATTTTGACCACCGAGAAAGATTTTGTGAAACTGGCCTCGAATCCCATGTTTTTTGTACAGAACCGGATGCCTTTGGCCTATATACCCATCGAAATTGATTTCCAGGAGCGCGATCGCAAACAACTGCAGGTGCATTTGAACAATTTTGCGGAGAAATGCCGAGAAAGATACTGATTATCAGCAGATTCGTTGTCCTTAGGGCTTGGCTCATGGCAGGGGTTACCCTCTTGGAGCTATCCGATTCCTCAGCCCAATCCTTATCAGCCACCGCATCTACTCCGCGAATAACTTGGTCCGCCCAAGAGTTGACGGGCTTGATGATGGACAGCAGCCTATACAAGAAGTGGAACCGTGATCGCGACACCTTGGATCGCGATACATCCGCGATTTTTGCCAAAATGGTGCAACCAAGCCTCGCCAACGGGGGCCAAGAAATCAATACCGGTGGGGTAGGTTATCCCGCCTATGCCTTATGGTGGAATCCAATGAACCGGCTTTCCACCCTGAACCATCACGGAATTTTCAGTGGCTCCATGCGTCCACGTCAAGCTTACTATTTTCCAAAAATTCCGCTGACCCGTGTTGAGTTTCAAGCGGGAGGTAACAATTTACAAATCCTTCAACTGAACCATCACCAGCAGATTGGGCCTACCCTCAGCGCCGGCATACAATTTCGGAGCATTACCCACGACGGATTCCTTCAACGATCAGGATCCAATTTCCGAAACACCGATCTGTACCTTGTCGGTAGCCTGCGACCAGGCCGACATTTCATGACGGCTACCTACCAGGTTTTGTCGGCGGAACTCAACGAAAATGGAGGGGTGCCTTCCCCCGGTCTTCCCTCCGCTTCCGGTTACAATCCATTGAATTTGAACATTCAACTCCGCAATGCGAATTCCAAGCACCAAGAGGACTGCTGGAGTCTCGAAAATCGCTGGTCATGGCGGGCTCATCAACCCCAAGCCCCGCGCTTGGTGCATCATCTGCGCAAGGAAACGCAACGCTGGAAATTTGCCGATGAGGCTATCGCCAACAATTTGGCTTTTTATCCAAGCGCGACCGGCCTCAAGGATAGCAGCTCCGCCAAGGACAGCCTTAGGCAATCCACCTGGACCCATCGATTGGGGATGGAGCACCAATTCTCCTCGGGGCATTTGTTGCAATACGGATTGGAGCTATCGCATCTGAGTTATTACAGTGGAACAACACACCCGACGGCGAATCTTGAACCAAGCAACGCCCTTCGTTCCGATTTCGGATGGCTGGCCTATGGTCGCTGGGAGTTTCAACGTCAAGGCCTGTGGGTGGATTGGCGTCAGGGTCTCTACCATAGTTATTTGCCGCTGATGAGCGCATTGAAAATAGGCTGGCAAGCGAGTGCATCGACTGCGTGGCTGGACAGCGTCACCTTGGAAGCCTTTGTGGATCCACCAACCTATGCCCAACGATGGATGATCACCAATTCTACGGCCTGGAACTTACCGGAATTGCAAGCTGCACAAGGAATTATGCTCACCTCCGAAGGGGGACAACCGGGCCAGGCTTGGGGGCATTGGACCCTTCGGGTGGGTTTGATGCGTAACTTAATGGGTCTGGGTATTGTAACAACAGACAGCATATCCTTGCAAGGCGGCTCCGGGATACGCAGCCTCCTGATGTCCAATAACCGAGAGGCCGTCGCCTACCTGGGCCTGCGTGCCAAGGGCAGGATGCAGACCGGCTCCTTGGGGCGAATCCAATGGGCGTGGAATTACCATCATTTGTGGCAATGGTCCAACAATCCCACCTGGGTTCCGTTGCCGCTTTGGGCTTGTGATGATTGGCTATATGTTCAGCGACGTACGATGGCAGGATGGACATGGTTGGCGGGCCTTGCCCTTCGTTACCAAACCCCCTTTGTGGCGCCGCATTACCGTCCCGAATTGGGCATGTGGACATTGGCGATGCCAAGAGGGGAAGGTAACCCGGTGAGTACTGTGAGCGGGAATTATCCATGGGTTGACCTCCTTGCAGGGATCAGGGTGCAGAAAACCTTGCTCTATGTTCGCTGGGAACATGCCAACATGGGTTGGCCTGCCCAAATTGGGCAATGGGTCCCCGGTTATCCGTTGGGGGACCGAAGACTGCGTTTCGGTTTGGATTGGAAATTCCTGGATTGAAATGCCTTCAAGGGACAAGGCTTAGGTTTTCTGCTTCTTCTTCTTGGCAGCAGGAAAAAGAATATTGTTAAGGATGAGTCGGTATCCCGGGGAATTGGGATGCATGCTCAATTCGGTCGGAGGCTCACCGACCAGATGTTGGTAATCCTCCGGGTCATGCCCCCCGTAAAAGGTCCACGTGCCTTTGCCGAAATTACCGTGAATGTACCGAGCCTCGTGAAGGCTCTTGGTTTCTCCCATGATGAGGACCTCCGGTTTGATCAAATCCTTATTGAAAGCGGTGGTTTGCCCCATGAACCCCTTGATGACCTGCTGATGGTTTTGGCATAGCATGGTGGGGACCACATCCCATTTGGCCGAAAAATCAAAGAGGGCAAAGAAATCTTCGTTTTCGGTCATGGGGCCTCTGGTATTGGTCACATCGATATCCGAAAATTCATACTCCAAAGGATTGGGGGTTAAGGTAAAATCCTTGAATGCCAAACATTGATCATAATCCAGGCGGGATGAGGCCGAAGGGGCTGCGGGATCTCCATCGTACATGGACTCGCAGATGTCCAACCCTATGGCCGAAAGAGCGATATCGTAGGAATCCGTTGCCGAACACATGGCAAACAAAAAGCCTCCCCCGGCTACAAATTCTCGAATTCGCTGAGCAACCGCGGACTTCAATTGGGACACCTTGGTGAACCCTCTGCTCAAGGCGGTTCGTTCGGCCTCTGCAACTTCGGCCTGGTACCATGCCGCGTTTCGGTACGCAAAATAGAATCGCCCAAATTGACCGGTGAAGTCTTCATGGTGAAGATGCAGCCAATCGTACATCGGCAATTTGCCATCAAGAACCTCCGGATCGTAAACCTTGTCGTAAGGTATCTCAGCATACGTCAAAGCCATGGTCACGGCATCATCCCAAGGCTGTTTGGTAGGCGGGGTGTACACCGCAATGCGGGGGGCCTTCTCCAATTTAACCAATTCCATATTGACCGCCGGGTCTTGAATTTCTGCAAGTATCCCCGCATAGGTGTTCTCGGCAATCACCTCGTAACTAATTCCCCGCAATCTGCATTCCGCCTCCAAGCCCATTTGGTGAGCCATTGCGAAACTCCCACCCCTGTAGTTCAAGAGCCACTGGGACTCTATACCCTTGCTGATGGCCCAATAGGCGACTCCGTACGATTTGAGGTGGTCCTTCTGTCCTTGATCCATCGGAATCAAAATGCGAGTGGCCTCTGCCGGCTGCACAAGACCAAGCCAAACTCCAACCAGTACAACCCACAAGGCTTGGCACGAAATCGCAGACCTTATAGGGACACTCCTTGGGAATCGAACAGGGACCATGGGGCCAAAATTAAAAAGAGCCATCGCAATGCCGTTTATTTTCCTTCTCCCTTGAGGATAATTAAAAACGTATATATAAGAATCTTGAAATCCACCAGCAGGGATCGATTCTCTACATAAAGGATATCGTATTGCAGCCTTTCGATCATCTGCTCCACATTTTCGGCATAACCGTAACGGACTTGCCCCCAAGAGGTCAACCCCGGCCGAATTCTCAAAAGATGACGATAATGAGGGGCCCTGCGAACAATTTGGTCAATATAGTATTTGCGCTCCGGCCTGGGACCTACCAGGGACATATCGCCGATGAGCACATTCCAGAATTGAGGCAATTCATCCAAGCGCCATTTGCGCATGACCTTACCCCATGGGGTAATCCGGGGATCGTTCAGCGATGAAAGCTGAGGACCGTCAAACTCTGCACGTTCGGTCATGGAACGGAATTTAAGAATCATGAACGGTTTCCCTTTGAGCCCCACCCTTTGCTGTCTGTACAAAACCGGTCCCGGCGAGTCCAAACGAACTCTGAGCATGCAATATATCATGAGCGGTGCCAACATGATTAGGGCCACCATCGCCACGGATTTGTCCAAGATAGCTTTGATCAATTGCTGCCAGGCAGGCATTACTTCGGTTCGAACTTCTATCAGCAAGGCTCCGAGAATTTGTTGCATTTTCACTTTTCCTAACAACAAATCATACATGGAGGGAACCATCTTCACGATCACTCCCTCCGAACGTAAGCCCTGGAGGGTCGTCGGTAATTTGTCTCTATCCTCGGGTTCGACGGCCAAGATAACTTCTTCGATTTCGTATCGCTGAACGATATCGCTAATGGATTCCACGCCGCCCAGATTCGATAAAGTAGGTAAGTTCTTGGCCTCCAATCGATCTGGCCTGTGGCCGTTGAGGTACACAAAGCCTACAAACTCGTTCGCCGGGGGAAGACCAGGGGCATTCATCTCCTTATAAATTCGAATGGCCTCGGCTCCAGCCCCTACCAACAAGGTTTGAAAGCGAATCAAACCCGCTTTCATCCGCGATGAAATCCTGCTTAGCAAAATCATTCGAATCAACCAGGTGATTGCGGTATGCAACAACGTCCACACCAAGAGGCTGCGTAAATAAAACCGGTAATCCCGAACATAATCATCCAAAATGACCGCAAAAAACAAAATAACACCGCCCACCATCACCGAGAACAAGAGGCGACCCGTCTCGTTAAGCCTGGATTTTCGGTAAATATCTTGATAGGAACCGGACAGGGCGTATAACAACACCCAAACCCAGGGCAAGGTCAGCAATCCCGTGAACAATTGCATGTCCAAGTCGGTGTAATGGAGATCTCCAAACCAATCCTTGACCACATATATTTTTCGGTAATAGAAAAACAAGGCCCATGCCATTGCTGCGGCCACCCAATCCCCCGCAACCAACACTGTCAGGTCCGTATGCCGCCTTTTCATTGCAACCATTTGAGGTTATCCACCCGCACGACGCCGGTTCCTTGTGTTGAACTTGCAAGGAAAGGCCTTAACATGAGGCGATAACGGGCTCCTCCCACCATTCCCAGGTAAGGGGTAAAATTGATGTATTGCTTGTTCCACCCTGTGGAAGGGGCCAGTTCCACAATCCACAAGGGATCGCTGATATCGGAGCCCACTTGGCTTTGAAGACCAACCTGCAACGGGATGTTGTTACGATAATTAATTTCGAGGAAACATGGTTTCCCGGGGGTTAAGGCAATTTGATCGATGCTTTCCGCAATGAGGTACGGCGCTCTTTGATCCACCGCCATGCGCAGGCAGGATGTGCCCTCCATGACCGAGTCCGAATTGGAATCACGCAAAAGCACGGTATCCGAACCAAGCCGGGCACGCATACCAAATCCAAGGTTATCAAAGTTCTCCAGCCAGAGATAACGGACGGTGTTTCGGTAAGTTAACCGAGGGCGCAGTGTATCGGTGAGTCCCCTTGCGAGGGTGCGCAACGTATCCCATCGGTTGTAGAAGGGATAAATGGCCCGCGTTGCTGAAATACCGTTCAGGAAAACCCCTGCACTAAGCTGGAGATTCACAGGACCTTCCTTCAGGAGTGGAATGCGTGCAGGCAACGGAAAGGCACCTTGCAAATCCCCGTCAATGAAAACCCAAACGTCTTTGATGTTGGCCGACAAGGTGCCCTGGGTCTCCGGACTAGATTCCAGAATCATGCTGTCAACGTACAGGTACGAAGGAACACCTTCGTCCGGCTTGTACCAACCGCAACCCGCCAACCCGAAGGCCATCAAGGGGCAGAGGATCCAAAGCGTCATGGCAGGCCCTTTGATGGTTCTCCCCCTTGGGTCGATCCTGGTTCTCCCCCTTGGGTTAATCCTTAAATCTTTGGACATTCCGCTCAAGGGCTTTGAATTCGATCCAGTATTTGATAGGCTACCTTGAGGGCTTCGTAACCTTCTTCGATGCTAACAGCCTCGTTGAGGTTGTATTGGATGCAATGACCAAAGGCATCCAGCTCATCCCGAATAGCATTGGTGGGCTCCAATTGAGGTCTTTCGAAGGCAATGTACCTGGAGGGCTTATCCGGACCAAGTTGAATTTCTTGCCAGGCTTTGGAGTTGACCGGCTGGTCTTCGAGTTCGATGATTTCGAGCTCCTTGTCCAAGAAATCCAAGGACAAGTAGGCGTTGCTTTGGAACAAGCGCATTTTGCGCATGCTTTTCATGGAAATTCGGCTGGCCGTAAGATTTGCCACCGTACCGTTATGAAACTCAATGCGAGCATTGGCAATATCCGGGGTGGCTGAGACAATGGAAACACCGCTTGCACGGATGTCCCGGATCTCTGATTTGACCATGGCCAGAACCAGATCGATATCGTGGATCATCAAATCCAGAACAATGGA
>RFMW01000053.1 GCA_009927485.1 Sphingobacteriia bacterium
ACAGCGATTGGCCTGGGGACCTTGAGCGGTGGTTGGAAAATCATCAAGACCATGGGCACCAAGATCACCAAGGTGACGCCGTTGGAAGGGGTTTGTGCCGAGACCTCCGGGGCCTTGACCTTGTTCATGACCGAACAAATGGGAATTCCGGTGAGCACAACGCATACCATTACGGGTTCGATCATCGGGGTAGGCGCCACCAAAAGGCTTTCGGCCGTCCGCTGGGGGGTGACCATACAGTTGCTCTGGGCCTGGGTTTTGACCATACCTATTTCGGCGCTTTTGGCAGGCTTGGTTTTGCTGCTGGTTCGCAGCCTTTCCTGATCACCTGCATTGCATGATGACTGACCAAGAGATCGCCCGTCAGACGAAACTGCTCCATGTAGATCGGATCGCAGAACGTCTGGGGATTCCACCGGAGGCCCTGGAGCATTACGGAAAATTCAAAGCCAAAATCCCTTTGGAATACACCAAGGCGGGTGGGGCCCCATCGCGTGTTGATCCATCGCGTGGGCGTTTGGTCCTGGTGTCGGCCATGAGTCCAACCCCGGCGGGGGAAGGCAAAACAACCTGCACCCTGGGTTTGCTGGATGGTTTGAACCGGATCGGGGTGCGGGCGGCGGCGGCCCTGAGGGAGCCATCGCTGGGTCCTGTTTTTGGGATCAAAGGGGGGGCGACCGGGGGAGGCCGGGCCCAAGCGGCTCCGATGGAGGACATCAATTTGCATTTCACGGGGGATATCTATGCGGTGGAGCGGGCTCATAATTTGTTGGCGGCTCTCTTGGACAATGCCTTGCATTTTGGGACGGCCCCCGGTCGCCTGGATGCTCGTTCGGTGTTGTTTCGTCGGGTCATGGACCTCAACGATCGCTCGCTGCGGCAGATAACCCTGGGTTTGGGGGGCAAGGCCAACGGGGTGCCCCGCGAAAGTGGTTTTGATATTACCGCGGCCTCGGAATTGATGGCCATTCTTTGTCTTTCAAAGGATGCAGCCGACCTCCAAGCCCGCTTGGATCGTATATTGTTAGGAAAAGGTGCGGATGGGCCGGTTTTGGCCGGGGATTTGGGAGGTACCGGGGCCTTGGCGGCTTTGCTGCGCGATGCCCTCAAGCCCAACCTGGTCCAAAGCCTGGAAGGCAACCCGGTCTTGATGCACGGGGGGCCCTTTGCGAACATTGCGCAGGGGACCAATTCGTTGTTAGCAACCTATACGGCCCTCAATCACAGCGATGTTACGGTGACCGAAGCGGGTTTTGGTTTTGATTTGGGTGGCGAAAAATTCATTGATATCAAAGCCCGTAACGGGGGTTTGTTCCCCGATGCCTTGGTCTTGGTGGCGACGCTGCGGGCCATCCGCTACCACGGTGGTCAATCGCTCAAGCAATTGACCGAGCCCAACACCGAAGCCTTGGTGAAGGGTTTGTCCAATTTGCAAAAACACGTCGCCAATGCCGGTCTTTTTGGCTTGGTGCCCGTGGTGGCGCTGAACCGCTTTGGCACGGATACCGACGAGGAGATCCGCATCGTCCAAGAGCATTGCCGGGGGTGGGGCGTGGACGCCGTCGTCTGCGACGCCTGGGCCCTGGGAGGCCAAGGAGCCGAAGCCCTGGCCCATGCCGTCATGCACCGCCTCCAGGGCCCACCACCCCCGCCCCGTTTTCTCTACGAAGCGGATGCGCCCCTGGCCGACAAAATCCACATCCTGGCCACCCGCTTTTATGGCGCCTCGGAGGTCCTGTTGAGCCCCAAAGCCGCCGACCAATTGGCCTACTTCGAAGCGTCCCTGGGTCGAAACCTCCTGGTCTGCATGGCCAAAACCCAAAAGTCCTTTTCGGACAACCCGGAGCTCCTCGGCGCCCCCAGCGGTTTTCCTTTCCGAATCCAAGAAGTCCAAATCAGCGCCGGGGCCGGCTTTGTTGTTCCGATCGCCGGTGAAATGATGCGCATGCCCGGTCTCCCCAAAGTCCCTGCCGCCAACCATATCCACATCGACCCTCAGGGTCAAATCAACGGTTTGTTTTGAAAATTCCCTACCGCACCCTGGCCGTTACGGCCCTACTGCTCTTGGCGGTCGCCATAGCTGAACGCCTGCAGCCCAGCGAGGTAAACTGGTCTGGCTTTGATTATCTGATCGCGGGCCTTTTGGTCCTTACCGCAGGATTCACCCTGGAGACGGTGATGCATCGTTGGCGCCAACACAAGATGCGTTGGTGGATCATCGCC
>RFMW01000050.1 GCA_009927485.1 Sphingobacteriia bacterium
CTGGGCCTCGAACGCCTGGTCGCCTGGGTTTGCAAATTGCCCCACGTCCGCGAAACCATTCCTTTCCCCCGCATGTACGGCCGCATTGCCCCGTAACCCACCACCATATGACCCCCGAAGAACAATTCAAAAACCTCATTGGCCACGCCAAAGAATACGGCTTTGTCTTTCAGTCCAGTGAAATCTACGACGGCTTGTCGGCGGTTTACGATTATGGGCAGAACGGGGTCATCCTCAAGAACCGACTGCGCGAATACTGGTGGCGGGCCATGGTCCAAGTCCACGATAACATTGTCGGCCTGGACTCCGCGATTTTTATGCACCCCACCGTTTGGAAAGCCTCCGGCCACGTGGACGCCTTCAACGACCCCTTGATTGATAACAAAGATTCCAAGAAACGCTACCGCGCCGATGTGCTGGTCGAAGAGGCCATTGCCAAGCAGGAAGCCAAAATCCAAAAGGAGGTGGACAAAGGCCGCGCCAAATGGGGCGAGAGCTTTGACGAAGCCCAATTCAAAGCCACCAATCCCAACGTGGCCCGCATCCAGGCCAAGATCAACGATACCGAAGAGCGCCTACGCCTCTCCCTCGAAAACGCCGATTTCAAGGCCCTGCAGCAATTGATTCTGGACTTGGAAATCGTCTGCCCCATCAGCGGAACCCGCAACTGGACCGATGTTCGGCAGTTTAACCTGATGTTCTCCACCGAAATGGGCGCCGTATCCGGCGAAGGTGGAACCCTGTACCTGCGGCCCGAAACGGCTCAGGGCATTTTTGTGAACTTCCTCAATGTGCAGAAAAGCGGCCGCATGAAAATCCCCTTTGGGATTGCCCAGACCGGCAAAGCCTTTCGCAACGAAATCGTCGCCCGGCAATTCATCTTCCGGATGCGCGAGTTCGAGCAAATGGAAATGCAATACTTCGTGGCCCCCGGCAGCGAACTGGAATGGTACGCCACCTGGAAAGCCAAGCGCCTGGCCTGGCATCATTCCCTGGGACTGGGCGCGGACAAATACCGCTTCCACGACCACCTGAAATTGGCCCATTATGCCAATGCCGCCTGCGATATCGAATACCAATTCCCCTTTGGCTTCAAAGAATTGGAAGGCATTCATTCCCGCACGGATTTTGACCTGACCCGGCACGAGCAATTTTCGGGACGCAAATTGCGCTATTTCGATACCGAATCCGAGGCCTCCTATGTGCCTTATGTTATCGAAACCTCCATCGGCCTGGACCGCCTCTTCCTCGCCACCCTGGCCGCGGCCTATACCGAAGAAAAACTCGAAGACGGCAGCGAGCGGGTTGTGTTACGGTTACCTGCCTTCGTCGCCCCGGTCCAAGTGGCCTTGCTGCCTTTGATCAAAAAGGACGGGCTCCCCGAATTGGCCCGCCAAATCCAGAACAGCCTTCGATTCCGTTTCCTCACCCAATACGACGAAAAAGACTCCATCGGCAAGCGCTACCGCCGTCAGGACGCCCTGGGCACCCCCGTTTGCTTGACCATCGACCACCAATCCCTGGAGGACCACTGCGTCACCCTGAGGCACCGCGACAGCATGCAACAAGAACGCATCCCCATTGCCCAAATCCACGCCGCCCTGGAACCCTTGCTCTCCATCGAAAGCGCCTTGGCCGGGTTGGTTGGGTAAAGGAATTAAGGTGGGGAAATTTTGATTTTATTTCTATTTATTCCTATTTTTAGGCGTAAATAGAAACAAAACGTGTATCAAGCATTCCGAGAGGCATTTCAGGACTATTCGGTCATCACATGGCCCAACATCCGCAGGACCTTTGGAGATTTTGATCCCAAAAACCTCGTTTATTGGCAGCGCAAGGGGTATTTGATCCGTTTACGAAACGGTCACTACGCCTTGGCTGAACGAAAAATAACGGAACTGACCTTGTTCCAGATGGCAAACCTCTTGTACGAGCCTTCCTATATTTCTTTGGAAACAGCCCTATCGTACCACGGAATCATCCCCGAAGCCGTGGTCCTGATTCAATCGGTCGCTACCCCCAAAACGTACCGTGTTTCCACACCGTTAGGGGAATTTCAATACCGCAGTCTGCAACCCCGGCTCTTCCTCGGGTATCAACTTATTCCCCAGTCGCAAGGCCCCGCGATTCGTATGGCCAAACCCGAAAAGGCCATCCTCGACTTTCTGTACCTTCGTTCAGACATTCACGATCAACCTGCGTTTGAAGCACTTCGGTGGAACAAAGA
>RFMW01000060.1 GCA_009927485.1 Sphingobacteriia bacterium
GCAAGTTCATAATTCATGATCTCTCCTTCTTTGGTCGCAACCCAGGGCATGTCCGACCGAATAAATCGATCAAGTGCATTGGTGGACCAATTCCCCATGTTTTGAATGACTTGATCAATCACGACGATTTCACTTGCGAGGAGTTCTCTCAAATTACTTTTGGCTAAAGGAATTAAGCGGGTTTGGTTCGTGGCATGATAGGTTGTGGACAATTTTAATAACATACCTTCTTCGATCATAGCCTGAATAATGGAATCCCATTTTAAAGGAACATGCCCAAAAGGTAGCTTCCGGTATTCCAGACCGGTGAGATGCTCTTCATAAATCTCGTAATGGTTGAAGTCAGCGAAATAAAGCAGTCCCCAAAGGTGTGATTCCCCAACATTAGGCTTACCAGCAGATTGTTCAAGAAAGTACAAGAGTATTTGGTGTAGTTTGGTTGGGTTGAAGGTCGGTTCTGGACTTCGAACGGGTGAGCTGTAGGTTAGTTCGAAAGGCTCATGGACCATTGAAGTGGATTCGAATGGATACGATTGAGATAGGAAGTCATCGTAGGAGAATCGCAAGGCCTGGGCCAGGGCTTGCAGTTCTTGGAGGTCAACGCTTCGATTGCCCAATTCCATTTGGGTAAGGGAAGACCTGGATACATGGATTTGGTTGGCCAGGGCCTCTTGGGAGAGTCCTCTTTGTTTTCGTAATGCAGCTATTCGACGTCCTATTTCCGATTGATTAAGGGGTTGGTACATAGTTTGGATCTTTTCAAACTCTAATTTACGTAGAGTTTAAAAATCAAACATCATAAAGTTCAATTATTGAACATTTTTATCCTAAATCATCAAATCAAACCTCAAAATTCTGTATATTTGATTGAACCCTGCCATCATGAAACATTTAATTAATCCCCTTCGCAGTTGCGGCCTGTTGACCCTGGTACTGTGGCTTTGGGTCGTTCCTATGCAAGCCCAGATTCTGGATGTGCAGCAGAAGGGTTCCTATTTGTATGTCATTGGC
>RFMW01000115.1 GCA_009927485.1 Sphingobacteriia bacterium
TTGATTTCGGCACGGGTTTCCTCGATGCTGCGGCGCACCTGGGCCAGGTCATCCCGTAACACATCCAAAGCGGATTGTCCGTTGACCAGACGTTCCCCGCGGATGATCTGAACGGCTTCTTCGTAGGGGATGCGTTCAAAGGGTTGGGTGACTTTCTGTAAAGGTTCGATGGGTCGCTCAATCAGTTCCAGTTCGAGGCGGTTACGTTCCAGAACGGCGCTTACCACATCGCGGAGAAATTCCTCGATGAGGTCCATGTTTTGGCGCAAATCGCAGAAGGCCATCTCGGGTTCGATCATCCAGAATTCCGAGAGGTGTCGGCGGGTTTTGGATTTTTCGGCCCGGAACGTGGGTCCAAAGGTGTAGATTTTGCCCATGGCCATGGCCATGGCCTCGCCGTAAAGCTGTCCGCTCTGGCTGAGGTAGGCGGGGTGTCCGTAGAAGTCGGTGGCAAAGAGGGTGGAGGTGCCTTCGCAGGCGTTGTCCGTAAAAATGGGGGCGTCCATTTGGACAAAACCGCGGTCCTGAAAAAAGCGGTGAATGGCCATGATCAGGGTATTGCGAATGCGCATAATGGCCCACTGCCTTTTGGAGCGGAGCCAAAGGTGGCGGTGGTCCATGAGGAAGTCCACGCCGTGTTCTTTGGGGGTGATGGGGTAATCCTTGCTGAGGTGCAGGGTGCGGATTTCGCTGAGCCGGACTTCGTGCCCTCCGATTTGGCGGGGGTCGGCGACCACTTCGCCGCGGCAAACGAAGGCGCTTTCCTGGGTGAGGGCTTCGGCTTCCTCGTACATCGCATCGCCCAGCGTGCTGCGGTCGGCAACGCATTGGCAGAGCCCGCTTCCATCGCGCATGACCAGAAAGACCAGGTCTTTGCTGGAACGACGGGCCATGACCCAGCCCTGCAGTTCTACTGACCGACCCACCCATTGGGCCAGGTCTCCTATCGCTTGCGTTTTCATAAGATGCCCCAAATTTGAAACATCAAAAATAGCCTATGTACCTTTGATGAAGCGAATGACTTCGAAATCCCGACTCAGCCTCAAACTCAAGCAGCAATCGCAGCTTTCTCCTCAGCAAATTATGCTGATGAAGCTCCTGCATTTGCCGATCACGGCCTTGGGGGAGCGTATTCAAGAGGAATTGGAAATTAACCCGGCCTTGGAGGAGGGATTACCGGATCTGGACACGGAGGGCTTGTCAGGACTTGATGAATCGGGGGAGGGTGAGGCTTCCGGGGAGAATGAGGGAGATGCTTCCGGGGAGAATGAGGGAGATGCCTCCGGGGAAAACGAAGCTTCCGGGGAGCCGGATGGGTCTGCAGACAACGGGGATGGGCCGGAAGCGGAAGATGCCCTCTATGCCGGTGAATGGTCCGATGATCAAACCGACGATTACCTGGATCAAGGACCACAAGCTCCGGAAATAGATCGCCCAAACGATTTTGCCAAAGCTTCAGGGAATTTCTACGATGACCTCTTGCAGCAATGGGCTTTGGTGGCCGAAAACGAACTGGAACAACGAATCGGAATCCACTTGATTGGCAATCTGGACGATGACGGGTATTTGCGTCGCCCAATTTTCAATTTGGTGGACGACCTGGCCATCCAAGAAGGCATCATGGTGGAGCTGAGCGAGGTGGAGCAGGTTTTGGTTAGGGTACAGACCTTGGAACCGGCGGGCATAGGGGCCAGGGACCTGAGGGAATGTTTGCTTCTGCAATTGCAAAGGCGTTTGGACAACCGGTCGGTCTGGACCCCTGAGGAGGATCCTCTTGAATCCCAAGAAAATCCGGTAAAAGACGCAATTCTGTTGTTGGAACAACATTTTGAATCCTACGGCCAAAGGCAATTTGAGCGCTTGGCGTCGCGTTTGTCCTGGTCCACCGAAAGAATGCGGGATGCCCGTGCCGAAATCCTTCATTTGAATCCCCGGCCCGGTGATTCGGTTGCCGCACCCCACGAGGCACCCACGGCCATTCCGGATTTCTATGTGCTGCTCAAGGACGGTCAACCCGAATTGCACATCGGCGATAGTTCCGACGGCAAATCCCTGAGGGTCAGCTCTTATTACCGTGAAATGCTGGAGGAATTCGACGGCCGATCCAAGAATGCCGGCAACAAGGAGGCCAGCACCTTTATCCGTTCCAAAATCGACCAGGCCCGTTGGTTCATTGACGCCTTGGAGCAGAGGCGGCAGACCCTTCGCTTCACCATGCAAGCCATCATGGATCTGCAACATGAGTTCTTTGCGTCCGGTAACCACGCTCGTCTCAAGCCCATGATTCTCAAAGATGTGGCCGATCGCATCGGTATGGATATTTCCACGGTTTCCAGGGTGATTCATTCCAAATACGTGCAGACCTGGTTCGGTCATTTTCCATTGAAGTCTTTCTTCAGCGAAGGCATCGCCCTGGATGGCGGTGGGGAGGCTTCTTCGATCGAAGTGCGCCAGGTTTTGTCGGAGATGATCGAAGCCGAAAACAAAAGCAAACCTTTGACCGACGAGGCCATTATGGAAGCCCTCCATGCCAGGGGTTTTCAGCTGGCTCGTCGAACGGTGGCCAAGTACCGGGAGCAATTGGGAATCCCTACCGCCAGCCTTCGCAAGATTTATTAAGGATAGTGTGAAGTCTCTGTTGAATCCACCTGAAAATGCTACACCTGAAAATAGCTTCACCGCTGTGGGCCACGGTGTGGTCGGTGCTGGCCCATCCGATTTGGATGCCGCTGTATCTGAGTGGTTTGGCATGGGCTTCCGGCATTCCTGACCTGCTGATGTACCCCAAGGTGTTCAGGCTATGGTTTACGGCGGCTTTGGGATTGGTTACGGTTTTGCTCCCATTGGCTGCATTGGTTTGGATGAAGAGCGCGGGCCTCGTTTCCTCGTGGCAGGTTCCCTTGGCTTCGCAACGCCGTGGGCCGTACGCTGTGCAAATCTTGTGTTTGGGGACAATGCTATGGCTGATCAAGGGCCTGAACCTCAGCCCTTGGCTCACCGCCCCTTTGATCCTGGCCCTTTTCCTGGTCGTTTGGGCGTGGTTATGGCTTCCGGTGACCAAGGTCTCGGCGCATGCTTTGGGCATGGGCGCTTTGACCGGAATGGCCGTGGCCTTGTTTCTTCAAGGAGCGGATTGGTCGTTCCAAGATCCTGCACTCGCTGCCGCCGTCCTTCCTGTGCTGTTCCTCCTTTCATGCGTGGTTTTGGCAGCCCGCCTGGCCCTGAACGCGCACAGTCCTTGGGAACTTCTTCACGGTTGGCTCGCAGGGTTGATGGCCTTTGGTGTGGGTTTGCCTTGGATGACCTAATTTTAGCCGCATGTCAACTGTATTGCTCCAAGTCGAAGAGGGGGTCGCCCGCATCACCCTCAACCGCCCCGATGTTTTCAACGCCTTTGACGACGAGCAGAGCTATGCGCTGCAGGCGGCTCTCAAAGAAGCCAGCCGCAACGACGAGGTGCGGGTAGTGGTCTTGACCGGGGCCGGCAAAGCCTTTTGTTCGGGCCAAGACCTCAAATCCATCAAGGATTCCAAGGACCGGGACCTGAGCGAATCCCTGCACAAGCGCTACAACCCCATCATACGG
>RFMW01000045.1 GCA_009927485.1 Sphingobacteriia bacterium
CGGGTTGCTCTTTGGCTTTGGCTTGTGATATGACCGTGGCGGCCCATTCGGCCAAGTTCATTGAGGTTTTTGTGAATGTGGGTTTGGTGCTGGATTCGGGTTCCAGCTATTTCCTGCCCCGTTTGGTGGGTTCGGCCAGGGCTTTTGAAATGAGTACGCTGGCCAACCGCATCGATGCCCAGACCGCCGCCCAATGGGGTCTCATCAACAAAGCGGTTCCGGACGAGGAACTGGACCAGGCCGTCAACCTTTGGGTGGACCATTACCGCCAGGCCCCTACCAAGGCGATTGGCCTCATCAAAAAGATGCTGAACCGCAGTTTTCACTCCGATTTGGACCAAATGCTGGATTACGAGGCCCTCTGCCAGGGCATCGCCGGTCGCAGCGAAGACCACAAGGAAGGGGTGGCCGCCTTCAACGCCAAGCGCAGCCCCCTCTTCACCGGGCGCTGAAATTTGTTCATATTTGCTTAAAGTTGCGAGGTTATTCTTGAATTAGTTTTGGGCGATTCGGCCCCGAGATGATCTAAAACAAATGTTATGGGATTAAACAACCTTCTTGCTGTCTTTTTGCCCAAAGACAAAGTCTTTTATACCTTGTTTGAGAAGGTCGCCATCACGGTGGTCGAGATGGGCGATTTGTTGAGCCAAGTGGTCAACGAGCCCGATTACAACCAACGGTCTTCCCTGATTGCCAAGCTGGAGCAGTTGGAACACCGCAACGACGAGTACACGCACCAGATTTTTCAAGAATTGGGCAAGAATTTTATCACCCCCTTTGACCGGGAGGACATCCACTACCTGGCCATTGCACTGGACGATATCTGCGATTACATCTACGCCTCCGGGAAGAAAATCAATTTTTACAAGGTCAATCCCGATGACAGCGGCATGCGCAAAATGGCGGAAATTATCCGACTGGGTTGTGCCGAGGTCAAAACGGCGGTCTTTGAACTCCGGAACATGAAAAATGTCAAAATCATGTCCGAAGCCATCATCAAGGTGAATTCTTTGGAGAACCAAGCGGACGATGTTTTTGATATGTGCATTGAGCGTTTGTTTGATATGGAGACGGATGTCAAAGAGTTGATCAAAAAGCGGGAGATTTACCAGGTTTTGGAAATTGTTACAGACAAATTCGAAGACGCGACCAATGTGATAGACTCCATCGTTGTCAAATACGCCTAGTCGATCGGATATGACCCTTTTGATTGTCAT
>RFMW01000095.1 GCA_009927485.1 Sphingobacteriia bacterium
CATTGTACTAGCCCTCCTTTTTGATTACATCAACGGTTTTCACGACGCCGCGAATTCGATCGCGACGGTGGTGTCCACCAAGGTTTTAACCCCTTTGCAGGCCGTGATTTGGGCGGCTTTTTTCAATTTCGTTGCCTTTTTTATTTTCAAAGACCATGCGGTGGCCAACACCATTGGCAAAACAGTCCACGGGGAGTTTATCACCTTGCAAGTTATTTTTTCGGGATTGATTGCAGCAATTGCTTGGAATCTCCTGACCTGGTGGTACGGCATACCTTCGTCTTCTTCGCATACCTTGATCGGCGGCTTTGCAGGGGCGGCTTTGGTTAACGCCTATTGGAATCAACCTGGATTGGATTTTGAGGCGATTGTAGCCATGGATAAAATTTCCAAGACCTTGTTTTTTATCTTTTTGGCGCCCCTCATCGGGATGACCATCTCCGCATTTATTACCTTGGTGACCATTCAACAAAATCTATGGTTACGAACCAGCATCATTGTGGCTTCCTGTATGCTGACGTGGTTTGCCTTCGATTATTTTGAACAAATCAAAATGAACGAAGTGGCACACAAAATTTACGGGGAAGCCCCCGAGTGGGCCTCCCAAAAGGATGCGGTTCATTCCTTGGTGGAAACCTACGATGAGATGGGTGCGGAGCGTTTGGCCGAGGGGGTGTCGGCTTTGTTTCCCGCTTCAGATCCTTCCTTGACCTCCAAAATGGCCAAAAGCCTGGCTGGAGCGGATAATTCAGTGATGATTTGGGGGATTATGGTGGTGGCCTTGCTGTTTGTTCTGACGTTTTGGTATGTCGAAGTGTTTACGACCCCGACAGCCTTTCGGGTGGGGGATATGTTCAAAAAGCTGCAGTTGCTCTCTTCGGCGGCGTTCAGTGTGGGACACGGGGGCAACGATGCCCAGAAGGTGATGGGGATCATCGCGGCGGCGATGGTGGCCAACGGGGATATCGAGGACATCAAGAACATGCCGGACTGGGTTCCTTTGGCCTGTTAT
>RFMW01000206.1 GCA_009927485.1 Sphingobacteriia bacterium
GTTCACAATGGAGTTGAGGTTGGGGGTTCCGTTGGCCAGGTTGTTGTCGTTGTCGTCCGCTTGCAAGGCGTCAATCAAAATATCCGTATAAACTACGCCTTCGCTGCCGTTGGGTCCGTTGGCAAGGCCGTAGAGCGATTCGCTGAAGATCTCCATCATGCCGCTGTTGCTGTTCATGTTGCGGGCCGTTCTCCACCATGCCCCGCAAATGATTTCACCATCCGCATGCACCTGTCCAACCAGATTTTGAGGATAGATTTTGGGATTGATATCGTAGCGACGAACAATCACGTTCGGGCTGTTCAAATTGAATCCCACACCCAACACGGGGGTGTCCGTCAAGGTGATCGCATAAACATCCGAGTATCCTTCCCCTACAGCTCCGTTACGGAACTGCGCACCCAGGGCGTTATAAAAATAATTGGTGATGGCATGGCCATATTCGTGGTAAACGACATCGGCCACGATGGCCAGGGTATTGCATCCTCCGGCCTGGGTGTAGAAATTGATGCTGTTTCCGTTGAAAAAAGCATTGCAGTTCCCGTCGGTTCGCTCCACCTTGGTGGTCAAAGGGATATCCAAGGCCGTGAAGGTGGGCAGGAAACTCTTCATGTAGTCGTGCACCTTGGTGGTATGGTAATAAGCACTAAGGTGGGGAACCTTGTTCCAAAGGGAGGTGGAAGTCCCTCGACCGTAATACTGTATGGTATCTCTTAGGGAATCAATTAGCAGGCTGAAGGTGGGCGTCGTGGTTCCGTTATTGCCTTGGACCACTTTGGAGAATCGGCCCTCCAAAGGAAAAGTGCCGGTAGCAGGAAGCCCTGGCAAACCCAAGTCGTAGGATCCTGTCGCTGAAGTGTAATACGTGTTACTTCCCAAGGTGAATTTAAGATGCGGCAAAGGCATGGCCGAATCCAAAGGGGCAAAGGGATGTTTGGGATAAACCCGCCCCAACATGGTTAGGTTTCCGTTGGATTGTGGGGGTTGCTGGGCAAATTCCACCACCTTGTTTTCCCGCTGCCACAGGCGTCCGGTCTGAGCATCCACCAAGCAGGCGTAACGATAGGGAATTCCTTGGTTATCTTGACCTTCGACCTGGACGTTGTAAACGAGATGGTACGAAACTGTCATGGCTTCTTTGCCAGGAACAGGTAGAATTTTCAAGGCCGGGTCCACCGATACCGCTTGGAAATTCGTGATTCCAACCGAGGCCAAACGCTGAGCTTCTGATGGACGAATGCTGGCAGCGGTAGAGAGTTGGATTCCGGGATGCAGCTCGGAGGCCAACCAAACGAGGGCGCCCTCGGTGGTTCTTTTGAAGCCTAAGCGACCGCCGATGACTTCGAGGCCTTGGTGCCATTGTTCATACCATTGGTAGCGGTATTTGCGGGAAGCATAGGAATTCCCTTCGCGCAATTCATCCACAGGCATGCCAAAGGCTACGCACTCCTGACGGACGAAATCCAAACAAGCATTGTTACCGCTCATGGCCACGGCAGGCCCGAAGAGACGGTGTGGTTGACCTGTATGTTGGTCAAAGAGCACGTTCCATTCCGGGTGGCGAGCATGGAAATTGGTCCATGCTTTCCGCGCCCTCCATTGCCCTTGCAAATTTGCCTCGTACGGGGTAGGTGCAGGTAGGCGTACTTCGAGCGGATCGGGCGAATCTTCGGTCAGTGGGTTGGCCTTGGCGGCATTTCCGGCTTGTTCCTGAGCGCCATGTCCTGATTGTTGAGGGGTGGACTTGGGAACCCCGTGGGCAGTCGTTGGGGTGTTCAAAAACAAGTTGCTTGCCATGAGGGCCCAGCAAAGACTAATCCATACCGTTCGAGGGTGTTGCATCTTCCAAAATTGAATCCCAATATTACACCCGGAACGGCCTTAATCTTGCCCTAAAAGAACCCTTTCAGAGGGCCTGGGTTTGCCTGATGGGTTTATTTGTGCAGTCGCAATGCGCCGCTTAAGGTGGGTCGACCCGCCCTTTCGATGAGGTAATAGTAGGTCCCTGCCTCGAGCCCTTTTCCGTCAAAATCATTTTGGTAGGGGGACTGGTTCAAAACCTGCTGCCCCCAACGGTTGAATATTTGGACCTTGGCTTCCGGGTAGCGGTGTATGTTTCGAATGGAGAAGGTCTCGTTGATCCCGTCTCCGTTGGGTGACATGATGTTGTAAATTTCAAGATCCGGTTCTTTGACCTCAAAATCCAAAAAATTGCTCCGAGCATAGCGGCCATCATCGGGGTTCTTGCTCTGAACCCAAATTCGGTACATACCTTGTTGCCAAGGTTTGGCAAACCTGAAAAGCGTATCCGAGGTTTGGCCCAAACGCTGCGAATCGGGGTCGTTGAGGATAGGCTTGCTTAGCCAAAGTTGATAAACCGGGTTGGGCCATGCTTTGGCATAGCTTAACCAAGAAACGGTGGCTTCCAAGGCGGTATCGTTCCTGAGGGTATCCCCTAGCGCGCGCAGAAGGATATTGGAGACCGAATCACCGGGAGGGGCATCCGGGTTGCGATGGATCTGCAGAATGATTCGGAAATCTCGGGCTTCGCGCTCCGGGTTTGGAACCATAACGTTGTAGACCGTGTCCTCAATGCCCACGAAGTACCCGATATCGTACCATTGGTTTCCGAAAACCTCTTGGTTTCGTTGAAGTCGGTAGGCTTTGAAGAAGTCTGGCCGTAGGTTCACGGGTTGATGCCATGCAACGGTGACCTGGCTGTTGTCCGCAAGCACCGAGACATTGCGAACATGCACGGGATTGTTGTATTCGTAACAATTATCAACGCGGATGATCAGGCTGTCAAATTCGTCGATACGGGAGAAACAATCGCCGAGAATGGGGTCTTGATCCAAGCCCAAACGAATCACCAAATGATAATCCCCGTTGAGAATAATCTCCTGCCCAAGTCGTATAAAGATGGAATCACTACGCCCATTCCGGCAGGGTGTTTCAATTCCCGAAATGGGCAACAAGAGGCCGTTGGGGTCGTAGAGCCTGAATTCACTCCCCAACGAGTCAATGCTAGAACATATAAATTTCCCCCTCGTTTTGACCAAAATGGAATCGGTGTAGCAGGTCCACCGCATCACAGGGTTCAAGCTGAGGCTATCCTCTGAATTAAAGCCTTGAAGAGCAGATCCATCCGTATAGATTGTTACATTGCGAATCGAATGCCGATCATTCTGCGCTCCCGTTCCGGAAGTAAAGCCAAGGTATCCCACAAAATTTGCGGGCGCATAGACGCGGTTATGCCAAATTACGTTGTTGACCGTCACCGTAACATATCCGCTATCGTATTCGATTTGGGCCGAGTTGTAATTGTTGGATCGAATAAAATTGAGATTACCGGCTGTATTGGTAACCTTGAACAAGGTTGGAAAGCATTCATCATAACCAGGCCCGCTGTAAACTTGGATTTCAGGATTTGCCCCGCAGCCGTTATCGTAAGGATCAAAGACGACTTTGAGGCCAGTGCCGTTGGTGGGTATTCCAATACCACCTCCTGAAACAAAGCCCGAAGGAGGTATGGAAAGAAAACAAAAAGCAATACCATCCGCAGCCGATCCGTCAAAGATGCGGAATTCAAAATCAGCAATCCACCGGGTGCATAGGCTGAGGTCAAGCGGCTGATCGTAAAAAATACCACCACTGCTGCCGTTCACCGGGGGCATCAAGATAAGTTCGTTGGAAAAGGTGTCCACATCCCCGTTGGTATCCCCTATGCCCGCAAGGCCGTTCATGGTCCAGCCTGCGGTGTTCATCAAGGGCTGCCCCTGCAACTGCGCATAGACAAAACCCTGTGCCCTGCCTTGATGCGCATCCAATAACAAAATCCCTAGAGCCCCCCAAAGGAGGCTCCTGCCTGACAATTTGGCAGAAAGCCAGGTAAATGGCTTGGTTAATCCCATTTGGAAGGTAATGGCAGGGTCTTTGAGGTGAGTACTTTGATCTACTAAATTTAAGTCCATGTCGGAATCCGAACCAAATGTCAATGCCCATCCAAACGATGAAAATGCCAACATCGAGGCCCAGGAGGTCATCGAACAGGAAACCAGTAGGGAAGAGGAAGGCGCTCAAGGCCCGTCCAACGACCTAAACACTCAGCTGGAGGAGTCCAAACAAAAATACTTGTACTTGCTATCGGAATTCGAAACCTACAAAAGAAGGATGGCGCGCGAGCGCATTGACCTGTTCCGCAACGCTGGGAAAGATCTCATCGTCGAATTGCTGCCGGTATTGGACGATTTTGAGCGCGGTTTAGAAGTCATGAGCCAATCTTCCGATGTGGTCGCCATCCGCGATGGGGTGGATTTGGTTTACCAAAAATTCAAAAATCTTTTGACCCAAAAGGGTCTTCAGCCCATCGATTCTGTTGGGGCCGAATTTGATGTCGAAAAGCATGAGGCCATTTCCCGTATGCCGGCCTCCAGCCCGGACCAAGTCAACAAGGTGGTGGCGGAGGTTGAAAAAGGTTATTTGCTCAACGAGCAGGTTTTGCGTTTTTCGAAAGTGATTGTGGGTGTTTAATTCTATCTCATTAATTTAAT
>RFMW01000106.1 GCA_009927485.1 Sphingobacteriia bacterium
CCGGTGTTATGGCCAAGCGTGACTATTACGAAGTGTTGGGGGTAGGCCGGCAAGCCGGCGAAGACGAAATCAAAAAAGCCTACCGCAAAGCGGCCTTGCAGTTTCATCCGGACAAAAATCCGGGCGATGCCAAGGCCGAAGAAAAATTCAAGGAGGCGGCCGAAGCCTACGAAGTCCTGAGCAATTCGGATAAAAGAGCTCGTTACGATCGCTTTGGCCATCAAGGGGTTGACCCAGGTATGGGCGGTGGAGGCGGAGGCTTTTCGATGGAGGATATTTTCTCTCAATTCGGGGATGTCTTTAGCGAAGGCTCGCCTTTTGAGGGATTTTTTGGCGGCGGCGGACGCGGTGGTCGCAGAGCCAACCGCGGGGCTAATTTGAGAATACGGGTTAAGTTAACACTGGAAGAAATTGCCAAAGGCGTCGAAAAAAAGGTCAAGGTGACCAAGGCAGTTCCTGCCGAGGGAGTGACGTACAAAGCCTGCGCAACTTGTGGAGGTAATGGACAAATTCAAAGGCTGACCAACACCATCCTGGGGCAAATGCGTACAGCCAGTACCTGTCCCCACTGCGAAGGCAGCGGTCAAATGGTGGATCGTCGCCCACCCGGTGTGGACCCGGATGGTCTGCAACGCAAGGAGGAAGTGATTTCGGTTCAAATCCCGGCAGGGGTCGCCGAAGGCATGCAACTTAGTGTATCGGGTAAGGGCAACGCCGGTCGCAACGGAGGGCAGCCCGGGGATTTGATTGTTTTGGTCGAGGAAGAACCCCACCCTCATTTCAAAAGGGACGGGAACCATGTGCTCTATGATTTACCCGTATCGGTGGTTCAAGCGGCCATCGGGGATCAAATTGAGGTACCCACGCTGGACGGGCGGGCCCGCATTCGGTTGGAACCGGGCACCCAACCCGGGAAATTGCTTCGCCTCAAGGGCAAAGGCTTACCCGCGGTCAATGCGTACGGTCGCGGTGATCTGATCATTTTTGTGAATGTTTTTGTACCGACCAAGCTTTCCAAGGAGGAGAAGGAAACCCTGGAAAAATTGGGTTCCTCGGAAAATTTCAAGCCCACCAACGCCGACG
>RFMW01000164.1 GCA_009927485.1 Sphingobacteriia bacterium
GGCTACAAAATCAAAATAAGCCTTGTTGTCAAAGAACATTTGGGTTGTGATGAAGGTGGCCCCTGCTTTGACTTTTTGTTTGAGCCAACGAATATCGGCTTTGAGGTTGGGGGCGTCGTGGTGCTTTTCGGGATAGCCGGCGACTCCAATACAAAAATCCGTCGCCGTAGCATTCACCAATTCATCGTCCATGTACCGACCCTGGTTCATGCGGACCACTTGCTGCAACAATTCCAAAGCGTTTTGGTTGCCGTCCGGCTGCGGCACAAAACTGGTCTCGTGTTTGAGGTTATCCCCCCTTAGGACCAGAACATTATCGATGCCCAAAAAATGCAGGTCAATCAAAGCATTTTCGGTTTCTTCTTTGCTAAAACCCCCACAGATGAGGTGCGGCACCGCATCGACCTTGAAGCGATTCATGATGGCGGCACAGATGGCCACGGTCCCCGGACGTTTGCGGGTAGTAATGCGCCGGAAGGTCCCGTCTGCCAAGGGTTTAAGCAAAAATTCCTCCCGATGGTAGGTCACGTCGATGAATGGCGGCTTAAACTCCATCAGCGGAGCGATCCCGTTGTAAATTTCTTGGATATCCTGCCCTTTGAGAGGAGGCAGTATTTCGAAGGAAAAAAGGGTACGGCCGTTGGCCCCTTGAATATGGTCGGTGATTTTCATAATATTATTTAGACATCCAACAAAACAGGGGCCAACCAGCGTTTGGCCTCTTCCAAATCCACACCGCGGCGTTGCGCGTAATCTTCCAATTGATCCTGAGCAATCTTACCCACCCCAAAATACTTGGCCTGGGGATGCCCCAAATAGAACCCGGATACCGCTGAGGCGGGGGTCATGGCCAAACTCTCGGTCAATTGCATGCCCAGCCTCTCCTCGACCTCCAACATTTTCCAGATGGTCCGCTTATCCAAATGATCCGGGCAGGCGGGGTAACCCGGTGCTGGCCGAATGCCTTGGTACTTTTCGGCAATCAAATCGCTGTTGCTGTACTGCTCCATGGGGGCATAACCCCAATCCTCCTGCCTCACCTTGGCATGCAAGGCTTCGGCCAAGGCTTCGGCCAAGCGATCGGCCAGGGCTTTGACCAAAATCGCCGAAAAATCATCGTGGTCCTTTTTGGTATTGTTGGGCCAATTCTTCGCCCCAAAAATCCCTACCGCAAAGGTCCCGGCCCAATCCTGAAGCCCGCTTTCTTGGGGAGCC
>RFMW01000124.1 GCA_009927485.1 Sphingobacteriia bacterium
GTCCTTGCCCACCAGGGTAATATCGGTACCATGCAAAGTGGTCACCACCCGAATTTGCTGCCCTTGACTTGCCAATATCTCTTTAGCCAGATGAGCTGCTGTGGCGTGAGGAATGGCATAATGCACATGAAAAAGATCCAATTGCTGTTCCCTGGCCACTTCCACCATCTTTCCCGTCAAGGCAAGCACATAAGGGGAATGCTCAAAAAGCGGATAATGCACCATGTTCACTTCGTGGAAGTACAGGTTTTCGCGAAACACGTCCAATCGGGCCGGTTGGGTATTGGATATAAAGTGAACCGAATGCCCTTGCAACGCGAGGGCCTTGCCTAATTCGGTGGCCACCACCCCGCTACCACCGTAGGTGGGGTAGCAAACCATGCCTATGCGTAAGGGGCGTTCAAAATTCATGGTATGCATAGGACAATTAAGCCAACAAAATGTTCAATGGGACGTGGCCTTCATGTTTGCATAGAACAAATCCCATAAATCCGTTCGAAGGTTGGATTTGGCTAGCAAATTGGGCTCAGACCGGGGGTGAATACGGTTGGATACAAAAACCATAATCAATTCGGTTTCAGGGTCCACCCAACAATACGTCCCTGTGAATCCCGAATGACCGAAACTTCGAGGAGCCTTGGCCTGAGAAGAACCGGGGATAGGTCGATCCCAAAGCAGTCCTCTACGGTTTCCGGGGAAATAACTTGAGGTGAACAAGGCCAGGGTAGCAGAATCTACTTTGGCAGAGCCAGGGTAATATCCGGTAACCAACGGCATCAAAATTCTGGCCACATCCGTAGCGGTCCCGAATAATCCGGCATGGGGTGCAATTCCTCCCATGGCATAGGCCATCGGATCATGGACTTCCCCGTGCATTAGTTTTCGGCGCCAGATGGAATCCATTGCCGTTGGGGCAATGCGATTCAAGGCAAATTTTTCCGTAGGCCTGTACCCCAAACGGTTCGCCCCGCAAGGTTCATACCAATTTTTCTGTAAATTTTGTCGATAATCGCGTAGGCCCCTGGATTCTGCAAGGCGTTGCAAGCAACGGTCTACCCACAGCAAGCCAAGATCGCTGTACAGGTAGGATCCCTCTGCTTGCAAGGGCATGGATAAAGTAATTTGTAACAATGAATCGATAACGACCTTGGGATTGGTCCGCATTTTTTCCCAACGAAGAGCCCTTCCTGGGTCTGCACCCAAGCCTTGATCCAAGGCCATGTGCGCAGGGAGACCGGATTGGTGGGTCATCAAGGCAGCCAACGTTCGTTGTCCCAACGGATGACCTTTCAATTCGGGCAGCAGCGTATGGAGTTTGGAACGCAGAGGAAGGGCTTTGCGACGATGCAATTCCATAGCGGCCAGCCCGGTGGACAAGACCTTTGTCAACGAGGCCAGGTCGTAAAGCGAGCCCATATCTACAGGAACCGATTGGCTAGTGTCCATTGCCCCGTAAGCCTTGGCGTAGAGGATGTTCTGGCCTTGGGCAACCAACAATTGAGCTCCAGGGAAAGCGCCCATGGCCCTTACGGCCTCCACCATGGAGTCGGCTTTTTGCTTCACAGCCTCCGATAAAAGATCACGGCCCTGCTCGTTCCAAGCATTCAGGAGGGGTTGCCATTGCATGGGTGACGTGGATGCGGTCAAGTCGACCTCCACGTTCCTGGTTCCTACGATGGGAATGGCCCCGAACAAGGCTTGAACAGCCGCATCCCAAGCCCCTGCTTGATCCTCGTGGGCACAGACGACCACGTCGCTGGCCAATCCCGGTTGAGGGGATTGCTCCTTCTGTCGAATGCGGGCGGTAGCCATCGGATTGCCGTAAACCAAGTGCACCAAACGCCCCCCCGATTTCCGATAACGCTCAAGGGCTGGCATCCATTCGGCCAAGGCGGCGGAGTCCATCCCCAAACCCACGGCGTAGCGCTGGCTGGGAATATGCCATGCAATCACAGATTCCTTGTATTTTCCCAACAATGAATCCATGGCTGGCCCACTGAATTCAGGGCTGATTCTATCCTTTTTGGGCCATGGCCATGACACAAAATCTGCTTGGGCAAAAAGCCCAAAGCGATCGTACGCCTTACGCGGTTGATCGCCACCCAAAGCCAAATAAAGACGAGGAGCATCGGGTACGATGCTAACCGGCAATGAATCTTGCTTCCACAAGACGACCGACTTCCTGTAACATTGCGCAATCTGGGAGCCTACCGTTTGAGGTCCTGTTTCCCAAGGACGGTCAAGCAGGTTTCCGGGTTTCCGATAGGTTTTTTTGGCCTGCAAAATTCGGCGAACACGTTGGTTCAAGGCTTCTTCGGTCCATTCGCCTTGACGCAAGGCTTGTTCGATCCGTTCCATGGCCTTCTGAACATGGGTGACGTACAGAAGTACATCGTTACCCGCCTTCAGGGCCCTCCATTCCAATTCTCCAGGAGGATAACACAGGCTTGCTCCTTTCATGTTCAGGGCATCGGTGAACAAGATGCCTTGGTAGCCCCATTGACGGCGTAGCACCCCTTCCAAGGCTGCGGGGTTCAAACTGACCGGCAAACCCAAACCGCTATCCATGGCGTGGACCACCAAATGAGCCGACATCATGGACGGAACCCCCAAAAGGGCCTGGAAGACAGGCCACTCCAAAGCGGCCAATTCTCCTGCGGACTTGTTCACCTCCGGCAGGTCATGATGAGAATCCAGCTTGGTGTCTCCATGACCCGGATAATGTTTAACGCAGGCCATGATCCCCGCTTGTTCCAGTCCCCTTGCATAGGCCCTTGCCATGGAGGCCACGGCCTCAACCCGATTACCGAAGGACCGGAAACCAATGACTGGATTGAACGGATTGCTGTTCACATCCGCCACGGGACCAAAACTAATTTGCATCCCCAACGCTTTGAGCTCAAGGCCCATGGCTTTGGCGATCGCTTCAACCAACTGGGTATCACCGCAGGCCCCCATGGTCGAGGCGTACGGGAATCGCAAACAATCCTCCATGCGCATAGCCGCCCCCCACTCTGCGTCCATGGACGACCACAAGGGCAAGGCAGCCGCCTTTTGGTACATTGGTAACAATTTACGCAAATGCTCAGTCCGTCCCTTCATCCAGATTAAGCCTCCAACCTCTTCCTGCTCAAGCCATCGGAGAACCTGGGCATCGGCGGTATCGGACTGGGCATAGACCGGCACCATCATCAATTGACCGATTTTCTGCTTCAGGGTCATCGCTTGCATGGCCTCCTCCACGGACCAATCGGCCCACCGACTCTGCTCCGGGTCCCTAGTCGGTTCCTTGCTCTGAGCCTCAACCTTTACAGCCCAGAGCATAAGCCCCAAGGCCCACCATACCATTAATCGCATCTTTTTGGTTCCTTTATCAACCGTTGTAAATTTAAGGGCATATGGAACTCCTCTTCCTACCTTTTTTTTTGGCCATCCTTTTTGGGGGCATAGGTCGCCTCATCCACCAAGGCAATGCAGCCACTTGGCTTAACGGGTACAATACCCTTACCCCCGAAGAACAGGCCGCATTTGACTTGTCGGGTTACCTCAAATTGCAACGGCGTTTCTTTGACGGACTGGCTATGGGGCTTTTCCTGTGGGGCCTGCTTGGTGGCTTGGTTTATAGCCGCTTGGTCCCCATCCCTGAAGCGATGTACGATCTGTACCGGCTTTGGTCCGCCCCTGTGACCTTGTTCTGGACCTTGGGCGGATTGGCTTGGTTTACATGGACGTACCGCGACCGTTTACCCTCCCCTCCCGGCCTGCGTTGGTTGGCTCCCGGGGTGCTCCTTGGCGCCTTGGTCCTGGTAACGGTTTTGATGTGGGCGGGGGATCGTCCTTCGGAATTATCCATGCACCCCGACGGCCTACGCATCAGCGGTATGTACAGCACCGATTTGCCCTGGGAAACTATTGCCTCCATCGACACCGTGGCCACCGTTCCTCCCATTCGTTTCAAAATCAACGGCTTTGCCGATGGTTTTTCGGCCAAAGGGTATTTCAAAACCAAATCGGGAACCAAAGTCAAACTCTTTGTGCGTCACAACGAGAAACCCATCTTACGCATTCATCGAAAACTCGGTGCAGGCAGCAGCAACCAGACCTGCCCCGTTTATTATTCCAACCGGGCTGCTTGGCACTACGAACGTATTCTCCAGGAGAAGCCAGCCGTGGCTACACGGCCCTAAACCACCAAGCGCCAAATCAATTTGCCCAATACGGTACCCCGGGTAGGGACCCATTTGCCAGTGCTTGTGTTATAAAGTTGATTGACAATCAAGAAAAAATCTTTTCCAACAGCCGGAATAACCTGCAGCCGGAAATTAAAATTGAGCTCCTCCTGGGCTGAATTCCATTGACCCAAAAACGACCCAAAAACCTGAGGGTTCACCGCGTAGGTAATGCGGGTTCCGACAAGGTTGGTTTCCAAGGACCCCATCGGCAATTCGATACGGTTATGTTCAAAGCGTAGATTAAAACCCAGGTAGCGGCTGCTCCGCCACAACAGTTCCGTTTGGGTTTGGACCGAGGTTCCATCGTAAAACTGGCCCCAAGCCCATCGGCTATCCAAAGCCAATTTTCGCCCTTTGAAAGTGCGCAAACGGGCCGTGGACTGACGCCACCAATACAGGCCTTCTGGAATGACCAGGTTTGGGGATAACACAAAGGGAGCCCGCAGTCCTTCGCCAACGAACCCGTGGTTTAAGCTCAAAGATTCCCCGCTTTTGGTATCCAATCCCAAAAATTGTACCGAATATTGGAAGGACTGAATCGCGCCGTTGTCGTCGTATTGGGTATGGGTCAACTGCACCGGTCGAAAATCGTATTGACGAACCCAATGCGTCGATTTCTTGGGACGGGGCCGGTAACCCAGATCCACAAATTGCTCCCGAAATCCTCGGCGTAACATCAAACCAACTTCGGGATCAAAGGCCTCTGGACCCCGTTGAGCGGAGGCAAAAACCGACCAGCGATCGTTGGGGTAATGCACAAAAAAACGGTAGGCCGTCGCCTGCGCGTTCCATCCTTGGTCCGTAGTGTAGGTATTCAACAGGGCTCCGCCCACTTCCAGGTTTTTGTTCCCCCATAATTGAGAGGTGCTGAAACGTCCGTTGATGCCGTTGGTGCTGTGCCATCGATCACCCGTAAGACGGTTGGTCGTCATAGCGCCAATAACACTTTGACCACCAATGTCTTGTCTCCAAGAGGCGGTGGTATAATTGGTGGAGGGCTGGTTCGCGGTTGCCCTCGTTTGGATGCTCATCAAACCAAGGGTTCGATCATCTTCTTTGCCCAACAAACGAGCCCCGGCGAGGATAGGCACGGCTTCCCTTTGGTCATCCAAACCAATGCGTCGGGTGTAGAACGGTATTATTCGGTTCCCCCCAAAGCCAAAATTAAAATAATCATCCCCTTCCAAAAAAAACTCCCGCAATTCCGGAAAGAACAGGGGAAAACGGGTCAGGTTAATTTGTTGTTGATCGGACTCCACCTGAGCGAAATCCGTGTTCAGGGTCAGGTTGAGGCGGTAGGTCGGGTTCAATAAATAATTGATATCACCACCCCAATTGCCCACAGGCCTTCGCTCTTCCGGTTTGAACTCCCCACCGCCCAGAGCATAGGGTTTGATCTCCACCATTTGTTCTTGGGACAGTTGCCGCAGACCCCGCAAAGCCCCGGCCAAATTCATTTGTTCAATGCGGTGGTCCCTGGCCCAACCCTGCCAACGAACCTGCTCTCGCTTGTGACGGATATTGCGTTCAAAATTGATACCCCATTCCTGTTCGTCCACCCCTACCCGGTACTTGAACGTATACCATGGAATCACAAATTCCGCAAACCAACCTTGATCGTTGACCGTGGTCCGGACATCCCATACCCCGTTCCAAAAGGCATTGGTCGAGGCCCCGTTGTTGAAAATTTGCAAATCCGCCCTGGCCCCCACCGGATTGGTCACCAACATAATCCCGTTGCGACGATCGCGGTAAGGATCCAACACCACCATAAAATTATCATCCAGGGTATAATCAAAATCTCTGCGCATTTCCCGCGCGATCAAGGCCTGCGGGTTCTGGTCGTAACACCAAACCGCCACGTAGAGATGCTGTTCATCGTAGGCCACAGCCACCTCGGTCCGCTCGGTCGAAGGCAAGCCCACCTGCAATTCGCGTTGGGTAAACTGGGTGATCCTGGGAATATGCTGCCAACAGGGATCATCCAAACGACCATCCATACGGGGCGCAACCGTCACCCGCACCGCCCTGTACTCGTTGCTCTGCCCCGATACGGGCAGTGTAAGCAGAACCAAGGCCAGAAGCGTCACCAAGAACGCCGAATCAAAGTCCCAAAACTTCACCCTAAAAAACGGCTTCGGCAATACGTTTAGTGGCTTGGCTTTTGCCCATGGTATAAAAGTGCAGCACAGGGACTCCTGCCTCTTTGAGCTCCCGGCATTGAGCGATCGCCCATTCGATCCCAATTTGTTTGACGGCCTGTTCGTTGGGCGCCTGCTCCACCGCATCGGCCAAGGCTTCGGGTATATCGATGTGAAAAACCTTGGGCAAGA
>RFMW01000039.1 GCA_009927485.1 Sphingobacteriia bacterium
TTGCGCCTTTTGGCCCGGAAGCACTCGATCGAAATCGATGCCTCCATGGGACGTGCCAAATTATTGGACACTCTGTTCGGGGAATTGGTGGAGCCGCAATTGATTCAGCCCACCTTTGTCACGGATTATCCGGTGGAAATGTCCCCCCTTGCCAAAGCGCATCGGGATAAGCCCGGCTTGGTCGAGCGTTTCGAGCTCATTTGCAACGGGAAAGAATTGGCGAATGCCTTTTCGGAATTGAACGATCCGGTGGATCAGCGGGAACGATTTGAGGCCCAATTGGCCTTGGGTCGTCGGGGAGATCCGGAAGCGATGATGCTGGACGAAGACTTCCTGAGGGCCTTGGAATTTGGAATGCCGCCAACTGCTGGAATTGGAATTGGTATCGACCGACTGGCCATGATGATGACCAATTCGGCCAGTATTCAAGATGTGTTGTTTTTCCCACAAATGCGGCCTGAACGCCACGACACCCAGGGATCATGATGGAACATGACGGCCTTCTGTTGCCGGTTCGCTATCCCAAGCATTGGAAAGAATATGCCTTGATTGACAGCGGGAATGGGCTCAAATGGGAGCAATTTGGTGGGCGAATTTTACAAAGACCCGAACCCCAGGCCCTGTGGTCCCCCTCTTCATCGCTAACAGCCTTGCGCTCCATGACCCATTGGCGTTTTGAGCCCGGTGGGTCTCGTAACGGCTCTTGGATTCCTCAGCATCGAACAGGCAAAGGGTCAGGTCGTTCATCGGCTGATGGGGCAATGGGTTCAGACCGTTGGCCGATCACCTACGAAAGTCCGGCTTTGAAACTTCGGTTTCACTTGGCCATGACGGCGTTCAAACATGTGGGTTTGTTTCCTGAACAAGCGGACAACTGGGAATTCATTGCTTCGGCCGTGAAGGCATTGCCCGCGCAGTCCAAAGTGCTGAACCTCTTCGCCTACACCGGAGGGGCCAGCCTTGCGGCAGCCCAAGCGGGTGCACAGGTTTACCATTTGGACTCGGTTCGACAGGTGGTGGATTGGGCCCGACGAAATGCTGATTTGACCGGCTTAGCGGGATTGCATTGGGTCGTGGAAGATGCCCGCAAATTTGTGCAAAGGGAAATAAAGCGGGGACATGTGTACGATGCCATTCTCTTGGATCCCCCTGCGTATGGGATCGGAAGCTCCGGGGAACGTTGGAAATTGGAGGACCAATTGGGGGCCTTGTTGGACGAGGTCAAGCAGTTGTTGCATCCTCAACGTCATGCCATGTTGCTGAATGCATATTCGTTGGGGCTATCTCCTTTGATCTTGCGAGCAATGTTAGGGCCATCCTATGACGACAAGGATTTGGAATGCGGTGAAACCGCTTTGCAAGATCATCACGGGCGATTGTTGCCCTTGGGTATTTATGCTCGGGCCACCAAAGGCCTCCTCCTACCGACTATACCGCCAAGATGATCCTGGTTTTTGATACCGAAACGACCGGTTTACCTCGCAACTACAAAGCGCCGGTCAGTGATTCCAACAACTGGCCCAGGGCGGTGCAAGTGGGGTGGCAATTGTTGGACGAGGTCGGTCGTTTGGTGTCCTCCCATGCTCTGATTATTCAACCGGAGGGTTTTGATATCCCTTATAACGCGGCCAAGGTCCACCGAATCACCACCGAGAGGGCCCATGCCGAAGGATTGCCGCTGGCCCAGGTTTTGGAGCGATTCGGGCATGATGTGGCCCAAGCCACCCTGATCGCTGGTCATAACATCGAATTTGATTTGTTAATTATCCGGGCCGAATGGCACCGATTGGGTTGGCCCGACGCCTTTGAGGCTTGTCGGGTTTTGGATACCAAAGAGGCTTCGACTGCTTTTTGCGCATTGCCAGGAGGGCGTGGAGGTCAATTCAAGTGGCCAACCCTCACGGAGCTTTATTTCAAGTTATTCGGCCAAGGATTTGAAGAGGCCCACGATGCAGGGGCTGATGTGGCCGCGACCGTGGATTGTTTGTTGGAATTATGCCGTCAAGGGGTTATCTCCAGCGCTTCCATGGGCATGTCGGAAGCTGGCTTCGAGCGATTGAAACAAGAATGGCCCGGTCCCTCGACCGTTTCCGGAAGCCCTACGTCCAAGCCTGTTCCAACTTCTCCCAAAACCAAGGCTTCCGGCCCGTTGGGAACTACGACGTCGGTTCCATCCATGGATTTGGACGAGCAGTCCTTGCGCTTTGTACACCTGCATTGCCATTCTCAGTTTTCCCTTGGAATTCCAGGATGCAGCACGGTGTTTGATTTGGTAGATCATGCCGTGGCCCAAGGCTCCAAAGCCATTGCCCTCACGGATCATTCCACCTTGTACGGGGCTTTTCTTTTCTTTCAATACGCTCATTCCAAAGGTATCAAGCCAATTCTTGGTTTGGAGATTCAGGTATGTGCTCAGCACCAAGACCATAGCCGCAAGGATAACGGCACACCGCAGCTGCTGTTGGCTCGGAATCTGCAAGGCTATCATAACCTGGTCAGGTTATGCTCCTTGTCGTACACCGAAGGGTATTATTATGTCCCGAGGATTTCATGGGATTTGTTGTTGCAACACCGGGAAGGTTTGGTTGCTCTCTCCGGATCCTTGGAATCCGAAATTCCATCCCTCTTGTTGAACCAAGGAGAGAGCCAGGCCGAAGCGGCCTTGCTGCGATGGCGGGAGGCGTTTGGGGAACATTTTTATTTGGAAATCCAAGACCATGGTCTTGAGGAACAGCATTTTCTGAATGCCAAGCTGGACTCATGGTCCCGCAAACACCAAGTTCCCTGCGTTGTGACCAACAACACCTATTACAATCAAGAGGCGGATGCTGATTTGCACGATACCTACCTTTGCGTTGTTCCCTTGGAGTACAAGGACACCCCCATTGGTCAGGGTAGAGGGTACCGATTCGGCATGCGTAGCCAGCGCCATCATCTCAGTTCTGGCCAGGAAATGGTCCAACGATTTTCCACCCATCCCGATTGGTTGCAAAACACCTTGGATTTGGCCGAATCCATGGAATCCTACACCTTGCAAAGAGATGTGTTACTTCCGCGTTTTGAAATTCCGGAAGGCTTCGCCAATGAGAACGATTATCTGAGGCATCTTACGTTGGAAGGTGCCAAAAGGCGCTACGGTACGCTTGATCAAGAATTGTTGGAACGGATTGATTTTGAGCTTCAAACAATTGCGCATACCGGATACCCCGGGTATTTCCTGATCGTTCAGGACTTCACGACCGCTGCACGGAATATGGGCGTCACGGTTGGGCCAGGCCGGGGTTCAGCAGCAGGTTCGGTGGTGGCCTACTGCACGGGGATCACCGACGTGGATCCGATCCGGTACGATTTGCTCTTTGAGCGATTCCTGAATCCGGACCGCGTGAGCATGCCCGATATCGATATCGATTTTGACGACAGGGGTAGGGAGAAAGTTATGCGGTATGTGATGGACAAATACGGCCAAAAGCAGGTTGCTCAGATTGCCACGTATCACAGCATGGCCGCCAAATCGGCGATTCGCAGCATTGGTCGGGTCATGGGCTTGCAACCTTTCGAAACCGATGCGTTGGCCAAACTTTTTCCGGAAGATTTAAACCGAGCGGATTATTACAAGAAGTCGCCTCTACGCAAACTTTTGTTAAATCCGGCAGAAGGCAGTCGGCACCTGGATCAATTGCAGGCTGAGGATCAACGAAAGGCCAAGCAAATCTTGGATTTGGTCAAGAAGGGGGGGATAGAAGCCAAAGTATTCATGCAGTCGGCATTGTTGGAGGGCTCCTTCAAGAATTCAGGAACCCATGCCTGCGGTGTCGTGATTACTCCGGGCGATTTGACCGATTATGTCCCCGTTAAGCACGCTCCGGATGGACAAATTGCCTTGGTAACGCAATTCGATAACGAAGTTGCCGAGGCCGCTGGTTTGCTGAAGATGGATTTTTTGGGTCTCAATACCTTGACCATCATCAACGATGCGGTAGAATTGGTCAAAGCCATCCATCCTGCCCTGCCTGACCCTGTCGATTTCCCCTTGGACGACCCGCTTACCTACACACTTTTTCAGCGTGGGGAGACCGTAGGGATTTTCCAATACGAATCTCCGGGGATGCAGAAGTACCTCAAGGAACTCAAGCCGGACAAAATCGAAGACTTGATTGCCATGAATGCCTTGTATCGTCCGGGTCCTTTGGCGTATATCCCCAATTTTATTTTGCGTAAGCACGGCAAAGAACCCATCGTGTACGATTTGCCCGATATGGAGGAGCTGCTGGGGGAAACCTACGGGATCACCGTGTACCAAGAACAGGTTATGCTCTTGAGCCAAAAGTTAGCTGGCTTTTCCAAGGGCAAGGCAGATGAATTGCGCAAAGCCATGGGGAAAAAAATTCCCGAGAAATTGGCCAAGCTTAAACCACAATTCTTGGAAGGTTGTCGCGAAAGAGGTCATGACGAAACCATTGCTTCCAAAGTTTGGAAAGATTGGGAGGCCTTTGCGGAATACGCCTTCAACAAATCCCATTCCACCTGCTATGCCTTGGTGGCCTTCCGAACCGCGTATTTGAAGGCCCATTATCCGGCGCAATTCATGGCCGCCGTGCTGTCGAACCATATGTCGGACATCAGCAAAGTGGCCTTTTTCCTGGAGGAGTGCCGAAGGATGGGATTGCAGGTTTTGGGCCCAGATTTGAACGAATCTTTGTTCCGATTTTCGGTGAATGCTTCGGGACAAATACGCTTCGGCTTGGGGGCTATCAAAGGAGTAGGGGAAGGTGCTGTGGAGAATATCCTTGAACAGCGTGGGTTAGGAGGGGCGTTTGGTTCCCTTTTTGATTTTTGCAAAAGAATTGACACCCGTCAAGCCAACAAAAAAACATTGGAAGCTTTGGCACAGGCCGGTGCTTTGGATCGCCTAGACGGCATTCAAGGCAATCGACGGCTTTTGCTGGATGCCGAAGCCGGTGGAGGAACGCATTTGCTCGAAAAAGCCCTGCGTTTCGGGCAACAATACCGGGAATTGAGTCTCAAATCCCAGACCTCCCTCTTTGGTTCCGAAGGGATGGTGGATATCAATGAACCCGTTTTTCAACAAATTGAACCATGGGCATCCCTCGAGATGCTAAGAAGGGAGAAAGAGGTGGTGGGCTTGTACATTACCGCTCATCCATTGGATGATTATGCCTTGGAAAGCAAATTCTTGGGATTCACGCCTTTGTCCCAATTGGACGAAAGGCCAGGCCTGGATATACAAATCGCCGCTTTGGTTACCGATGTTCAATATTTCCGGGATTCCAAGAACCAGGAGGTCCTGGCTTTTGCCGTAGAGGACAAAGAGGGGTCGCGTAAATTCAGACTTCGAGGGGACCAGGCCATGAAATTCAAGCATTTGATGGACCCCGGAACAGCCCTTCTGATCGCGGGTCGTTGGGAGTATTTCCAGGGGAAAGATGGGCAACAGGCTGGCTTTTTTCGATTCAATAACATTGAACTCCTGTCAGAAATTCGGGACAAAAGATTTCGAACCCTCACCTTGCAAATGTCCCTCCCCGCTTTGAACCCCACCAGGAATGCCGCCCTCCATCAGGTCTTGCTGGAACACCCGGGCCGATTGGCCTTGAAGGTGGAAATGTGGGTGCCCGAGGACCAACGTTCCGTGGCCATGAATGCAGAGGGAATCAAGGTCTCCCCGGAGCCATCCCTGTTCGCGGCCCTGGATGAATTGGAGATTGGTTATGCTTTGCATTAGGTCCAAGCTCAATCCTTAACTTTGGCACGGAATTTGCATACCATCTTAAGAAAAAATCCGCTTTACCTGTTCAACCTCCACATCAACCTCCCATTCACCTCCACCCCTAAATTCACCTACCATGGCTTTTGAATTCACCGATGCTAATTTTCAGGAAACAGCCCTGAATTCCACCCAACCTGTTTTGGTCGATTTTTGGGCCGAATGGTGCGGTCCCTGCCGAATGGTAGGACCTGTTGTCGAAGAAATTGCGCAAGAAATGTCCGGTAAGGCCCTGGTTGGTAAATTGGATGTGGATAGCAATCCCCAAGTTGCCACGCAATACGGCATCCGCAGCATCCCTACGCTGCTAGTTTTCAAGAACGGGCAAGTGGTCGAAAAGCAAGTAGGGGTGGTCCCCAAACAAAATTTGGTGGCCCTGCTCGAGGCCCATATGGGTTAAGCGTGCTGGGACTCAAATTGCCCACCGATCCCCGATGGGCCGAAATTGCCGAAAAGTCTATTGCCGAAATTTTGGTCGATCACGCCTTCTGCGAACAGAAGGCGGCATCCTCATGCATTTCATTGATCGTGCAGTACCCGGATTACCCGCGAATTGTTCAGGAACTTTCCCCCATTGTTACCGAAGAGTGGGGGCATTTTCGGGCTGTTTTGGAGGAAATGTCCAAGAGAGACATCGCCCTAGGCCCTCAGCGTAGCGACGAGTATGTGGTAGCCCTCTTGGCTTTTCAGCCTCGCGGACTTAGCCGGGAACAGAAACTCTTGGAAAGGCTGCTTTGCTGCGCCCTCATCGAAGCGCGATCCTGCGAGCGTTTTCGTTTACTCTCCTTGCATTGCAGCGATGCAGACCTTCGGCGTTTCTACCATGCCTTTATGGTGAGCGAAGCGGGTCATTATCGCTTGTTCATGGACCTTGCCGAAGGCTATTTCCCCAAAGACGAGGTGCGCAATCGTTGGGAAGCTTACTTGCAATACGAAGCCGGTGTGATGGAACAATTCAGCAACCGATCCGGTCGTATCCATTAACACGATCCATGGCTCACGATCTGTCTTACGAAATCACCCCAACAATCAATCGCGCGGAGCGTTATCCTCAAATCGCCCGCGATTGGTCTTCCTTGTTTGATCCCCTTGCAGGATGGACCGCCAATGCTGCCAATTTATGCGCCTTGCTTACGGCCGGCTTCGGCTGGTGGTGGGTTGGTTTCTACCGGGTTCGTAACGAAGATTCCACCTTGGTTCTCGGGCCCTTTCAAGGCCCGGTGGCCTGCACCCGTATTCCCAAAGGCAAAGGGGTTTGTGGAACGGCATGGGAACGTAACCAAGCTTTGGTGGTGCCGGATGTGGAGCAATTCCCTGGGCATATCGCGTGCAGCAGTTTAAGCCGCTCCGAATTGGTCATCCCTGTTCATGCGAACGGTGAGGTGGTTGGGGTGCTTGATTTGGATAGTGTTAAACTCAATGATTTTGGTCCTCAGGACCTTGAGGCGTTGATTCCTATGCTGGACCTTCTTCAGTCCGTTTGGCCAGTGGAGGGCAGCGACGAAGGCCTGAAACTCAAGAGCCCTCGGTAGAGCGGCCATTGCATGAGGATCCAAACCAGCACAGCGGGTAAGGCTTTCAAGTGATAGGGCTCCACCCACACTTTCCGTAGAACGGTAGGAAAGACATCCGTAGGCGATAAAACGCTCAAGAGGATCAGAGCGACGAGCATGATTTGCAGAACCAATTCTACACGGTTACGGAGCAGCCACCATAGCGCAGGGGTTACGGCGATCACAAAGGTAGGAGATTCCGCTTTGTGGTTGAAAATGACCATCCAAACCATCAGGGCTGCGAGGCCCAGGGCACGGAACTCGGGTGTGGTTCTCCGGAACATGGCACCAATCCAGGGGATGATCATAATAACCAACCCCAGGAGGAGTACCAGATTCTTGTTCCACAGACCTGGCATTGTTTTTTCCAGGATGCCCATTAGGGAAATCCCGTACGATAGGCTATGATCTTCGCCCAACATCCGCAGGTATTCTTGCATTTGCCACAGGTAGATGGAAGGACTCATGACCGTCAACGGCAATGCAGCCAAGAACAATCCCCAGCCCAGCCCAAGCAGGAAATTACGCCGCTTGTGAGGATAGGCCAACCAAAGTAGCAAAGCAGCCCAGCCAAAAAGCTTGATAAACCCTGTCATCATGATCATGGCAATGGCGCGTGAAGAGGCACCACGCTCCCATTCCCCCCAGGCCCACATCAACAGGCCGGCAATCAATGCATTGGATTGTTCGTTTTGAAGGGAGGTCATCAATTCCAAGGCACCCAATCCCAACCACCATCCGTTCATGGTCAATATTTGGATGGAACTGTTTTGTTGCCAAACCCGGATACCCTTCCACCAAACCAAGGCATTCATAACATTCCATAACAACAGGCCAACGGAATCCGGTAACAAGGCCCATGCCCCAAAAAGCAAGGCAAAGGTGGGGCTGTATTTGAACAAATCCCAATGCTCATGGGGATACCCTACATAAAGGCTTTGATGATGGATCAAATGAAAAAAAGACTGTTTGAAGATGACATAATTGTTGTAGGCGGTATAGAGGTGTTCCGTATGGCCCAAGGGGAAACGGGGCGCCCACAGCGATTGCAAGGAGGCGATCACGGCAAGGCATGCCAGAAGGACTGGCCAGAAAAAACGATGTTGGGGTAGTCGTAACATCCAAGCGTTCATGGGGTAAGCCTTAAAAATCGTATATTCTTGTGCATCCCTGCCAAACCTGCTCTGGCAATGGGGCTATGCTGGTATTTGGCTTCAAAATCATCCTCCGTCATGGACAACCATTCCTCGGCGCTGGGCCATGCATCATGAAGAGTTTGGAATCGGGGTTCTTGATGGGGTTTGGCGAATCGATTCCATGGACAGACTTCCTGGCAGATATCGCAACCAAAGGCCCATCCCTCCATTTGGTTTTTGAACTCTACCGGAATTTGGCGACGCAATTCGATGGTCAAGTATGAGATGCACTTGGAGGCATCCAAACGGTAGGGCTCCAAGGCTTGGGTGGGACATGCGTCTATGCAACGCGTGCACTGCCCGCAATGGTCTTGAACGGGCATATCCGCTTCAAAATCAAGATCGCAGAGAATTTCCGACAAGAAGAAATAGCTTCCCGCCTGTTTCTGTAACAAATTGGTGTTCTTACCAATCCAACCAGCTCCTGCAAGTGCTGCCCATGATTTCTCCAGAACCGGTGCCGAATCGGTAAATACCCTGCAATTGAAGTCCCCAAACTCGATTTTCATGCGCTCCACCAATCTCCGCATTTTGTCTTTCAGGACCCGATGATAGTCTTCACCCCATGCATACCGGGCAATTTTAGGAGACCCCTGGCCCAGGATCCCATCCTGACTTTGGTCTTCGTGGCTTGGCGCAAAATAATTGTGCAGCAAGACAATGACCGATCGACAGCCTTCGAGGAGACGTCTGGGATCAAGGCGCTCTTCGAAGTATCGTTCCATGTAATGCATTTCGCCGTGACGCCCTTCTTGGAGCCAGGCCTCGAGGCGATCACTTTCTTCATCCAATTTTCGGGCCACAGCCACCCCGCAATGCATGAATCCGGCTTCAGCGGCCATTCGGATCAAGCTTTGTTTGCGGGCAGCGGCTTGGATGTTCATCGATTGTTCGAGCAAATTACGAACAAGGCGCTGTCCCTCGGAACTCCTCGTCCTTTGTGGTTAGATTTGTAAGGTGAGCAGCCCCAAAACCTGGTATGTCGAGGTGATTTTGCCCCTGGGTGTGGATGGAGTCTATACCTATGCTTTGCCATTGGCGTGGACTTCGTCAGCAGCCGAACCTTCAGCCTGGATAGGACGCATGCTTCTGGTTCCATTGGGCAAGCGCAAGCAATACAGCGCTTTGGTTTGGAACATCACCGATTCTGCTCCGGGTTTTGCGGTCAAAGAGGCCTTGGAAGTCTTGGAAACTATGCCGGTATGGGGTGCCAAGGGTCAGGAATTGTGGGCATGGTTGATGGACTATTATTTCGCGGCGCCAGGCGCCGTGATGCTCGCCGGTTTGCCCGCGATGTTGCGTGTTTCGAGCGAGTCCATTTTTGTGGGATTGCCCTTGCAGGATGGGCAAGATTCGGTGCTTACCGATAGCTTACCGCCTTTGACTTTGTCGTTGTGGCGTCATTTGTTGCAAGGCCAAGGCCATTCCCTGGATGCTCTCAGTGCATGGATGAAGCCACATTCCCCCATGCCATTCTTGAAAGACTTGTTGGCTGCCGATTTGGCATCCATTCAAGAGTCTTTGACCGGAGCCTTTCGCCCCAAAATGGAACGAACTTATATGGTGCATCCCTCATGGTGGGAGAGAATTTCGGAGCTAATTGCGAAGTTGGAGAAAAGCCCCAAACACCTTGAAATTATTCTAGCGTTGATGGCGTTGAGTTCTCGCCACGAGCCGGTTCGACTCGGCGATTTGAAAGGCAAATTGAATTGGGATCGTATTCCTTATGGGGTCTTGAAGACATTGACCGACAAGGGATTCCTGGATAAAGCCAACCATGCCGTCAGCCGAATTCGCTTACGGTCCGGGCGCTGCCTTCCCCTTCAATGCACTACTGCGCAGGAGCAGGCGGTGGAGGCATGCAGGCTTTCCTTTGCCCAAGGTAAGCCGGTGCTTTTGCACGGTGTTACAGGCAGTGGCAAAACCATGGTGTACCTGGCCTTAATCCGCGATGCATTGGCACGTGGCCAACAAGTCCTCTACCTAGTTCCTGAAATTGCATTGACCCATCAGCTGGTGAATCGTTTGGCAGAATATGTGGATACGGAGGTTGGCGTTTATCATTCCAGGTATTCGGACAGTGAGCGCGTCGAGCTATGGAACGGGGTAAGGGATGGGAGCATTTCCATGGTCGTCGCTCCCCGATCCGGAATTTTTCTGCCCTTGGTTCGATGGGGTCTGATCGTGGTGGATGAAGAGCATGACGCATCCTACAAGCAGCAAGATAAAGCCCCGTATTATCAGGCCAAAGATGTGGCCCTGTGGATGGGGGGGCGTTGGGGAATTCCCGTGATTTTGGGTTCGGCGACCCCTTCCCCTGAATCGTGGGCGGCCTGCATGCGTTCCAAAATTACCAAGGTGACCTTGAACTCCCGTTTTGCCGATCAGCCCCTGCCCGTTTGGCAATGGGTGGACACCATCGCGGAACGCTTGGCCGGCAAAATGCAAGGAGAATTTTCCACAACCTTGCTAGAGGCCATTCGCCATGAATTGAAGCAGGGTAATCAAGTGATCTTGTTCAAGAATCGGAGGGGGTATGCCCCGCAATTGACCTGCGAAGACTGTGCCTGGTCTGCGCGCTGTGATCAATGCGACTTGGCTTTGGTTTACCATAAATGGGAGCACCGGCTACGGTGCCATGGCTGTGCCCAGATTTTTGGCATGCCCCCGGCCTGTGTATCGTGCGGGAGTACCCGCTTGAAGTTCAAAGGCTACGGTACGGAGAAAATCGAAGAGGAATTGCAATTGTTGTTGGAGGGTTATACCATTGGACGTTTGGACCAGGATAGTGTTCGTAGTAAATCGGCTTACAGCAGGACTTTGGATGCCTTCGAAAAAGGTCAAATCCAGGTCTTGGTCGGCACCCAAATGGTGAGCAAAGGCTTGGACTTCCCTCTGGTTAATTTGGTGGGGGTTCTTGATGCGGATCAAGGCTTGAACCGGACCCATTTCCGAGCCCAGGAGCGTTCTTACCAGCTCTTGGCACAATTAGCAGGCAGGTCCGGTAGGCACCAAGGCACAGGCACCGTCCTGCTGCAAACGCGCATGCCTCATCATCCTTTGTTCGCCTTGTTGCAAGCCCAAGATTATGCCTCTTTCATGGATCAGGAACTCCTGTTCAGGGAGCAACACCTGTACCCGCCTTTTGTACGCTTGATTCGGCTTACCCTTGGACATGCACAGGCCCAAGTGCTGCAGAAATCAGCCGATACCTTGGCCTTATGGTGGAGACCTTGGTTGGGTACCCGATTGATCGGTCCTGCACCGCCCATGACCGCTTTGTTGCGCAACGAATACCGGTTGGAGATGTGGATCAAAGCCGAAAAAGACCCTGACATCTTGCGTAAAATCCGGGATTCCCTGCCACCTTCTCTGCATCAACTCAGCCTGATCCGAGAGTACAAAGGTCTCAGAATGTCTCTGGATGTGGATCCTGAATAATTCATTTCTTTACCCAAAAAAAACCCATGAAAACACAAGCCCGAATTCTCTTTCAATTCTTCATGAACGGTCTGCTGCTTTTGGCGCCGGCTACCATAACGATTTATGTGGCTTTGTCCATTTTTCGCTGGTTGGATGGTTTAATTCAAACCGGAATTCCTGGATTGGGGCTAATCATTCTGGTTATTGGAATCACCGTTTTTGGATACCTGGGCTCCATGTTTCTGTTTCGACCCATTTGGGTGAAGGTGGAGGAAATGCTGGGCAAAACACCTTTAGTCAGCCTGATTTACAATTCAATCAAGGATTTGGCTTCCGCCTTCATGGGCGACAAAAAGAAATTTAACCAGGCCGTGATGGTGGATTTAGGCAATGGTTGCTGGAAACCCGGCTTTGTCACCCAAAGCGATATTCCGGTCGAAGGGCTTACCGGTATGATTTCGGTTTATTTCCCGCATTCCTATAATTTTTCAGGGAATGTTTTCTTTATTTCTGCGGCTCAGGTGAAGAACCTTGATGTGCCCTCGACGGATTTTATGAAGTTCATTGTTTCGGGGGGTATCGTCCCTTTGGAGAAGGACCATGAGACAAGGCAAGACAAACCGAACAATCATGAGTAAGCGACTTGCCTACATCGTGTTACGGGTTTGGGGATGGCGCCTAGGTGCTTTCCCGATGCATCTGCGCAAGGCGGTCATTGTGGTTGGGCCTCATACCAGCACATGGGATTTCCCCGTGGCCTTACTCGCTAGAATAGCGCTGGGCATCAAGGTGAAATTTGTGGGTAAGGCGGAGCTATTCAAGCCTCCCTTTGGTTTCTTGTTTCGGTATTGGGGAGGATTCCCCGTCGCAAGGACCGTTCGCGAAGACACGGTAGCCAATATCGTGAGGCTGTTTGAGGCTCACGATGATTTTTTGTTTGGCATTTCGCCGGAGGGCTCTAGGCGCCATGTGCCTCAGCTACGAAGCGGATTTTATTATATTGCCCAAAAGGCCGCTGTGCCAATTGTGATGATTGGCATGGATTTTAACAAAAAAACCATCGAAACGGGACCCGTTATACCGCCTGGTTTAGGCGAACGAGAAACCGTCTCGATGGTTGTGAATTATTTCAGTTCAGTTCGAGGAAAGAATCCCGATCAAGGGATAGGTTCTGAACATTTGCCGAAATAAGGCAATTCCATCCAGTAGAATTACTTCTTCATGGATGCTCTGACAGCATCGTAACCCACCGGGGTATTCTTGCCAATCACAGGTGTGCGTGGCTTGCTGGCCTTTTTGGCAGCAGGCTTCTTTGCAGCGGCTTTCTTAGGAGCAGCGGCTTTCTTAGGAGCAGCAGCTTTCTTAGGAGCAGCGGCTTTCTTAGGAGCAGCGGCTTTCTTAGGAGCAGCAGCTTTCTTAGGAGCAGCGGCTTTCTTAGGAGCAGCGGCTTTCTTAGGAGCAGCGGCTTTCTTAGGAGCAGCAGCCTTTTTAGGAGCAGCCTTGGTGGCCGCTGCCGGTTTGGTTGATTTTTTTTCCACTTTTATTGGGGTTTAGTTAAAGGAAAAAAAAGGAGCTTTGTATAATCCGCAAAGCAGACGGTAAAGACGTTGGATACATGTGGATAACAGGCAAGATGGTGGAATTAGCGATTAAGATGAATACAATTCTCTGAAAACTAATGCATTAATGAAACACCAACTGTACAAAATTCTGTACGCACCGCAAAGAATTCGGGAACGGGTTGCTCCAAAAAATCCGTGAATGGGTGAGTTAATTTTGGCGATAAGCCGGTTGATTCCGAGTCGCCGCAGAGGCTCGAAGCCGAGTGAAAAAAACCGATGATGGAGGTTCTTTTCATTGGGATTTTCAACGTTGGTTGAGTCAAAATTCCACTGATTGAAACAAAGATATAAAAACAAAATCGGGTTTTCAGCCAGCCACTTTTATTTTTTTTTGAAAAGTCATAATGAATAAGTTCGTTCAGCGCCAATTATGGCCTGGTTGGAATCTATAAAAGAGAAGCTTACGTCGTTATAAATATAGATTAAAAAACAACAAATCAAAGTGTTATGAAAATATTGATCAAGCATTAATATCCTTTGGGATTGTTTTTTTGGGGCGTGGGGATGGATTTTATTTCTTGAAAAAGATACGCTATTTTTTTATTTTTCTTTTTTGGTTTATTCAAAATATCAAAATGGATGGTCTTTTGCTCGAGTGGTTGTTGCGGGTGCTATCCCTTCGTTTTATCACGGACTCTTTTGCCGATAAATGCCTATTTTTTGTTGGTTGGTATGTCGCGTTATCCAAAGAGAGTCTCAAAACTTTTATAAAATCATGAATCATACGGTTGGGGTTTTGCTGGACTTGAAGTTGCCACGGCCCGATGTTCAATTCGGCAGGTAGGGTAAAAACCTTGAACAACCTCAAATTTTGTCCAAAACAACCTATTGCCTATATTTGCCCACCTTTAGGGCCCGTTCGT
>RFMW01000089.1 GCA_009927485.1 Sphingobacteriia bacterium
CTCCTCTTCATCCAGGGCATCGACCTTGACGCCCACCTTTTCGGAGATGGCATCGTACAAGGACACCCGGCGATAAGGAGCCTTGAACTCGATGGTATGGTTACCAACCTGCAGGCTGGACTTTTGATGCAAGGCGATGGCAATTTCTTCAAGCAAAGATTCTGTTTGCTGCATCATCCACGAATAATCCTGAAAGGCCACATAGAGTTCCAACATCGTGAATTCAGGATTGTGAAAACGGCTCATCCCCTCGTTGCGAAAATCCCGGGCAAATTCGTAAACCCCTTCAAAACCGCCAACAATTAACCGCTTAAGATACAGCTCATTGGCTATCCGAAGGTACAAAGGCATGTCCAAGGTATGGTGATGCGTTTTGAAGGGCCGAGCCGATGCACCACCGTACATGGGTTGCAGCACCGGGGTCTCAACTTCCAAATAACCCTGCCGGTTGAAAAATTGCCGCATCACTTCGATCATGCGCGATCGTTGCACAAAGACCTGTCGGACCTCTGGGTTCACCACCAGGTCCACGTACCGCATTCGGTACCTCAGTTCAGGGTCCGTAAAACCATCGTAAACTCTACCCTCTTCGTCTCTTTTGACGACAGGCAGCGGCCGCAAGGCTTTGGACAAAAAGACAAATTCCTCGGCATGAATTGAGATTTCGCCGACCTGAGTTCTGAAAACCCGTCCACGCACCCCGACCCAGTCGCCTATATCGCAGTGCTTTTTGAAGACTTCGTTGTACAAATCTTTGTTATCTCCTGGACAAAGCTCATCGCGGTTGAGGTAAACCTGCAGGCGCCCGGTGGCATCTTGCAATTCTGCAAAAGAGGCTTTGCCCATAATGCGCCGGCTCATCAAGCGACCGGCCAAGGACACAGAAGTCCAAGCGGCAGCCTCCTCATCCTTGAACGTGGTCTGTATTTCTTGGGTCGTATGGCTTCGATGGAAGGCTGTGGAGGGGTAAGGATCAACCCCCAAAGCCTTTAAATGATCCAAAGCTTGCCTGCGTTGTATTTCTTGTTCACTGAGCATTGGCCCTTGACGAGAGGGCAAACTTGGATCTTTTGGCGATCCTTCTTGGGAAGATTGAGACTGATTCATAGCCGATTAGAATCCGCTGAGCCACGACCATCGCCAACCGCAGCGGTTCTGCAAAATAAATCCTTAGTCCTGCTTTTGGGCTCCAAAAAATCGTGCCGCAGCCCCGTTGTTCACCGAATTCCATCGAAAGCCCATGGCCACCCTGGCTTTACCATCGGGCGCGCCCAGTGGTCGGACAGCGACCGTTCCCGCTTGGCTGTTGCTGCGATGCAAATCGGCGGTCAACGCCTTGGGCAATTTCATCATGGAGGCATCCAATTCAAAGAGCAAGGAATCGGGTAAGTCCTGGTGAATGTTCGAGCCCGGTACCGTCCTGGAATTCGAACCATAGAAATAGCCCGCCTCCACCGTGCCCAGGTTTCTTCGCGTCATTTCAGCCCGGTAAATCCTGGCCGTTTCTGAGTGAATCCATAAGCGGATCAACTGCCAATCCCCACCACCATCGAGCGGCAGAACATTGACCACCAGGCAGACTTGGTTACGGACTTTTTCTTGACCCATGGCCAATGCCCTGTAGTTTTGGGGGCCTTTGAGAAATTCAAAAAGCTCCATGGGATTCTGACGGGGCAGGAGGGCAAGGCGCGGACTGCGTATTCGGAAGCGATTCGGTGCCAAAAAAAACATTTCCGCCGTCAAGGGCCGCACTTTGACACGAGGCACATCGGCTTGAACATGAACGGTCGCCTGCAGATCACGCAATCCTGCCAAGCGGCTCGCCAATTTCTCCATCAGCCTTTCGGCATCCTTTTGTAAATCGTTGTCAAGCAATTCATTACCTCCATAATTTTCCTCATATCGCACATCGCAAAAAGGGAAATTCCACGCGTTGGCATCGGCCTTCATGACGGCGAAAAAACCAAAGGATAACATTAGACCAACAGAGATGCGCTGTGTGTTTTTCATGAATCAAAATCAAGTCAGGATATCCTTGCGATCAAAATAATGAAGACCAAACCCCATCAACGCCACGCAATGAACGGTCAAAACACCGATCGAAAAAAGGATATCGCTCCACGGTGTAGGGTCCAAAAACAAGGAACGCCAGGCCGCCATATGGGTGGTGAACAGGAAAGGTCGAACATGTTCAAACAAGGGCACATCCAAGGTGCCAATCAAGGTGAACACCATGATCAAGGCCATAGTTCCAACAATAGGTCCTATCGAATTGTCTGCCAAGCAAGAGAAGGTTACCGAGATCGCTGCCACGGTGTACAAGGCCAAAAAAGCCAGGGCGAAGGCTTGCAGAAAACGAGGCATCACCTCCACCGAAGGCAAGATTTGCAAACCCTCCCCACTAAGCACAGCCAAATCCCCGGGACCAAAGATCCATTGAGCAACCCCAACCGCCATCAATCCTAACCAGATCAAAAGGACCATGGTATAAACCGCCGCTGCACCGTATTTGCTGAGCAGCAGGGACCTCCTGGACAAGGGCCTGGTCACGAGGTTGCGCAAAGTACCCATTGCCGCCTCCCCGGAAATCAAATCACCGGTCACCAAGGCCACCAACAAAGGCAAATGCACCACCAACATCTGCAGCACAATGAACCCCACAAGATGTCCGTTGAGCATGGAGCCTTCGATCATGAGATTTTGCTCCAAGGAACCTGTCACAAAATCCAAATAGGACTCGCCATCCAGGGCCAATGCCAGGAGGATCACCCCCACCAGCAGTGTTATCGCCAAGAACCCCAGATACGACCTGGGTTTGGCCAAGATCTTGATGCTTTCGTTGTAAAGGGACGCCCACCACATGCGATTATTCCTGGTTGTTTTGGTGGAGAATTAGCATATAAAAATCCTCCAATTGTTGACGAGACTCCACGGCATACACGGCAATGCCCCTTTCGACCAAGGTCTTGATCAGCGCGGGCAATTTGTCCCGACTCAGGGAAAGATGGAGAACCCCACCTTCCCCTAGCCTGTATTGATCCCTTGATAGCAAAGAGCTTACGCATTCCAATGCCTCCTTCACCTGATCCACCTCCAAACGGATTTGACGATTTTGTTGGGAGAGCAGATCGCTGGCTGAACCCTGAACCAAACATCGACCACGGTTCATCACCACCAAATGCGTAGCCACCGCCTCCACCTCGGGTAAATGGTGGGATGAAAGCAAAATCGTTTTGCCTTGATCCCTGTTCAATTTCAAAATCATTTCCCTCATGTCCACGATACCTTGTGGATCCAATCCTGTACCGGGTTCATCCAGAATAATCAAATCAGGATCGTGCATAAGGCACTGCGCCAGACCCAGCCTTTGACGCATACCGTGCGAAAAGGAGGAAACTGCATCCTTTTCACGACCTCTCAACCCCACAAATTCCAGCATTTCCATCGCCTTGGTCCGGGGTTGCCGGATACCGGATGCCCTCCCCAGCAATTCGAGATTTTGCAAGGCCCCCAAATATTTGTAAAAATCAGGTTTCTCGATCAGGCAACCGATTCGGGACAAGATGCGTCCCCGATGGCGATGGTAATCCAAACCAAAAAGACGCAGATTGCCGGAAACTGGTCGAATTAAATCCACGAGCATGCGCAATGTGGTGCTTTTGCCTGCACCGTTAGGTCCCAAAAACCCCATGACCGAGCCTTCCTTCAATGCAAAGCTCAGGTCATCAACCGCTTTGAAGGAACCGTAGGCCTTCACCAGCCCTTGAGCTTCGATGATGGGATGCGCCATGGCGAATGCAGCCGATTAAGAGGATTCCCGTGTACCCCGTCCCAAGGCCCCTGCATACAGGCCTTCGTAATGAGGCAAAATTTGGGTGATGTTATACTGTGCTGCCCTGCGCAGGGCAGCACTCCGGAATTGATCCAAAATTTCAGTATTATTCAAGAGGTCAACGGCCCTTTGGACACCCCTTGCCTGTTCCTCATCGGAAACGAGGATTCCATTGACACCATCTTGGATAAGTTCCGTCAGGCCCCCGGCCTGGGAGGCCATGACGGGCACCCCGCATGCCATGGCTTCCAAAGCAGCCAATCCAAAACTCTCCGTCTCGGAAGGCAAGAGCATCAAATCCGCCACCGAACATAATTCTTCTACGGGATCCTGCCTGCCCACAAAATGCACCTTGGACTGCATTCCCCATTCTTTGATGGTCTGTTCGGCCTTGGGCAATTCAGGGCCATCCCCCACCATCAACAAATTGGCCGGAATGGAGGAAGCAATGGCCCTGTACCATTCCAAAACACGGTCAATGCGCTTGACCCTTCGAAAATTGGAAACGTGAACCAAGAGGCGGTGACCCTTGGGGCAAAACCGTTCCCGCAAACCTGCCCTAGCAAAGGGCTTGAACCTGAGCAAGTCCACAAAATTGGGAATCACCATCACCTCTTTGCGGCAATCAAAATAGCGTAAAGTCTCTCCACGCAGGTATTCGGATACCGCCGTAACCACATCAGACTTTTGGATCGCAAAACTCACCACCGGAGCGTAATTGGG
>RFMW01000233.1 GCA_009927485.1 Sphingobacteriia bacterium
GAGTGGATCCGTCATCGTGGTTATCAGGTGTTATACGGGGAGAGCATTGGAGTCAGCGATCACCAATTTGGCGGCCACGACGCACAGCGTGCACGCGATTTGCAAGAAGGCTTGGGCAATCCGGAGATACGGGCGATCTTCTTTGCGAGGGGTGGTTACGGTGCCGCTCGTCTTTTGGATCGCGTAGATTGGAAGGTTCTGCAAGCAAATCCCAAGTGGCTATGCGGTTACAGCGATGCCACCGCTATCCTCAATCATGCGCATGCCATGACCGGGGTCGTGACCCTCCACGGCCCTATGCCCTTTCAGTTCCAAAGCACCATGGATTGGGAGCATACCCTCCAAATCATGGAAGGGGGGCTGATGGAGCCTAAGGCCAACGACCCACCACAGACCTTTTATCCTTTTGAACCCAAAATTCTATCCAACCATCCTGCATCCGGTTTGTGGCCACTCCGGGGCAAACTCCTTGGGGGTAATTTGTCTGTGCTGTACAGCCTCCTAGGCTCTTCTTCGCTCCCCGACTCCAACGATGCGATTCTATTCGTGGAAGACCTGGACGAATACCTCTACCACCTGGACCGCATGTGGTTAGGCTTGCAACGCAGTGGCTATCTGAACAAGCTCAAAGCCATCTTGATCGGTGATTTTACAGCAATGCGCGACAACACGATCCCCTTCGGCAAAGATCCTGTTTCCATCGCCGTCGAACGAACCCAGTCCTTGGGTATCCCCTGCATTGCCGGCCTATCCTTTGGCCATGGGCCCGTGAACAACCCCTTGCCCCTGGGATGGACCGTCACCATTGACCGCGAAGGCCTGTCTTGGTAAACCTTAGGGGTTAATGATATTGACCTCAGGCTCCAAGGCCACACCAAATTCATCGTGAACCGAGCGCATGATGTCCTGGGCAAGGGTCCAAAGATCTTGTCCATGACCTCCTCCGTAATGCACCAATACCAAGGCATGCCCCGGCGATACGCCGACAGATCCTCTTCGATGACCTTTCCACCCGCATTGCTCTATTAACCACGCCGCAGAGGCCTTCCAATTTCGATCCTCCCCGCACCTCAAAAAGCGGGGCATTTGGAAAATTCGATCGGAAAGTATCCGCGTCATCTCCATGCAGCACAGGATTCTTGAAGAAGCTGCCTGCATTCCCTAAAACCGCAGGATCCGGTAATTTGGCCCGCCTAATCTCCGCCACTTTGTCCGCAATTTGATCCGGTTTCAAGCCGCGGCCATCATGCTGGCCTGTAGGGTCAAAAAACGCTTTCAATTCCTTGTAGGCAAGCTGAGGATGAGGCTCGGTATGCAAGCGATAACGCACCCGCGTTATCACCATCTTTCCTTTCATCTGTTGTTTGAACACCGAATTTCGGTAAGCAAAGGCGCATTGATCTTTCATGTACTCGCTGGGTGGCCCATTCAAGGGAACCCCTCTAAGCGATTCAAAGACATCCCCTTGCTCCACCCCGTAGGCCCCAATGTTCTGAATAGGCGCTGCCCCTACCGAACCGGGAATCAAGGCTAAATTCTCCAAGCCCCACCATCCCCTCTCTACGGTATAACGGACCAATTCATGCCAAGAAACCCCCGCCCCTGCTTCTACCAAAATTTGACCATGATCCAGAACCGAATGCTGAATTCCTCCAAAAGACAAGTGAATCAAAGCCCCCGGATAGTTGCCACAAAACAGCACATTGCTTCCACCCCCCAAAAACATAAATTGACCACCGCTCAATTCATCAGCGGTTTCGATGGCTCTTGGTAAGTCGACTTCGTCGGCAACCTCCAACCAATATTTGGTCCGAACCTCCAAACCAAAGGTATTGTATGCCTTAAAATCAAAATCTTTGAAAATTTTCACTGGACTAATTTAAGGGAACCTTGAATGAAAACATGAAGGAAGTCGCTGATGAAATCTCGCTGAATTTGATCACAAAAAAAGTCGCCCCTACCATGGAGCGACTTTTCTTGATCGGGAAGAAGAATCACCAATTAGTGGCGTACAATCACACGCTGCCTCTTGGAGCCTGCATCCGATAGCACATCCAAATAATAGGTGCCGTTTGGTACTGAAGCAAGGTCCAAAGTGAAGCGGGCCGACTGACCGTTCGCTTCGGTAACATCGCTACGAACCAAGCGACCTGTCATATCGAAGAGGGAAGTTTGGACTTTGCCCAAATCACGTACTGCACTCAATTTGATATTCAA
>RFMW01000029.1 GCA_009927485.1 Sphingobacteriia bacterium
GGAGGTCACGGTGTCTGTGTTAACCAATTCGCAAATATTAGCAATTTTGAGATCAAAAACGGAAGCAGGATTTCCCATGAAATTCCTGGTGCCAAAGATCAAAGAAGAAGTTGGTTTGGTCACACTCACTGACATCAAGGAGTCTGTTAATTCAAATTGCCTCGAAGCGGTATTATTGGCCGTCGAGTCCAACGAAACCGAGTCAAAATTTAAGCTATAATTTACTCTTGAAAATTTACGAACCGTCGGAGTATACGCCGTGCTGATCGTCAGCAAGGTATCCGTGAAGGGGTCTAATGCTGGGAGCACCAAAGAGGTGCCCGTGAAGACTGGGGTATTGGGGGCTGTGGTGTCAATCACAGAAACCTGCAATTGAACATTGTTACGTGTTGTGGTGCCGATATTTCTTACCCTGGCCTGAAAGCGCAAAAACGTTTTGTTTGAATCAGGAATAATTCCGTACTCAACCACCCTGTTCCTTGCGGTGTCGGGAAGGAATTTGGTATCTGTAATGCTCATGTCAACCCTGGGGGCTTGCTCCACCGCAATGTCATCAATCATCCAGAAATAATAATCTCCGTTAAACAAAAACGCAATCTTCACGCTATCCTCTCCTCCAACGTACGATGAAATGTTCACCCGCTGAAAATTATTGTTGGGTGTAGAAGAATTCACCGCGATATTGCTGTTGAGGGCAAGGGTATCGGACCAGGTAAGGCCGTTGTTTCTGGAAAACAACAGATAGGTTCCGGTAGCTGATTGCGCTCCACCCGGACCACCAAATCGGCGATAGTATTGATAAAACGAAAGATTAACAAAGTCGTAAGCGCTTAAATCAATGGCGGGAGTTACCAACATGCCCCTGTGGGGTGATGCCCAAATTCCGGTTCCGGTTGGTGAGCCGTTATTATCCAGCCAATCGGAATCAAAAATCATAAAACCATTGGTCCGGGTTGGGGATTGAATGGCTTGAGTCCCGGCTGCATAAGCCCCTCTTGACCCCGTACCGCTTGCCGGCAGCGTGGAAAGGCCACGGTATTCCCAAATACCTGTTGTATCCGGTGTAGCTCCGGTATTGATTCCACGAAATCCATAATTCGTCCAACCGGTTGTGTTTGGATTTGATCCGAAATTTTCTGACCAAATATTCACGGCCTCTGTCTGAAAGGAAGGGTTAACGCCGTTTAGGGACGGTGAACCAGCATTGTTCAAGGCATTCGCGTCATAGACTGCGCCCAGATCCAATTGCTTAATGGCCTGCATTGGGCGTTGCACTTTGGCCTGCTGTGCGTGGACCGAATCGAAGGTCAAGCATGCCGTGAGCAGCATCGATAATGAAAGAAACTTTTTCATTGTAGTGAATTTAGTGGTTTGGATGATGGGTTGGGGTGGGTTGAACTTACAAACAATTAATGGGCTTTTACCATGAGCCTGGAAGCGATTGGCCCTTGCTCGGACCAAAGCTCCACGCGGTAAACGGCCATGGGCAATTCTCCGAAAGTGGCGGAATGATTGAATATCCCCTGTTCAGCGTGGACCTTGGGGCTCTCTGCAAGCAAGCGTCCTTGCAAATCATAACAACGAGCAAAGACCTCGGCATGCTTGAGATCCAACTCCAGTGAACTTCGTTGACAAAAGGATTCGGATACACTTTGGCGCTGTTAGCCTCCAGGACCTGAACCGAAGTGGCCGACGGATTGCCAAAAATTGCAGCGAGACCCATGGCGGTTCCGTTGGTGTACCAATTGCCATCCACAGGAAGGTAAACCAAAGAAGTATAACTTGGCATGAAGGCTTCATTGCTCAAATCATCCTGAATCCTGATATGGTTATTCCCCGTATTGGAGAAGAGTTGTACCCCTGCATAATACGGCCCAGCGGCAAGGACTCTATCCTGTGGAGAACCCGCCAAAATTGCAGGAATAGGAACGTCGATGTAGCCCCGACTGATATCCGCGGTGGTCAAGGTCACCAGGTCAGATTCCACAATAATCGGAAACTCTATCGCGGGAGAGGAGGACAATCCAGCGGTGTCCCTGATGCTCACAGCCAAAACTCCACCAGCAACTGAGTTGGATCGGAGGTAAACGCGCACACCGGTAACGGTATCCGTGCTGGTAAGGTTAAAAAGAGAGGTGACGATGACACCATCTTCCTCGCCGGTAAAACTGGAGGTACCAATGGACCCCAAAACCGTTGAAGCCGGATAATAAGGT
>RFMW01000241.1 GCA_009927485.1 Sphingobacteriia bacterium
ACTTTAATGAGCCAAAACGGCCTCGTAGGACTCCATTGGCGGGCAGGAGCAAACCAAATTTCGGTCTCCGTAGGTGTTGTCTATGCGCGCAACCGACGGCCAAAATTTATTTTGAGCCGACCAAGCCGCAGGATGCACGGCTTTTTGGCGGGAATACGGCCTGTTCCACTGTTCCTGAACCAAGCACAAAGCGGTATGGGGGGCGTTTTTGAGAACATTTTGAGCTCTGTCAGCCTTTCCATTCTCGATTTCAGCAATTTCGGCCCGAATAGAGAGCATGGCTTCGCAGAAACGATCCAATTCCTCCAAACTTTCGGACTCGGTGGGCTCCACCATCACGGTCCCGGCCACAGGGAAAAGAAACCGTAGGCGCATGAAAGCCGTAGTCCATCAGGCGCTTGGCCACATCTTCGACCTCAATCCCCGCCGACACCTTGAACGGTCTGAAATCCAAAATCATCTCGTGAGCACAACGGCTGTTGGCATTGGTATAGAGGACCGAAAAGCTGCTCTTCAATCGGGACATGATGTAGTTCGCGTTCAATATGGCATAACGAGTAGCTTCGGTCAGCCCGGTTGACCCCATCATTCGGATATAGGCATAGGATATCAGCAGAATGGATGCACTTCCCCAAGGAGCAGCCGAAACCGGACCTATGGCATCCGATCCACCGCAGGCCACGACCGGGTGGCCAGGCAGAAAAGGAGCGAGTTGAGGAGCTACCCCAATGGGGCCCATGCCGGGACCGCCTCCACCGTGCGGTATGCAAAAGGTCTTGTGAAGATTAAGGTGGCAAACATCAGCCCCGATCAAGGCCGGTGAGGTCAACCCCACCTGAGCATTCATGTTGGCGCCGTCCATGTACACCTGGCCGCCGTGGCGGTGAATGACCTCGCAGATTTCCCGAATATGCCCCTCAAAGACCCCGTGGGTGCTGGGGTAAGTCACCATCAAGCAGGAAGGTTGGCGCTGTGCAATTCGGCTTTGGCGCGAAGGTCGGCCATGTCCACATTCCCTTGTTCATCACAGGCCACGACGACCACCTGCATGCCGGCCATAACCGCAGATGCCGGGTTGGTACCGTGGGCCGAAGAGGGTATAAGGGCAATGTTACGATGATGATCACCTCGAGATCGATGATAGGCTCGAATAACCATCAACCCCGTGTATTCACCCTGAGCCCCTGAATTCGGTTGCAGGCTTATTTCCGCGAATCCGGTGACCTGGCGCAAATACTGGGTTAATTCTTGGAAAATCTGTTGATAGCCAAGGGTTTGACTAACGGGCGCAAAGGGGTGGATTAGCCCAAAACTTGGCCAGGTAATGGGCATCATTTCGGCTGAGGCATTGAGCTTCATGGTGCAAGAACCCAAGGCAATCATGGAATGGCACAAGGACAGATCCTTGCTCTCCAATCTTTTGATATAACGTAACAATTCGTGCTCGCTGTGGTATCGATGAAAGACAGGATGTTCGAGGATTGCATCCGTTCTTTCTGTGAAAACAGCTGATTGATTGGAAGAGGCTTGGGCGTCCATGGATTGGTCCAAGACCATAACATCTGCCTGCAGTCCGTTGGTGATGGCCGCAAAGACGGAGACCACTTGGGCAAGGTCCGATAGCGAAGTGGTTTCATCCACGGAGATTCCCACTTGGCCCTTCACCAAAAAGTTAAGGTTGATGCCTTTGGTTTCGGCGATGACCCGAACCTTGTCCAGGGATTCTTGGTCTGACTCAATGACCAAGGTATCGAAATAACTATCGTTCAACGGCACGAAGCCCAAAGCCCTCAAAGAGGCATCCAAGACCCGCGCTCTTCGATGAATTCGCCTGGCAATGGCTCTCAATCCATCAGGGCCATGGTAAACGGCATACATCGAGGCAATGATGGCCAGTAAAACCTGCGCGGTACAGATGTTGGAGGTGGCTTTCTCGCGGCGGATGTGTTGCTCCCTGGTCTGCAGGGCCATCCGGTAAGCAGTTCTGCCCTCCGCATCCATGCTCACGCCGATAAGACGCCCCGGGATATGCCTTTTGTAGGCCTCGCGGGTCGCAAAAAAGGCCGCATGCGGTCCGCCGTATCCCATGGGTACCCCGAAGCGCTGGGCAGAACCCACGACGACATCCGCACCCCATGATCCGGGGGATGGCAACAAAACCAAGGCCATCAAATCGGCAATCACCGCGGTCGCAATACCGGCCTCTTTGGCCTTGGCACAGATTGGGGCATAATCCCTGACTCTGCCGTATCCATCCGGATATTGAAAAACACAAGCAAAAAACGAAGCATCGCAAGTGAAATCTTCTACTCGACCTGTAACAATCTCTATTCCAAGTGGTTCAGCTCTCGTTGCCAATACCGCTTGGGTTTGCGGAAAGCATTTATGAGAAACAAATATTTTGTTACGATTTGCTTCTTTGCGTTGTGCATGCAGCATCAGCATGGCCTCAGCAGCCGCGGTAGATTCGTCCAACAAGGAGGCGTTGGCAATTTCCATGCCGGTCAAATCACAGACCATGGTTTGAAAATTGAGCAAGGCCTCCAAACGGCCTTGGGCTATTTCTGCTTGGTATGGCGTGTACTGGGTGTACCAGCCTGGGTTTTCAAGAATATTCCTTGGATAACCCCGGAACAAGGTCCCGTAGTAACCCGCCCCGATATAATTCCGGTAAAGGGCGTTCTTGTCACCGATTCGTGCCAACTCGGCAAGAAGCTCTTGCTCGGTCAGCGGGGCGGGCAATTCCATTTCGTTGCCCATGCGGATACCTTCGGGAATCGTTTCTTCGATCAATTGATCGAGCGTAGCGGCCCCGACCGCCTGCAGCATGGTCGGCAATGATTGAGCATTAATGCCGATATGGCGCCGAATAAAGGCATCATGGGGGGCATTCAGAAGAGAGGATTGAGCCATGGTTTGGAGAATAGGGCGCAAAATTAAGTTCACGCCCCATGATAACCTCCTTGCCCCTGCTCTTGTTTCGTACTTTTGGAGCGCATGATCAATCTTGTTCTCTTTGGTCCACCGGGTGCCGGCAAAGGCACCCAGTCCCAGTTTTTAATCCGCGACATGGGTTTGTCGCATTTGTCCACCGGCGATTTGTTAAGATCGGAAATTGCTGCAGGCACAACGCTAGGGCTGGAAGCCAAAACGCTGATGGATGCGGGGCTTTTGGTCCCGGACGAAGTGGTGATTGGCATGATACGGAGCAAATTGCAAAATAACCCTGACGCCAAGGGGTTCATTTTTGACGGATTCCCCCGAACGATTGCTCAAGCAGAGGCTTTGGATACCCTCCTTCTGGGTCTTGGCACCTCCATCCACTGCATGATTTCCATGGCCGTACCCCGGCAAGAGCTTATCGACCGCTTGCTCCTCCGAGGTCAGGACTCCGGCAGGGCCGATGATCAGGACCATGGGGTCATCGAGCAACGCATCGAAGAATATTTGCGCAAAACAGCCCCGGTGGCCGACTACTACCGCAACCAAGGTAAACTCCAAGAAATTGATGGACTTGGCACGATTGAGTCCATATACCAAAGAATACAAGCAGCGGTGAACGCATAAGGCGGCCACTTATCCCCTTCTTCTTCCAAGTAAACCCAAGCAGTGGCCGAAGCCAATTTTGTAGATTATGTCAAAATCTGCTGCCGTTCAGGGCATGGCGGAGCCGGTTCCATCCATTTTCATCGGGACAAATTCACGGCCAAAGGCGGGCCTGACGGTGGGGATGGGGGTCGAGGCGGGCATATCGTCCTCAAGGGCAATGCCCAATTGTGGACCCTTTTGCACCTCAAATATCGAAAACACATTATCGCAGAGCCTGGGGTGAACGGTTCTTCCGGCCTCAAAACCGGGGCCCAAGGCAACGATATTATCTTGGAAGTACCCTTGGGAACGGTGGCACGGGATGCGGAAACCGGCGAAAAATTATTGGAAATCACCTCCGACGGGGAAGAGGCGATCCTCCTGCCCGGTGGCCGAGGGGGACAAGGCAACCATCATTTCAAGAGCGCAACACGGCAATCGCCTCGATTTGCCCAACCGGGGGAACCTGGTCAGGAAGTCTGGCATATCCTGGAATTGAAATTGCTTGCCGACGTGGGTTTGGTCGGATTCCCCAATGCGGGCAAAAGCACCTTGTTGGCCTCCATCTCTGCGGCCAAACCCGAAATTGCGGATTATCCCTTCACCACCTTGGTCCCCAACCTGGGCATTGTGCCTTACCGCGACTACCGATCCTTCGTCATGGCGGATATTCCCGGGCTGATTGAGGGCGCCCATGCCGGCAAAGGGCTGGGGCATCGCTTCCTTCGTCATATTGAGCGCAATTCGGTATTGCTTTTTGTGATTCCTGCCGATGCGGACTCCATTCCGGACCAATACCGCATTCTCCTTAGCGAATTGGGGCAGTACAACCCGGACTTGCTAACCAAAAGGCGGCTTCTCGCCGTCAGCAAAGCTGACCTCACCGACGAGGAATTGCGCCAAGCTTTGAGCGAAGAACTGCCTGCTGATCTACCCGCTGTTTTTATTTCGGCCATCAGCGGACAAGGCCTCGTTGAACTCAAAGATCTGATCTGGAAAACCATCCAGGATTCGTAATTAAAGATATTGTTATGAAACCATACGCCCAGGGTTTGCAAATCCGTTTGCAAGAAGAATTATCCAGCTTACAAGAACAAGGCCTCTACAAGAAGGAGCGGGTCATGGTTTCGCCCCAAGCAGCGGAGATCACCTTAAGCGACGGACGAACGGCCATAAATTGTTGCGCCAACAATTACCTGGGCCTCTCGAGCCATCCCCGTGTTCTGGAGGCTGCGCATAAAGCTCTTGATTCTCATGGCTTTGGGATGAGCTCGGTGCGCTTCATCTGCGGAACCCAGGATATTCACAAAGAACTGGAGCAGGCCATTGCGCAATTTTATGGAACTGAGGATAGCATTTTGTATGCCGCTGCCTTTGACGCAAACGGAGGGGTCTTCGAGCCCTTGTTAGGAGAGAAAGATGCCATTATCAGCGATGCCCTCAACCACGCTTCCATCATCGACGGTGTTCGATTATGCAAAGCTCATCGTTACCGCTATGCCAACAACAACATGGAGGAACTTGAGGCCTGCCTCATCCAATGCCGTGAGGCCGGTCACGAAAATGTCTTAATTGTTACAGACGGGGTTTTCAGCATGGACGGTTATGTGGCCCAGCTGGATCGCATTGTGGATTTGGCCAAAACCTACGGTGCCATGACCATGGTGGATGAATGCCATGCGGCTGGTTTTTTGGGCGCAAGCGGAAGAGGCACCCCGGAGCTGTGCGGGGTGCACGGACAAATTGATTTGGTGACAGGGACCCTGGGCAAGGCTTTGGGCGGTGCAATGGGCGGATACACCACCGGTCGCAAGGAAATGATCGCCATGCTGCGCCAACGTTCCAGGCCGTATTTGTTCAGCAATTCCCTGGCTCCGGCCATTGTCGGAGCATCGCTCGAAGTCTTTCGCATGCTGGAGGAGAGCAGTGAGTTGCCACGCAAACTTGCCGAGAATGTGCGCTTCTTCAAAGAAGGGATCCTCAACCTGGGTTTTGACATCCGCGATGGGGCATCGGCCATCGTTCCTATTATGCTCTACGATGCGGCCTTGAGTCAACGGATGGCGGATGCCTTGCTTGACGAAGGCGTCTATGTGATTGGTTTCTTCTATCCGGTCGTTCCACAAGGCCAAGCCCGTATTCGGGTTCAATTATCTGCGGCCCATTCCACCGAGCAATTGCAGAAAGTGATTGACGCCTTTGGCCGCGTGGGTCGCCGCCTCGGTGTTATCCCTGCCTAAGCCCAACAACCAAGCCACAGGGCCCTTATCCTGATTGCTCGTCGTGCCTGCGGTGCTGGCATAGTTCAACCAGCATGCCCCCCGCACTGCGTGGATGCAAAAAACAAACCCACTGATCGTCTGCTCCTTGCCGGGGTTCCTCCGATAGCAATTGAAAACCTTCCTCGCGGAGCCTGGCCATCGAGGCCCGGATATCCTCCACGGCATAGGCAACATGGTGAAATCCTTCGCCCCTTTGGGCCAAGAATTTGGCGATAGGGCCATCGGGATTGAGGCTTTGCAACAACTCAATTTTGTTGGGCCCCACCCGAAAAAAGCTGGTCACCACCCCTTCGGTTTCCACCGTTTCACGTTTGTAGGGCGGGACCCCCAACAAGCGGGTGTACAACGGCTCGGCCTCCTCCAAGGAATGCACCGCAATTCCCAGATGTTCAACCCTGAGAAACTCGCTATGGCTTTCTTGCCTTGAAGGGACATTTTCCATGGAATGCCGAATTTAAGGAAATTCCCTCCCCTCCTAGTAATTTTGCAGGAATTATGTTGCAAATCTCCCAAAAAGCCGCCGACAAGGTTCAGGCCCTGCTCCAGGATCCTGAACAAAGCGGCAAATCCTATCTCCGCATTTCCGTGCTTAGCGGAGGCTGTTCGGGGCTCTCTTACCGTATGGATTTCGAAGCAGACGCCCAACCCGAAGACCAGCGTTTCGAAGACAAGGGTGTTCAACTGCTCTGCGACAAAAAAAGCCTGGTTTATTTGATCGGCACCGAACTAGACTTTAGTGACGGGCTCAATGGCAAAGGATTTCATTTCAATAACCCGAACGCCGCCCGATCCTGTGCCTGCGGTGAGAGCTTCTCGCTTTGACCAGGCTTAGCGTCAACATCAACAAAATCGCCCTCCTTCGCAACAGCCGTGGCGGGAATGTCCCCGATCCTTTGGCCGTTGCTTTGGATTGCGAGCGTTTCGGGGCGGATGGCATCACCGTTCATCCACGACCGGATGCCCGTCATATTCGATACCACGATGTTCGATTGCTCAAGAGTCGCCTGCAGTCCGAACTCAACATCGAAGGGAATCCTTACGAGCCTTCCTTCATGGACTTGGTGCTGGAACTCAGGCCCCAACAAGTCACCTTGGTGCCGGATGAACCTGCCCAATTGACCTCGGATCATGGTTGGGATCTTGCGATGCACGCCGAGCGCCTTGCGCCCTTGATTGAACAATTCCAGACAGCAGGTATTCGAGTTTCCGCCTTCATTGATCCATCCCCGGTCCATGCCCAAAGGGCCGCCCAACTCGGATTTGATGCGGTGGAACTCTATACGGAGTCCTATGCGAAACATTATGGAGGCTCGGTACCAGCCTCGGAATTGCTGAGCCCTTATGTGGACACAGCACGCGTTGCCACTGATTTGGGGCTGTTGGTCAATGCAGGACACGATTTGAACCTCGCCAATTTGGGCGCGCTGCATCAGCATATTCCCTGGCTCCACGAAGTCTCCATTGGTCATGCCCTGGTTTCCGATGCCCTGTACCTCGGCCTCGAAAACACTGTTCGCCTGTACGCCCGCACTCTGCAAAAACCGTTGAGCGGTGGGTAGGCGCAAGCTGGCACATTTTGCGGAAATGGCAGCGATGCCCCGGGTTTGGGAACATCCCGAACACAGCGCAGGGCGATGGCGCACGATGCTTGCCTGCCCCATTACCCCCCTGGATTCCTCCGATCACCCATCCTCCCCCCCGCCCGAACCCCATGATGGTCCTGATGTTCCGCACAAGCTCACCCTCGAATTGGGCTGTGGAACCGGCTTATGGACTGTGGGCATGGCCGAGAAGTTCAAGGATGCTTGGTGGATCGGTGCTGATATCAAGGGAGCCCGGATGTGGCATGGTGCCAAACTCTTGGAAAGCAAACAACTAAACAATGCAGGCTTCTTGCGCACCCGTTTGGAACAAATTGAAGCGTATTTTGAAAGTGGCGAAGTCAACGAGATTTGGATCACCTTTCCCGATCCCCAACCGCGGGAAAGTCGTGAAAAAAAACGACTAAGCTCTCCGGCCTTTCTACGTCGATACCGCAATATCCTGCACCCGGACGGCTGCATTCACCTTAAGACAGATAACATATCCCTGTTCGAATACACTGTCGAAGCTTGGCAGGCCGAAGGTCTTCTGATCGAGCGCTGTATTCGGGATGTTCACTCCCCGGAACATCGTGCTCAGCGCAGTCCTTACGAACAAGACGCGTTATCCGTCCTCACCACCTACGAATCACGCTACATGGCGCAAAACCTGCCTATCCACTACGTAAGGGGACAGTTTCGTTTATGATGCCTTTGACCAAATCAAGGGTTCGGTCAGCCATAAAATGCGGAATATTCAAGAGACCTTCTCTGTATTGTAAATTTTGGTTTGAATAGCGAATCCGCAGCTTAGGCTGAAAACGTTGATGGTATACGCTTAGACTTTTGCTTCGAACGTTCATGTCGCTCTTGACCTCAATCGGCACAAGGTGGCCTTCTACTTCCAAGACAAAATCTACCTCGGCCTTGTTCTCTGATGTCCAATAATGCGGCTCCACTGGACTTTGGGCCATGAGGCTTTGCATAATATAATTCTCTAAAATTGCCCCTTTAAATTCGGTGAATAACCGATGGCCTTGGAGATAAACTTCAGGTGATAATCTGGATATTTTTCTTAGAACCCCAACATCAAAAGCATAGAGCTTGAAGGTCTCGGGTTCCGAATAAGCGGACAGCGGTATAGCGGGCTTGGAAATATGCGTCAACCGATAAAGTAATCCGCTCCGCACTAACCACATAATAGCATTCTCATATTCTCTGGCCCTGGCACCAGGCCGAATGACCTTGTATACAAACTTCTTGTTTTCTCGGCCCAATTGGGCAGGCAAAGAATCAAAAACATGGGTAATTCTTGCAACATCGCTCATTATAGGATGTTTACCGAAATCTCCTTTGTACGAAGAAATCAAATTTTGTAGGGTATATTCACTATTTTCCCAATCATTGTTAAGAATGACCTGTTTCACCACAGCAGGCAAGCCGCCATGGATAAGGTATTCCTTGAACAAACTGTTTAAATCGTTATACAAAAATTCTGAAACCGGCTCAAGGTTCAATGGGGACAAGAGAAACGAAGTCAATGCATCGGAACGCGCCATGATTACCTCGGTAAAAGTCATGGGATAAAGGTCCAGAAAAACTACCTTGCCCACCGGGAATGAGTGACCGGATTTCAAGAGAATTCCTAAATAAGACCCAGCACAAACAACCGGCACTTCCGGACAATTCTCCGAAAAATATTTCAGGGTGTTAAGCGCCTGAGGACATTCTTGAATTTCGTCAAGAATCACCAAGGAATTTCGATCCAAGGTCATGCCGCTTACCATGCTCAAGGCTCTGAGTACGCGATGGGGATCCTTGTTAAGCTCAAACAACTCTTTGAGCTCTGGCCTTTCATCAAAATTGAAATATGCAAAGCGCTCAAAATGATGAACCCCTAACCATTTCATAAGATAGGTTTTACCTACTTGCCTCGCCCCCTGAATTATGAGCGGGAGCCTTGGATTTGTGTTTTTCCAACGAATAAGGCTGTTTTGTGCCAGTCTTTCCATTTTTAAGTGCTTATTATGTGTAAATTTACACTTAATTTATATTTAAGCAAAATACCGCTTGAACCTTTCTATAGGCCCTTGAAGTCCAGTGGGTAATTCCAGGTTCACGATCCCAGCCTACCAAGCATCGATTATTTCCTGCCAGAGCTCGTAGTCGGTTCCTGCTTCGGGAGCATTGGCTTGGAGGTAAATGCCCGCAAAGTGTGGAAGTTCTTGTCTTGTTTGCAGGGCCATGACCTCATCGAGGGTCTCCACCCGTAGATACGGTAAGGTGTCGAAGTTTAGGGGCAGACTCATTATCGAGTCTGGGGCAATCACCACCCAATCCGGCGGGTTCTGGGCAGTCCACGCGTTCGTAATCTCAGGACCCCCTGCAGTCCCAGGAGCCCCAACGGTATAATTGACGGCATAGGGCAACCTTGGCGGAATTTGAATAGGAGGATGCTGCAAGGCCGATGGGGTAGCCGATGGGGTAGCCGATGGGGTAGCCGATGGGGCAGCGTTCACCATAAGGCCGCAACAATCGTCGAAGGCGTCAAAAGCTTCCAGAGCCAGTGGAAGGTAAGGCCAAGGGGCAGCCAGCCAAATTTCAGGTCCCGAAACCCAGCCTTTGATTTCGTTCCATACGGCCAAAGCTTGTTTCAAAATTTCTTCTGGCGTCCCTTCAAGTTCCCCGATCGCCTCGGGTAGAAAGCCGATCCCCTGGTTTGTATGCGGGCGGCTGATCCAAGGATGCAAAACCACACGCTCTGTGCCGGCAGCGGCCGCAAAGCGCGCATCCATCAAGGCCGAGACCCCTCCTATAACAAATTCCATATTCTAAATGTCATCGCAAATTAGGGGAAAAAATCAGATTCACCAAAGGTATTTTTGAGGTGGATGGAACGAGATTTTTTTACGGCGGTCTATGACGTGGTTCGGCTGGTACCGCATGGACGAGTCACCAGCTACGGAGCCGTGGCGAAATTCTTGGGGAGCGGGAGGAGCGCAAGAGCCGTAGGCTATGCGATGAACGCATCGCACGGGGTGACTCCGGCCGTTCCTGCCCATCGTGTGGTCAATCGCAACGGGGTCCTAAGCGGGAAACATCATTTTGGGAGCGAAGACGCCATGGCCGATCGGTTACGAGCAGAAGGCATCACGGTGGTGGACGATACCGTCCACAACTTCAGGGACGTTTTCTGGGACCCCGAATGCCTCCTGCAGCAACCTTCCCCTTAATTTCAACCCGTGAAGAAGGCAACCAAGCCCCATCGCCCCCCGTCACTGGACCGCATCCCCCCCCGATTGAAGGCCGCAAATGGGAGCACCGTGGGCCATGTGGCCTTCTATCAGTGGATCGAGGAGGGGGAACACGATCGCCAAGACTTCAAGGAAACCATTTCATCCTCGCGCAAAATCGCGAAAACCCTCTGCGCCTTCGCCAATACCCGGGGAGGACGATTGCTCGTGGGCGTTCGGGATAACGGAAGTCTTCGGCATTTGGATACGGAGGCGGAGAAGCAAATGCTGGAAAATGCCGGAGGGTTCTTTTGTAAACCCGAAGTGGCTTTGGATTTTCACCCGCTCCAAGTCGGCATGAAAGAAGTCCTGGTTGTGGAAATCCACGAATCGCAGGACAAACCGGTCCGTTGTTTGAACGAGGAGAACGAATGGGAGGTTTATATCCGCAGCAAAGACCAATGCCTCTTGGCCTCGGAAATGAGCATTCGAATGTTACGCAACGAAGATCCTCAAGGAGAGGACGCCCCCGTTCTTGAATTTGGCAGCAAAGAACAAGCTTTGTTGGATTATCTGCGGGTCAAGCCGCGAATCAATGTTCCCCAATGCAAGGCCATGTTCAATATCGGAACCGTACGAGCCCGCAACATGCTACTTCAATTGACTCGATCAGGCTTACTTACCCTGCATTCTCACGAAAAAGAAGATTTTTTCACGCTTGGGCCTGGCGGTAATGCGGGAAACGAAAGCGGTCGCTCTGTTCGATCGCATCCATGATTTGTTCGATGATTTGATCTTTGCCGGCACTGTAATCAATTTCCAAAGGGGCTTTGAAGGTGACGCTCAAGTCCACATTTTTTTTCTTGAGCAGCAAGCCTTTCTTGTTGAAGGCCCTGCGAAAACCGTTGATCACAACCGGAACCACAACAGGCTTTTGCTCCAGGATCATTTGGGCAACACCGCGTCTTCCTTCTGCATAGGGCTTGGTGGTTCCTTGAGGAAAAGTCAACACCCATCCAAAGTCCAAGGCCTTGTAGATTTTCTCCACTTCGGAAACATCCACCCGGCGCTGAACATCTTGACCAGCTTCTCGCCAGGAACGTTTGACCGTGACGGCCCCTGCCAAACTGAATAACCATGGCAGAAAACCGCTCTTCTTCATGGTCTCGGTCGCGGCTACATAATACAATCTTGCCGGAATCCATAACAAATAGAAGGGAGACCATAATCTCCGCCCATAACCCCACTTGGCCGCACAAATGGAATGGAATATGGCCATGACATCACGATAGTACGTTTGATGATTGGAAACGAACAAGACGTTGTTCGAGGGCAAATCCCGCACGATATCGGTGCCGTTTATACGAAGCCGGTTGATAACGCACAAACCAATGTAGAAAAATGATCCGAAAACGCCAAACAACACCCTCTTGATCAGCAAAGGGTTACCAAAAGGGTCAAACAGCTTCATGGCGGCTCTTCTTAAACCTATTCATACGTCCAATTTAGCATACAAATGGCTTTGACCCTGCATCGTTCACAATGAATTTACATAGAACCGAGATTTTTGTGCCCCAAGGAATATTCTTTGATGGAAAAGCGCAAAATTGACTTGTTGGTGCTGTCGGATTTGCATTTGGGGACCTATGGCTGCCATGGCAAGGAATTGCTTCAGTACCTGGACCAAATTGAACCGGGTACGGTCATTCTCAACGGGGACATTATCGACATTTGGCAGTTCAAGAAGCGTTATTGGCCGGCATCGCATATGCAGGTTCTGAGACGGCTTTTGAAATTTGCCGAAAAAGGCATCCCGGTCTATTACCTGACCGGAAATCACGATGAAATGTTACGAAAGTTCTCTGATTACCGCCTGGGTAACCTGTACCTGCGGGATAAATTGGTGCTGGAGCTGGATGGCAAGAAGGCCTGGTTCTTCCATGGCGATGTTTTTGATGTGAGCATGCAGTATTCCAAATGGTTGGCCCGCTTGGGTGGACAGGGGTACGACCTCTTGATCATCCTCAATCGCGGGGTGAATTTGTTGCTTGAAAAGGTAGGCCGTGAGAAAATAAGTCTTTCCAAGCGCATCAAAGACGGGGTCAAAACCGCCGTCCGTTTCATCTCGGATTTTGAACAAATTGCAGCGGATTTGGCGATCGAAAGAGGTTACGATTACGTGGTCTGTGGGCATATCCACCAGCCGGTGATCAAAACGATGTTTGCCAAAGAACCGGGTGGAAACGCCCATGCAGGAAAATCTGTAACATACCTTAATTCAGGGGATTGGATTGAAAATCTATCCGCGCTGGAATACCATCTCGGGCAATGGTCCTTGTACCGTTATGCGCCCAAAGCCGAAATCAAGAGCAGCATCGAAGCCGAAATAGAAGAGCGAGCCCCCCTGAGCACTCCTTCCAGAGAAAGGTTGTTGCCCCACCCCTTGTTGGAAGAAATATTTTCTTTATCTTCGGTGGGTAAAGCCCGTCCTTCCCTTTGATGGAGCGAACATTGATTCAACCACGTATCCTCTATGCCATTCAAGGAACCGGAAACGGACACCTGAGCAGAGCCTCCGCCTTCCTGCCGCATTTGTTGGAGCGAGGCGAATTGGACATTCTGGTATCGGGCAGAGATGTGAACGTCCGTTTGAACTACCCGGTGAAATACCGTTTGAACGGGGCGGGCTTTGTTTTTGGCCGGCAGGGGAGCTTCGATTGGTGGCAGACCTTGGCCATCCAACGGCCATGGCAATTGTTGATGGACAGCGGACGAATCCCCTTGCAGGATTATGATTTGGTGATCAATGATTTTGAACCGGTAACGGCCTTGGCAGCGCGCCGGCAAGGCTACCGTCGCATCGTGGGGCTCAGCCACCAGGCCTCCTTCCTGTCGCCCAAGACTCCCCGTCCTGCCTTGGTCAAGGCTCCTCATGCCGAATGGTTGTTTCGCCATTATGCGCCTTGCCCCGTTTCCATCGGTTTGCATTTTGAAGCCTACGATGATTTCATCCACACCCCGGTCATTCGGCCGGGGATTCGCGCCTTGCAAGCCACCAGGGACCGCAACGAAATCCTGGTTTACCTCCCGGCTTATGGAGATGATCTGCTGCGGGAGTTTTTGAGTCGATACGGCCCGGAGCAGGACTGGGTCGTCTTCAGCAAGACGGTCCGTGAATCAGTAACCAAAGGTCGTTTTACCTGGCACCCTGCCGGTGATGCCTTGTTTCTCCGGCATCTGGAACATGCCTCCGGAGTTTTGTGCGGGGCTGGATTCGAGACCCCTGCCGAGGCCTTGTTCTTGGGCAAAAAACTCATGGTCATTCCCATGAAGCATCAATTTGAACAGGCCTGCAATGCGGAAGCCCTCCACCGAATGGGTGTTCCTGTAGGACAAGGCCTGGACCCTGCCACCGGGGCCATCCTCCAAGCGTGGCTACCCCAACCACCAAGTCCTCCAATAGCCTGGCCAGACCATAGTCGACGTTTGGTGGACCTATGCTTTGACACGTCAGGTCAATTGCAAGAAAAGTAGCCGAAAATTTTTGAATTTGGGTCAAATTGTAGGGGTAAACCTTGCTTTGTAGGGGATTTTGTAGGGGGGGGCCTTCATGCATTCCTCTGCGTATTCTGGACATTTTTGTAGCTTTCATTGGCTTCCTGGCATTGCATAGACCCTGCATGAAATTCCTTCTTTACCTAGAAACTCAACTTCTCCGCAACTTACAACGCGAAGACCCAAGAGCCCATTCCATCAAAGGCAAGAGGGCAGGGACTCCCCCGAATAAAGCGCGTCGAGAACTTCCTGCCTGGTTGGTATGGATATGGGAGCACAAGGATGGCCAACCCCATAGCTTAACCCGGCTTCAATCCCCAGGAAGTCAAGCCAAAGGTTTCCCGGATTCATCCATTTCTTCGAATAACGCGATCCCCCAGGTCTTTCTGCTCGAAAGGGCAACGGATACGGATTTGATGGATGAGTCGGTTTGGCCATCGGGAATGAAATCCTCGGACCATCAAATTCTATTGGTTCTGCAATCCGAACGACCCTATACCAGACTAACCCTGTTGCGGGGTCGCAAACAGCTCCACTGGGCAGAGGATTCTTCCCCTGCCGAGATTTTGAAGGGAATTAAGGTTGAACTGCATCAGGCCTCCAAACGAACCCGCGAGCTGAGGCGCGTCGCCCGTCGTCAATCCCAGGAAAAAGAAGAAAGTGATTTGGCCCATTCCTTTGCCCATTTGGTCGGGCAACAATTCCAAAACAGCCAATGCACCATACCCCACTTGGCCAAAATCATGGGAATTAGCGGGGCTCGATTGCAGCAAATCTGTCTGAAACATCACGGCATGGGCCCAAAGGCCTTCCTGATCCAATACCGAATCCAAAAAAGTTGTGAGTTAATCCGCAAAATCCCCGAACATCGTCGATGCGTCATGTCCAAAATTGCAGAGGCTTCGGGATTTTCATCAGCTTCCTATTTCTCATTCATTTTCTTGAACCAAATTGGCATGACCCCCACAGAGTATCGGCATCAAGAACTGCACTCCAGCAGCCCTAAGCAGTAAGGTTTAGGCTTGTGCGACTAGTAAATGTATGTGGCTGTGAAGCGATAGCTTCCTTGCTCTTCCTTAGTTTTTTGAAGTAGGACTTGCCTTAGCTTGATGTTGAAACGCCTAATTCAATTCTTTTTTGTGATTTTGTTAGGATTTTTCTTCACTTCAGGGAGTTCTTTAAAAACATCTTTTGCACTTAAAGATGATACTACATTTTTACCCGTTTTAGATTCCAATTCTTTGCGTGCAACTTTAGCTACATTTCCTCCTTGTTTGGCGACCTTTATACTTGCTTCAAAGTCTTTCGGATTGGTGGCTGCGGATATGTCCTTTGTGGATGCTTCTGCAAGCATATTCAGAATCAACTCCGTATTGGTCATGTTATCCCTTAAATTCTCCTTTTTCAAACCTTTCAATACCTTATATTCTTTGGTGGTTTTATCACTCCAGGCTTTGGTTATGATATCCGTAAGCGTAGCAAATTGTACTCCTTCTTTCAATCCTCTCTTCTTCCATTCATCAGTGAGCTCTTTTCGTATTTCAATACTCTTAAGCCGTTGGTTGACCCAGTTTTCCGAATAGCCAAGTTTTAGATATTGCTCCAACGCTCTGTCAATGCTTAATTCCGGATCTTGCATTTCGTCTAACCGTTCGGCACCTACCTGTGCCAGCCATAGCTTGAAAGGCTCTGCCTTAGGGGATGGGATGCTTTGGATTAACCTAAAAAGCTGCTCTGCATCAGCCACATCGGTTTTATAGAATTTCCCATCTGCGGATTGCATTTTCAGTTGACTACAATTTGTAGCCAACTGACTTCCTTCTGCTTTTAGTCTGGTTTTAAGCACACTCCAGTACTTTCTTGGATTTGGACTATCAGTCAAAATACCAACAACATCTATTATAGAAATATACCATTTCTCATACTCGGCATCCCAAACGGTGCGTACTGGTTTTTCATCAAACAGTTTGATGGTGTTTTCTTTGGTCATTGATTATGATGCTATGCTTTTTCAATTGATTATTTTTCTTCTACCGTTAAGACGTAGATCTTTAGTTTGCAGCTAACTACGAAACTCGATCGCCGGGGAGAATACCGTTACCGTTAGGACCCACCAATACCAATTGCCCTTCCTGATTCTCTGCCATCAAGAGCATCCCTTGGGAAACTATGCCCCTGATTTTGCGGGGTGCCAAATTGGTCAGCATCAGAACCTGCTTGCCCACCAATTCCTCGGGTTGAAAATGTTGGGCAATGCCGGACACCACCGTGCGTTGTTCGTCGCCCAGGTCAACCTTGATTTCGAGGACTTTATCAGCGCCCGGAACAGGTTGTGCGCTCAGAATCGTCGCAATTCGTAAATCCAAGGCCGCGAATTGATCATAGGTTACCTCAGGTTTCAACTCGGCATCGGGCTTGGGGGTATTTTCCGGCTTCGATTTGTTCTCGGGCTTGGGGTCGTTCTCGAGCTTGGAGTCGTTCATGGGGGATAATTTGTGAATCTGTGCTTGAATCAATTCATCTTCGATGGGCACAAAGAGCAATGCAGCTGGACCCAACCGATGGCCTTGGGCGAGGTAACGCGTTCTGGCATCAACCGTTCCCTTGGAATCGGCAGACCCTGGATTCCACCAAGCTTCCCGCTCTTGGGCACTAGCTTGCCATTGCAGTTGATGGCTCAATTTGGAGGCTGTGAATGGCAAAAAGGGCTCCAAGGCAATGCACAACTCTGCGCACAACTCTGCGGCCAACCTAAGCACCCTGGAGGCGGCCTCCGAGTCGGTTTTGAGCAATTTCCAAGGTTCCGTCTCGGCCAAGTAACGATTCCCTAAACGAGCAAGATGTATCACCCCTGCCATCGCTTCCCGCAACCTGAACTGCTCCATGGCCAATAGAATTTCCTGACGTGTACCGGCCAACTCCAATTCCAAGGATACGTGGGATGTATTTGCCTCCACGGTCGGCAAATCCCCGCAGTGTCCATCGCTCAATTTATGGGTGAGGACCATGACCCTGTTCACGAAATTTCCCAAAATGGCCACCAATTCGGAATTAACGCGGAGTTGATAATCCTGCCATGAGAAATCCGCGTCTTTGGTTTCGGGTAAATTGCATAACAACGTATAACGTAACTCGTCTTGCCTACCGGGAATGTCTTGAAGGTATTCATGAAGCCATACCGCCCAACCCCGGGATGTGGAAAGTTTACGTCCTTCCAAATTCATAAACTCATTGGCGGGAACCTGCCATGGCAAAACCATTTGACCATGGGCCGCCAGCATCATGGGGAATATCAGGGTATGGAATACAATGTTATCTTTGCCGATAAAATGCACTAGCCTGGAATCCTCGGATTCCCAATAGTCCCGCCATCCTTCCGGATTTCCTTGCAAATCCATGTATTCCTTGGTGGCCGATAAATAGCCGATGGGCGCATCAAACCATACGTAAAGCACCTTACCCTCAGCGCCTTCCAGGGGAACTTTCACCCCCCAATCCAAATCGCGGGTCATGCTTCGGGGTTGCAGGCCCTGCTGCACCCAGGAATTAAATTGGCCTTTGACATTGGATTTCCATCGGGCTATCCTTTCGGTGTACGTGGCAAATTCAGGGAGATGGAGCATTTCGTCCATCGGCAAAAACCAATTGTTGGTTTCGCGCTTCTCAGGAACGGATCCGCTCAAAACTGATCGGGGATACTGAAGTTCATCAGGGCTCAGGGAGGTTCCGCATTTCTCGCATTGATCTCCGTAGGCCCCATCAAAACTGCAATGAGGACAGGTTCCGACAAGGTAGCGATCCGCGAGGAAGGTACCTGCCACTGGGTCATAAAATTGGGAAGTCGTCTTCTCTTTCAGAAATCCTTTGTTATACAAGTCAAGGAAAAAGGCTTGGGCCTCTCGGTGATGAATTTCCCTTGAAGTTCTGGAAAAATGAGTGAACACGATGCCCAGGCCTTCAAACGCTTGGTGAATGACTTTGAAATTCCTATCCACCAATTCCTGGGGGGTGACCCCTTCTTTGCGGGCTTGCAGGGTAATCGCCACCCCGTGCTCGTCGGTTCCGCAGATCAGAAGTGCGTCTTCGCCCTTGGCTTTGAGGTAACGATGGTACACATCCGCGGGCAGGTAGCATCCGGCCAAATGGCCAATATGGATAGGACCGTTCGCATAAGGCAACGCAGCGGTGAGTAAATAACGAGGCATGGGAACAAAAGTAGGGCAAGGCCCCAAGCCAAACAAACCTCCTTGGCCTAACCTCGTTGTAATTTGGCACGATATGCAGGATATCACCGTTTACCAGCCTCGAAACCCCGTCCGGATTGTCACCGCCGCCTCCCTTTTTGATGGGCACGATGCCGCCATCAATATTATGCGCAGGATCCTTCAGAAAAGTGGTGCTGAGGTTATCCACCTGGGCCACAACCGATCCGCTGCCGAAATCGTGGATTGCGCCGTGCAAGAAGATGCCCAGGCCATCGCCATCACCTCCTACCAAGGAGGTCATATCGAATTTTTTCAATACCTCTACGACTTGCTGCGGGAAAGAAATTGCCCGCATATCCGCATCTTTGGGGGGGGTGGCGGGACCATTCTCCCTTCGGAGATTGAGGCATTGCATGCCTACGGTATCAACCGGATTTATTCCCCCGATGACGGTAGGGCCATGGGCCTTCAGGGCATGATCAATAATTTGTTGGAACAATCTGATTTCTCCGTCGTATCGGGTCAGGAAGATAAAATCGCTGAATTAGCCGGACTTATTCAAAAGGGTGTGGCCCCGGCCTTGGCCCGCGGTATTTCCCTGGCCGAAAACGACCCCCGGCTTTTTGCAGAATTGGCCAAGCATCTTGGGTTTGCAGCCGGCATGGAAACCGCAGGCAAGGAAACCGCAGAGGGGGAGCAAAATGCCTCGCTGCCCAAAATTCCGGTCATTGGCATTACGGGAACCGGAGGTGCGGGCAAATCTTCGCTGGTGGATGAATTGATTCGACGGTTCATCCACAGCACGGGAAATTCGAAGGATCCTCTTGATGGCCCTCGCATTGCTGTGGTATCGGTGGATCCATCCAAGCGCAAAACCGGGGGGGCCTTGCTTGGCGATCGTATTCGAATGAATGCCATTCACCATCCCCGGGTGTATATGCGTTCGTTGGCGACCCGACAATCCAATTTGGCCTTGAGCCGGCATGTGCGCGATACGTTGTCCTTGCTCAAAGCCTCTCGATTTGATTTGATCATTCTCGAAACATCGGGGATAGGCCAAAGCGATACCGAAATCATCGATCACAGCGATGTTTCGCTGTATGTCATGACCCCGGAATACGGAGCCGCCACCCAATTGGAGAAAATTGATATGCTCGATTTTGCCGACCTGATTGCGGTGAACAAATTTGATAAGCGTGGTGGTCAGGATGCGTTAAGGGACGTCAAAAAGCAATACCAACGCAACCACGGCCTGTGGGAAACACCTCC
>RFMW01000210.1 GCA_009927485.1 Sphingobacteriia bacterium
CTCTATGCCCGGTTGATGCGCCTGCTCGCTGAGAAATGCGGATTTAACACATCTCGCTTAAGCATCTCCGCCTCCGAAGAGCTCTCCGAGAAGATTTACATTATTCCCCCATCCCGCACCCGTTACCTCTCCGAAATTACCGACAGCATACGGCGTTACAACCAAGAAGCCCAAGCACAGGCAGAAGTGGCAGGGCAATGGTATGCCTTGGAAGAAAGCCAACGAATCCTGGCCCGTGGCGGCTCGGATACCCAACAGCCCCTCCAAAACGCACTTGACCAACGGATTCAGGAGATCAAATCGCAAATGAAGGGATCCAACCTTCGGTTGTTGGAGGCATGGCCCTCCCTCAAAACCGCATACCAAGCGGAAGAATTTGTATACCGTGTTCGTGGCAAAGACCTGCGGGTTGGCACCCATACCCGTACACTGTCCGGTTTGAATTTGCCCAAAATTTCCTTGCCTCGCTACACCCATTACGGTGACCTTTTGCGGTGGATTTTGCAAGAAAATGTTCCGGGATCTTTCCCATTTACCGCCGGTGTTTTCCCCTTCAAACGGGAGCAGGAGGACCCAACCCGTATGTTTGCCGGGGAGGGCGGTCCTGAACGAACCAACAAGCGCTTCCATTACGTCTCTTTGGGTATGCCTGCCAAACGGCTGAGCACTGCCTTTGATTCCGTAACCTTGTACGGTAACGACCCGGATCGCCGTCCGGATATTTACGGCAAAATCGGAAATTCCGGGGTTAGTATTTGCTGTTTAGACGATGCCAAAAAGCTGTATTCCGGCTTTGACCTTTGCAATCCCGCAACATCGGTTTCCATGACCATCAACGGCCCGGCGCCGGTGCTCTTGGCCTTCTACATGAACGCGGCCATCGACCAGCAATGCGAACTCTACATCCGCGATCATCAGCTCCAAGAGCAGGTGCAGCGCCGCATTGAAGCCCTCCAAAAGGCATCATCTCCTTGGCCCTCGTACAACCTGGAACATGCCCTAGGCCAGCAGCCTGATCAACCTCTCCCCGAAGGGAATAACGGATTGGGACTGGGTTTGCTGGGCCTCTCCGGGGACATGGTCCTCGACCAAGAAATTTACCAAGCCATTCGGGCCAAGACCCTGACCCAGGTTCGGGGCACCGTGCAGGCCGATATCCTGAAGGAGGACCAAGCCCAGAACACCTGCATTTTCTCGACGGAATTTTCACTTCGCCTCATGGGGGATGTTCAGGAGTACTTTATCCAACATCAAGTACGAAATTTTTATTCGGTGTCGATTTCCGGGTACCATATCGCCGAAGCCGGTGCGAATCCAATTACGCAACTCGCTTTCACGCTGGCCAATGGATTTACGTACGTAGAATATTATCTGTCGCGGGGTATGGACATTAACCGATTCGCCCCTAACCTTAGTTTCTTTTTCAGCAACGGAATCGATGCCGAGTACGCGGTAATCGGTCGGGTTGCCCGACGAATTTGGGCCAAGGCCATGCGTGAAAAATACGGCGCGGATGAACGGTCCCAAATGCTGAAGTACCATATCCAAACTTCCGGTCGCTCCCTGCATGCTCAAGAAATTGATTTCAACGATATTCGGACCACCTTGCAGGCCTTGTATGCCATCTATGATAATTGCAATTCACTGCACACCAACGCTTTTGATGAGGCCATCACCACCCCGACCGAAGGCTCGGTGCGCAGGGCCATGGCGATCCAATTGATCATCAACCGTGAATTGGGTTTAGCCTACAACCAGAATCCCCTGCAAGGATCTTTCGTCATCGAGGAACTTACCGACTTGGTGGAAGAAGCCGTGATGTTGGAATTCGATCGAATTACCGAAAGGGGGGGTGTTCTTGGCGCCATGGAATCCATGTACCAACGCAATCAAATTCAAGAGGAATCTCTGCATTACGAAACACTCAAACACAACGGGGACCTTCCCATCATCGGGGTGAATACCTTCCTCAGCAGAGAAGGCTCTCCCACATTGATTCCCGGCGAAGTGATTCGCGCAACAGAGGCCGAAAAGGAGGCGCAAATTGTGGCGTTGAATGCATTGCACGGACGCTATCCCTCAGAGTCGCAACATTGGTTAAACCAATTGAGCCAGGCAGCCCTCCGTCAAGAGAATTTGTTTGAAGTGCTTATGGAGGCGGTGAAATATTGCTCTTTGGGGCAAATCACCCAAACCCTGTACGAGGTAGGCGGTCAATACCGTCGCAACATGTGAGGTTTCCGATCGCCGATAACCTTGAATATTAGGTTAGGATTATTTGACGGTAGAACCTTCTGGGGCGTTGCTTTGCCGAAGGAAACGTTGTAATTCCAAGAACACTGAGTACATTTTGCGACCTTTGCGGACGTCATCAAATTCCAATTGGTAAGATGCCATGGAGGCTGGAAATTCTATGCTTTTCTCTGACTGGATGGCATAAATGCAAGCACTTTTTCGGCAATCAAATTTAACAAGAACCTTGGCTGTGCATGGAGGAGGACAATTTGGACCAGGCTTGGTTTCCTCAATCCGGATACGCACATCCCCTAGCCTGAACGCCACATTCCCGGCCTTGTAGTCTTTGCCGTTGATTTTAAGTATACCGTATTCGTCCATTCGGCATTCCGACCCGAAAACTCCTTTGAGGAATATTTCCGCGTCAATGAAGTCCCTGATCCTGGTTTGTGCACCGGCACGGTTGCCCATAGCCAGAAGTAAAAGGCCTGCTATGGCCAAGGTGAGTACCCTTCTTTGAATTCGTTTGGTCATATTTGGCATTGTTTTCAGGTTCCTAAATTAGGCTACCTTTGGGATATCCACCAATTCCTGTGATGATTTCCTTTGTGCAATTCCCATTCACCCCTTCTTTTTATGTTCCGTACGGCTGCTTTTGATTTGCATCTCTTGTGGACCAAAGTCCTTGTCGTTGTCCTTATCCCTTGGATGCAGGCCTGTTCCCCTGCGCTTCCGAACGAGGACCGCAATGCCCTTGTATCGGCAAGGGCTTGCCTTGATCGTTACCACGAGGCAGCGGCCCAGGCCCAATTCCAGGATTACTTCCAATGCATGGGCGACTCATCGGTCTTCGTGGGGACCGATGCAAGCGAACATTGGACCAAAGAGGAATTCATGGCTTATGCCCAACCGCATTTCGATAAGGGCAAGGCTTGGAGCATGCAACCGCTTACGAGGCAATTTCATTTCACGGCCGACAGCAGCGTGGCTTGGTTCGAAGAACTCCTCAATACGCGAATGAAATTATGCCGAGGTTCCGGCGTAATGGTCTTCCGCAACGGGACCTGGAAAATTCAACAATATGTACTTTCGGCCACGGTCCCTAACGAAATCATGGGCGACTTGATTCGCCTCAAAGCCGCCCAAGATGACTCCATGTTGCGAATAATTACGCGTAAATAATTATCTTTCAGTATCTTACAAACCATATACCTTATGCCTACTGCCCTAATTACCGGAGCCTCTGATGGAATCGGCCTTGAATTGGCCCGCATTCATGCCGCTGCCGGTGACCATCTTATCCTCGTTGCCCGCAGGCTGGACCGTCTCGAAGCCCTTCGTGATGAACTCCTTGGCAAGCACCATTCCAAAATAGATATTCATTGTTATGGATTAGACCTCAGCCTGCCTGAATCCATCGAGACGCTGTACCGGAGCACTTGCGCAGCAGGATTGCAGGTGGATTACCTGATCAACAACGCCGGCTTTGGGGCGCACGGTCCTTTCGAGTCCATACGCTGGGAAAAGGAAGCCTCCATGATTGATCTGAACGTACGGGCCGTGGTTCACCTGACCAAATTGTACATGAAGGACATGATCCAACGCGGTAGCGGCCGCATCATGAACGTGGCATCGACGGCTTCGTTTCAACCCGGCCCCGGCATGGCGGTTTACTTTGCCACCAAGGCCTTTGTCCTCCACTTCTCGGAAGCCCTTCATTTCGAATTACGGAGGCATGGAATTACGGTAACCTCCTTGTGTCCAGGTCCTACCCAAAGCGGCTTTGCGCAGGCCATGAAGGAACCCGGGCAGGCCGACCCTGCCATGCTCAAAAATGCCCAAATCCCCGGTTCAGCCGAAGTCGCTCAATTTGGGTACGATGCCATGATGCGCGGAAGAGCCGTGGCCGTTCATGGCTTCATGAACCGTTTTCTTGCGGCAACGACTGGGCTGTTCCCACGCTCCTTGGTGGTGCGCATTGCTGCATCCATTACCGGTGGTCTTCCCAAGGAACACAAAAAATAACAAAGCCTAGCGTCAAGATGACCAACGAGTCACCGCCCTCCTGTTCCGGGCTGATCATGCTCCGGCCCAAATATTTTGGGTGGAATTCAGAAACGGCATCCAGCAATGCCTTTCAAGGGGCCATGCCTTCGCCGTCCGAATCCCGGGAAATTGCCTTGGAGGGCCTTCGTGAATTTGACCGAATGGCCGTTGCCCTCGATGACGCCGGCATCCCGTTGACCATCCTGGAGGACCGCGACGAGCCGATCTGTCCGGATGCGGTTTTTCTGAACAATTGGTTTTGCACCCTGCCTGCCAGCACCGCCGAGGAGCCTAAGACTGGGGATGAACAGGAGCCTGCTTTTGGGCCTGGCGGAGGAACGGGCCTTGTGCATTTTCCCATGGAATCTCCAGCAAGGCGAATGGAAATACGCCCCAACCTTGCCCATGAACTGATTGATGCGGGATTCCAGGTGGATTTTGAATCGGATTGGAGCGATTGGGCTGAAGGTGGGCAGTACCTGGAAGGCACCGGAAGCATGGTGCTCGACCACCAGCATCGCGTTGCCTATGCGGCTCTTTCGAGTCGAACCAGTATTACGCTTTTTCGATCATGGTGTTCAGCCTTTGGCTTCGAACCGCTGTCCTTCGAAACTGCGGATCGTGATGGTCACCCCTTGTACCATACCAACGTGGTCATGAGCCTGGGGCGTCGCCTTGCCATCTGGGGCAGCGAGGCCGTGGAAACCTACGCCAGGCACGAAGTTCATCGGCGCTTGCAGGACAGCGGGAGGTTGATCATCGATTTGAATCTGCGGCAAATCAGCGAATTTGGGGCGAATGTCCTGGAAGCCTATTCTTCGGACGGCACACCCCATTGGATTGCCTCGCAACGGGCCATCGCCTCATGGACCAGCGACCAACGTCGAACCATCGAAGCCTATTCTTCCATCCTGGCTGTTGATATACCCACCATTGAGCGCATTGGTGGGGGCTCAGCCCGTTGCATGCTTGCCGAAAATCATCTCCCACTCCGCCCTTACCCCCTCTAAAATTTCCGTAACCCAAATTCAATCAAGGCAAGAAAAACACATGGCCGGGGCCAATGCCCGTAACAAAAGAATCAACGATGGCCCATTGATTGTTGAATCGATAAGCCTTTCCTGCCTCTGCGAAATTTCCTGCATCGGTGGCGACCAACGAACGTTCTCCGTAAGGATCCCAGGCAATATGGTAGAACACTCGAGGGACTAGCGGTGTTCCGGGATTGACCGTAGCGTTCGTCCAGGGCAAATCAAGGCGATGAAGGCCCGCATTTTGATTGGACTCCAATTGGTAGAGGATCGCATTTCCTGAAGGCATCATCTCCATGTCCTTGGGGTGTTGGTCCGGAAGGGCAAAGCTGTTGGACGCTAACCCTTGCAGAGAATTCGTCGAAAAAAGATGCAACGAGCCTGCCGTCTCGATCCCTGCCCAACCGGGACGGCCACCGCACAACACCGCGACGTTACTTTGCCAGGCGACCAAGCTGTTGGGGCGATCCCCCACCACCAAATTGGCGATAAGGGTGTCCGCTTGGGTATCCACCACCGATACAAAATTTGTATCCCCGTTGGCCACCCACAATTGCGAGCCGGTCAACAACAAGGCATCCGGAAAGGGACCTACAGGAATTTCTTTCACCTTGAGACGGGTCAGCAAATCAATTACCGTAATTCGACCGTTCCCCGCGAAACTCACCCATTCACTCACATACGCCTTCCCACGGACGGCATCCACGGCCACCGCCGAGGGCAGTGCCAAGCCCTGCAGGGTACCTTCCGAAACCATGGTTTGTAAATTAACCCATTCCAATTTCCCGGCGTTGTTGACCGCAATCAAACCGAGATTTCCCAGACCTTGCATGCTTTGGGCAATATTCCCCAATGGCCTTTGGTTAACCCTTCCAAACACATCTTGCTCCACACGGCTTCCATCGCGGGCGATCCAGGTGAGGGTTCCTGTACCAGCCCCGAATGGGCCCTCATTCACCACCCAAAATCCATGGGTGTAGTTCATGGTTGGCGAAGGACCTCTTCCTTGGTGCAGGAAGAAAACAACAACGTCACGCTTAATCCGCAACCCAATAGGACGGATTTCCAAGTTATCCAAGAGATTTTTTTCATAACATTTATTAATTTATTGATTGATTTGTAAAAAGAGTAAAGAAAACTTTGGAACAGGAAGGATTCTTAAAATCGGGTGTACAGAGAAATATGCGCCTGCCTCCCGGGTTGGGGAAACCAAGGAACTTCCTGGTAAGTTGTGTTTGCAAGATTCCGCAGCCCCAGGGTGACCCTGTATCTCCGTTGTTCATAACCTAGGCCCGCATGGCACAAGGCATACGCCGGCAAGGAAGCTGTGCCATCCTGCGTTGTTGCACGGGGTGACACCCCCGTCACCATGATTTGCACAAAAGAAGCGCCTCGATGATAAGTGCCCTGTACCCAGGCCTTGTGCAAGGGGGCATAGGGTAATTGAGGGCTCAGGCTACGCAGAGGTCCAGCCCAGCTTCGGTTGGCTTGGTATTCCGCGCTGATGTCCCACTGCGGTTGCTTTGCCAATGAAGTGAACTGCAAGCTTGCCTCCAAGCCCGTGGCGTGGCTTTCATCCAAATTCGAAGCGGCCCACCAGGATTGATTGGGTTGCGGCTGCCACCAAATCTTGTCCCGCACGGTCCTGGCATAGAGCAGGCCTTGAGCCTTCAACTTGAACCAGCGCCCACGCACATGCCTTGCACCGCCAAGTTCAACTTGCTGCATTTTTTCTGGGCGCAAAGCGAGGTTTCCGCCGGGCACCCAAAAGCGATCGTTAAGGCTGGGAGGGTTCATGGCACGGCGGTATTCCAACCAGGACAAACGACCCGCTCCGCCTCGATTCCAACGCAATTGCATCGCCAGGGGCAGGAGTTCCCCTTGCAGGATCTCCTTGTGGATTTGAGCCCTGAATTCCGAACGACCTCGATGCAAGGCCATGGGCAAGACCAAGGCCCATCGGTTCTGTGATATTTCCCCAACATATTGCGATGACTGCGCCCGTTGACGATCCCATTGTACCCTGGCCTGCAGGTGCCAACCTCGATGCTTGTATTCCAAACCGGCCCTGGATTGCAGCAATTCAAAGCGATGCAACCCGCTGATGCCCTGGAGGGTATCCAGGTATCGGTTAAGGTCTTTTTGGTAAGCCTGGGAGAACGATGCATGATGCCTTGGCCCCAAGGCATGGTGCCATGAAGTTTGGATCCGTAACATACTATCGTTCTGCCTGGCCGAACGGGGGGTGGAGGTCAGCGAGGAGGGAATGCCACGGCGATGGCCTTGAGCCCAAAGCTCCACTTCCGCATACGAACGGGGTTGGTATTGGTAACGAAGGTGTTGCAGAATGCCTTTTTGATCCCAATCCGCCCCGCTCATTAACGACCTCGGCGATCCTTCAACGGCAAGATTACGGTACGGGTAGCGGTTTGGATTCACCGTGCCCACCACCCTGGTGGAACTGAACCATCGCCCCTCGCTGTAACGGGTTGCCAGACCCAGGGAACGCTCCGCGGATGTACCGGTCATCAACGAAATTTCCCTGACCCAAGGCCGTGCAGGGCCTGCCAAAATTTGTTGCGGGAATTCAATGGGCAAGGGCTGTGGTCGAAGCTCCACCTGGGCTCCCAGGCCGTACCCCCCTGATTGCATGGCGTCCGATCCGTTCATCACCTTCATTGCCGGAAAAAGCCAACTTGGGAGCAGTTGCAGGTCCAGGGTTCGGTTCATTGGGTTGTTCAGCACGAAATCTCCCCAAGTCAAATCATTTTGATTTCCTCCACTCCCACGGTACATCAACGTGGTCAATGCGCCCGGAACCGCTTGTCGAAGCGGCAAGCTTCCTTGGATCCCCCAAAGTTCTGCCGCCGAGCGCAGGGGCATCCATCGCATAACCATGGTGTCCGGCTTGAGTGATGCCAGATCAAAACGATCCACCATCACCTCCACCAAGGCCAAATCCCTGCTGAGCGTAGGTATGGCTTGGCCCTGGGCCTTTGTTCCGTCCAGCATGGAAACCGTTAAGCCCAAGCAGGCAATCCCCATTCGGATCCCACTCAAGCCATCTAACGAAGAAAATAAACGATGATTTTGTTTGGCCATGTTTGGATTGAAATCGAATTCTCGAACCTCCAAACAGAGCACAGCGCATCATGGCGACCATGCGCCACAACTTTCGCGTTACCCTGCGTTTTTGATCCAGAAAACCCAACGGTGATGGCTTCAAGGCAGGTCTTCTGACTTGGCCCATTCCGAGCGCCTTCCCATGATAGGCGTTACCCTATCGCAGTGGCCTAATGCCCGGAATTGAAGCGGACCTTACAGCAGCTGGTACTGTACCGGAATTACACCGGTTTCCCTTTTCGTCCCATTTCCATGGAAACCTCAAAGCATCTCAAAGGTACGCCGTTCTCGATGCTATTGATCGGCTTATCCGCAATCCGTTGGGGATAACCATCAAGATGCTTAACCTGCCTTGAAACCGTAAACACAATGCTTGCAGCCACTCCGGCAACAATACCCCCTCAACATGTGGTAGGCCTCCGTAAAAACCAGATTCGATCCCTCCATCTCGTAATGAAACCCTTTTTGGAGAGGCTGGCCCGCTTCGGGCGCACGATGACCCTTTACTTTTTCCAGCAAGGCCTTGAGGTGCGCCTCACAATTAGCGCATAACACCGAGTAAAATGTTTCGCTCCAGTATTTTGGCGGGAATTCCGTGGCCAAATCTTTGCAAAATTCTTGCATCACCCCCTCGCCGCAACGGCAGCAGGTCCTCCCTTCGGGCATTATCGTTGAGGAATCGTCGCCGGAACAGGCTTTAGAATAGTCCAGCGATTTTGCATCAAATGGTAAACTCCAAACAAAAGCGCGCTGTAAAAGATGTCCCCCAAAACAGTCCCTTGAAGAAAGGGGATCCCCGCAGCATAACATGTCATTAATCCCGCTATCGTTTGAGGATACGCTGTTGAACCCACCCAACATCCCAGGTTACTCACCGCAAAAAAGATCAGCGACGCAACCCCTGCAGAACCAAGGACTCGACCCACAGATACCTTGCGTAGGAGCAACCATCCGGCCATGACGATCAACACGTAGGATCCGTAGGTCCAATAAAAGCCCGGGGAAATCCAGGTGAACTCCGGATAAAAGCGAGCATACACCCCGTTGTTGAGAAGCAAATCACTGAGCCAAGTTGCCGCAATCGGCACCCCCAAAGCCATCCACCGCCGCCCAAAATGGGCCGAACCAAACAAGGCGATGGCCCCCAAAGGAGAAAAATTATGCATATGGGGAAGGACCCTGCTCAGTGCCGCCAACAGGATCATGGCAGTCAACACGAAGGATTGGAGCGTTGTTTTGGATTGCATTTTGCTCATTTTGATGCAAAAATAACCCACGACCCTGTAAATGGTTCTTAACCGGACTTTCTGATTCGCTTTCGCCATCTTGGAATGACCATCCCCATCAATCCCCAGAGGACCAAGGCAAGCGGCAGCGCTCCCAATTCACCCTCGACCCGAACCATGTAAAGCATCAAGCCTGTTCCCAGAACGAAACAAACCCTGTAAATCCATGGTGACCAGGAGAACATCAGGCGCGGATCACCGCCTTGGTGGACCGGCCCCAAACGACCAGGAGGGCCAACACCAACAAAGCCAAGGTTGCCACAACGGAATCGCCAGCCATGGCATGATGAACCGTGGCCAACACCATAATGACGGCAATCCCTGCGGCCGCCCAAACCGTCAGGACAGGTTTGATCCTCAGAGCGGATGGAAGCACCAAACCCAAGGCGCCCAGGAATTCACTCCAACCAATAAAGCGTACCAGGCCCATACCAAAGGCATCGACCAGGGGGCCACCACCACTTTGAACAAACTGCTCCATCGAGACGGTCATTTTCATCACACCGGCCGCGCCAAAGGCCGCAGCCAACAATCCTTGCACCGTCCACAGGGCCCAGTGCCATCCTTTGTTTGGGGAATTTGTTTTCATTGCAATTTGAGGGTTTAGGCGTTGAAACTCTGTAGTTAGTTCGTCTTGCTTTCGCAATAAGCTTTGAAATTGTTCAGAATGGATTGCCAACCTTGCCGCTGCAGCTCCACAGGGTTCTCATTTTCGGGGTCAAAGGTGACGGTTAGTTCGGTCTGTCCCTCAGCCTCTTTGAAATCAACGGTAGCAAATCGTCCACCGAATTCGTAAGTAAAACGCTCTCCGAGGTTAACCTCCGTATAAATGGCTTCAAAATCAAAACCGTAACTTCCGTCCCTAGCCTCCATGCGGGCCATATAACGTCCCCCTGTACGCAAATCGTTTTCGGCGTGTGGGCAATGCCAACTTGGGTCAGCAAAATTCCAACCCATTACATGCTGTGGTTGGGTGTAGGTTTCCCATACCAACGATTTGGGGGCATTAATGCGGGTTTGGATGACTATTTTCTGGGACATGGCCGGATAATTTTTTCAAAATTATTCAAATTAACTCCGAAATCCGCCTAAGACCATCCAAAACAAAGTCCTGCTGGATGAATTAACGAATGACTTGGTAACCAGCTCCACCAAGAAATTGAAATGTATAAAAGGACTTTTTCTCTTCGTATGGTCTTTCCTCTGATTTCTTGATTTCAGCAAAATGCAAGATGGAGGACTTGGAATCAAAGAAAAGTTGATCGGTCTCATCATTGAAATCATTGATCTGAGCAACCAATTCAAAGTGAAAGCCTTCTTCATCCACCGATACCGTAAAAGCCGAGGCTACAAAGCAGGTGTTGCACGTTTGAAGGGTCCCAAGCAAAAGGAAGGCTGTACCCAGCGTATCCAAGGTATAAACTTCATTGATGGTTGTTTCTTGAACATCTTGACCCATTCGATCGTCAAGTAAGTGAGCGGCAAAAACCCCATCCCGCCGACGATGGTGCAAAATGGTGGAAGCTGGTTTGTACGAACCTCCCGTTTTGTGGTCAATTGTATAACAATATAGTTGACCGTTATTTGACTTGACCACTTGAATTTCGCGATGCCATAAGTCATCATCCAAAGGTTCTTGAGGAAATGGGCCCTGATTCAATACCTGCCACAATGCTTCTAAAATCTCGGCTCGTGTTGAATCAATCCGTACCGCAATATCTTCGGAACCAAGGTAAGGGTTAAGTTCAGAATATTCCCGCATTGAAATTAGAAGCCTCTCCTTCTGGAATTCAAGTCCAAGGCTGTCGGATGAAATATATTCAACTGCGGAATATGAATGGGCCAAACTGCCTTGGAACAAAAAAATGCTGACCAAGATTGCTTTCAGGAAACGGCCCATGCGTTCTATTTTAGGAATTGGGCTTCGTACAATTGTATCCATTGGGCAACCGTCATTTTGGTTATTAATTCGCCGATTAAGTCGAGGGGTATCTCGTGGATTTTTTTGAAGCGGATGCAACTTTTACCCATATCAAGCCGTTGGGAACTGTGGCGAGGATACTCCGCAAGAAACCAATCCAACAAGGCAGGGTCAGCATAGATACCCATATGGTAAAAAGTTGATTGAATTCTTCTGGGAGGCAATGCCTGCAAAGGGCAACGGCTCCGTGGGCTTGCAATGATACCCTGCCGGATAAAGGTTATGGGGAACCACGTAACCTAACCCACCATAACTAAACCCAGGCTCAAAGCCATTGGGTAAATTTCGAACAATCGTCTCGTGTAAATTTCGAAAGGGGATCAGTCGTTCCGGCTGAACTGCATCTAAAAGTTCTTGAATAGACTTTGACATCGCAATATATTTTTAATCGATTACCTAAAAGACATTTTCCTATATGGAAATTTATAGAAGAACGAGAAACATTTGATTTCGGTCATTGTCCGGGACTTCAAAGAAATTTCCTGCTGTACGTACCATCCTTTATTTTAAATATTCTTCGATAATAATTTTCTTTTGTTTCATCATTATATCAAAAGCATTGGGGCTGCTCATCAAAGAACTTAAATTCTCGGGCAATACTTGCCAACGAAGCCCAAACTTGTCCATACACCACCCACATTGCACCTCTTGACCCTCCTTGGTGAAGTAGTTCCAATATTGTCAATTTCGTTTTGGTCTGCACAATGAATTGCAAAGGCCAATGCATCATTAAAAGAATGGTGTTCGGTTGCGGTACCCATAAAACTGTACTTTTTCTCAAAAATGATTACTTCGCACATTTCCGTGTTACCGCTTGGTGTATTTCCAAGGGGAATTATTGGTCCTTCTTGAAAATTACCTTCAAAAACACCTTTGTAATATTCGATAAGCTTGGCAAGGCATCCGTTCTCGGTATGAAACCAAAAGCAAGGGACTATTTTATTGGCATTCATCTTATTAAAATTAATTTGAAGGTTAATACGACTGCAAGTCACAACAAAAATCCATAATAAAATCCTTTTTCTGTCGATTCTTCCAATTAGTTGAAAATATCATAAAATTTCCAATACTCAAACAGTCCTATAAGCACAATGTAAAGGAGGTTGTTTAGGGTAAATAATCCCTTGGCCACGAGGGTCCAAGTATTTTCTTTGATTAGTCTAAAATTAATCAAACCAAAAGGACAAATGAGCAATAAAACTAAAAATGGCGTGTAGGAAGCCAAACTAACAAAAACATTGGTCGGGTCTTGGTAGGGTGCAGGAAAATAAAAAACCTTTACGCTACCACTTAGTACGATCATATCGAAAAACATAATTAAGCCTACCGGGAACAGCAATAGTTGCATTGAAGAAAATCTTGTAATCGCCCTTCTTCTGAGATATTGAATTAGAAAGAAAATGGAGGAGCATAAAAAATAGACTGCCGAAGCAATGATGAATACCGCTATTAAATGACAGTTTTTGGGGATTTTGAAATGGATTAATTTTTCAAATTCAGGGTTCATCGGAAAGAGTGTTTCTACCCGAATATGGTGGTCACCCTTCTTTAACTCTTCGCTGAGGTTGAACAAGATGCTTTGATCATAGTTATGATAAAAATACAGATTCACGGTTCCTTTGTTTAAGTCCCAAATGGAAGAAAGCAAAGTTCCATCACCAATTTTCTTCCTGCATACGTGCATTGTATCCAAGAGGGCGGTGCAGAAATCAAGCGTTGAATCCATGCCGTTCATTAGAAAAGATACTCCGTTGCGGTATCGGTCAAGTTTATTGGCCTTTTGTACCGGCGTTATGGAAGGACAAAAGTTCGCTATCACATAGGTCGGTTCATTGCCTAAGGTCAAAGTGTAAGGTTCCACTATCAGATACTTGCCTGATTTTTCAACATAAATAAATACGTCTTCCAGAAAATAACTATGGTCGTAATTTTGGATATACGCCTTAACTTCTTCAACGGATTTACAAGAATGAAGAATATCCTTTAAATACTTGGTAGAATTGGAGATAGTCTTTCGGTTTGGTATATTTTCTTGTTTGGGATGAAATGCCGCAAGCCTTTCAAAAACGAGCCCCCTTTCATTCATTCCGGACTGCGGTGCATATCCATTTTCACCGTCAAATCGTGCCCCTGTAAATGCTGCACCGTATGGACCGCTTGATGCGTTTTCAAACCAAATATGAGGCGATGTAAACCAAGCATCGTGGTTGCTCCCAAAAAATGTTCTGTCACCGATGGTTATTTTATAACCACTGCAAGCATTGCTGTCTTGTACAAAGACATAAGCTATCATGGTCCAACATAGAATTCTCACAGGTTTCATTGGTTTATTCTGTTCTTTCTGATTTGTTCAACGTAACCTAGCCTTTTCGATTGTTCAATGATTTAGTTGCGCGTTTGTGTTAAAGATCCTTGGCCTACTTATTGGTTCAGTGAGGGCTAATGTAACCAAAAAATAAATTATTTGAGCAGATTCATAAAATATGCTCCTTCTTTACTGCCATTGACCATTATTTAAATTGATATCGATATCAGCGGTTACACCATTGCTTAAAAGCTTTTTGCATTAGTTTTGGGTATGAACACGCAACATGTGTTATTCCGTTAGTTCCCTAACCAAAGCCAGGCTGGATTATGCCCGGCACCGGGCCGATGACCCGGCCTTGATTGCGGCTTTGGAAAAGGAATTGGAGGAGCTGCTCCGGAATGAACCGCCCTTGGGTTGGGTCAGCGGCTTTGCGCATCCTCGACTCTTGGTTTTTACCCAAGATCAACCCTTGAAACCCCGGCTCTTCCGATGGGGTTTGGTGCCACCGTGGGTACGGGACCGGGAGCAGGCCTCCCAGCTGGCCAAGCAAACCTTGAATGCCCGTTCGGAATCCTTGTGGG
>RFMW01000091.1 GCA_009927485.1 Sphingobacteriia bacterium
CTCCACTTCTGGGTAGGGAATAACAAAGGCAATGGGACCAAATTGCTCAGCCCCAAACCAATCCTTGCGGTCCACATGGGCTTCGACCAGCAGGGGTGAACAGGACAGGGCATGGGGGAAAGCTTCGTGGGCAATGGGTTCAGAGGCCAACAAAACGGCATCGCCGGCCTGTTCTTGCATGCTGCGGATCCGTTCCATGGTTCTGGAATTTTGGACCGTCGCCAAAACACCGGGGCCCATCTGCGGATGGTCCTTGATTTTGCGAAGGGCTTGGCGAAGCCCGTCCACCAAGTCCTGGTAGCTGTGGTGTTGACCGCTGGCATCCGTAATTCCTTGGGTGGGCAGGAATATGTTTTGGGGGGCGGTGCACATTTGCCCGGCGTACAACGAAATCGAAAAAGCCAAATTATCCCAAACTGCTTTGAGGTCCGGGGCCGAATGTACCAGCACGGCGTTGACCCCTGCTTTTTCGGTAAAAACTGTTTTGCCAAAAAGGCTTTGGGCTTCCAACCATTGACCAAACTCGCTGTTGCCGGTATAATCGATGGTGCGGACCTCCGGATGGGTAGCCAGTTCCTTGGTGAGGGGATGGGCGGTGCTATCGCAGGCCAGTTGGCAGAGATTGGGGCTGAATCCGTTTTCTTGTAACACCTTTTGGATCACAGCTGTTACGATCGCGATGGGGTAAACGGCTTTGGGATGCGGTTTGACCAAAACCGGATTGCCGACGGCCAGGCTAGCATAGATTCCGGGCAGGCTGTTCCAGGTAGGGAAGGTGGAGCATCCAATGACCAGACCCACACCTTTGCCCACCGGTTTCCAGGTTTTGTGCAATTCGACGGAGATTTTGCCCATGCTTTTGACCCAATTGGCTTGTTCGGCGTAGCGTGTTTGTTCTTGCCAGGCCATGGCAAGGCATTCCAAAGCACGGTCGGCGGCATGGGGGCCGGAGGCCTGAAAGGACATCATGTAAGACTGCCCGGTGGTGTGCATGGTCGCATGGGCAATTTCTACAAAATGCTCGCGCAGGCGCATCAAACTTTCGACCAAGAGGGCGCAACGCAGCTCGGGACCGGCTTGAACCCAAGAGGCTCTTGCCTTTTGGGCTTTGGCCACGAGGGTTTTGTCCGCAAACACAGGATAGCGAATGCCCAAGCCGCTCTGCAAATAGGGCGATACTTCTTCGCCTTCGAAGCGCAACGGTTGATCCTGCAATAGACGATCAAAGTCTTTGTTCAGGGAGGCATGAAAGGAGGCTTCACCCTGCACGCCCGCTTCGGCGGGGTAGGCCTTGGGATTCTCCGGGAAAGGACTGTAATATCGACGATCGCGCAGGGCAGCGACTGCTTCTTGCAAGATGGGGCGGTGGGTTTCGATCAGGCTCATGGTTGGGTATTGAATTGGGCAAAAATAGCTTGGTGCTTACCTTTACGCGGTAACCCATGAACAATCGCCGATAATGAAAGGTTTGGAACAATATCGCGAACGCCACAAGGCTTCGTTGGAGGGGGGAGGGGCTGCCCGCTTGGAGGCCCAGCATCGCAAGGGCAAACTCAGTGCCAGAGAGCGGCTTGAAATCCTGTTGGATGCCGGCAGCTTTGAGGAAATGGGCTCAATGGTCACCCATCGTTGCACCGACTTTGGTTTGGACAAAGACTTGATTTTGGGCGATGGGGTGGTCACGGGTTTGGGGAAAATCAATGGCATGACGGTCGCCGTTTTTTCACAAGATTTCACGGTGCTTGGGGGATCCCTGTCGGAGACCCATGCCGAGAAAATCGTGAAGCTTATGGATCTGGCCCTTCGAATTGGGGTTCCTTTGATTGGGCTTAACGATTCCGGGGGAGCGCGCATCCAGGAAGGGGTGACCTCCTTGGCAGGTTACGCGGACATTTTTTATCGTAATGTGAAAGCCTCCGGCTTGATACCTCAGATCTCGGTGATCATGGGGCCCTGCGCCGGGGGAGCTGTGTATTCGCCCGCAATGACGGATTGGATTTTCATGGTGGAGAAGACTTCGTACATGTTTGTGACCGGTCCCAATGTGGTCAAGACGGTAACCCATGAAGAGGTAAGTTCCGAGGATTTGGGGGGAGCACATACCCATGCAACACGTTCAGGCATCGCCCATTTCACCTACCCCAACGAAGGGGAATGCCTCATGGCCGTGAGGCAGCTGATGGCCTATTTGCCGCCGAATTGCGCGGAGCCTCCACGCAGTGGTCATGGCTGGTCAGAACCTGGCCCCGGTGATTTACGCCCCGCCTTGGACCTGGTGGTCCCGGATTCTTCCAATACCCCTTACGATATGCATCAGGTGGTTCAGGGCCTCTTGGACAACGATAGCTGGATGGAGGTTCAGCCTGAGTTTGCCGAAAATATCCTGATCGGCTTCGGACGAATGAGCGGTCAAACGGTAGGGGTGGTGGCCAATCAGCCTATGGTCTTGGCGGGTGTTCTCGATAACAATGCATCCAAGAAAGCGGCCCGCTTTGTTCGGTTCTGCGATGCCTTTCGAATACCGTTGCTGGTGCTGGTGGACGTGCCGGGCTTCTTGCCGGGTACCGATCAAGAATGGAACGGCATCATCACCAACGGGGCCAAATTGCTCTACGCCTTCGCCGAGGCCACGGTACCCCGCGTTACCCTCATTACCCGAAAAGCCTACGGAGGAGCCTACGATGTCATGAATTCCAAGCATATCGGGGCTGATTTCAATTTTGCATGGCCCTGCGCAGAAATAGCGGTCATGGGTCCCAAAGGGGCTGCCGAGATCATTTTCAAGAGCGAAATCGCTTCAAGCAATAATCCTGAAGAGACTTTAAATCAAAAGGTTAACGAGTACACCGAAAAGTTCGCAAGTCCCTACATTGCCGCATCCCGCGGTTTCATCGACGAGGTGATCCTCCCTTCAGAAAGCCGCAAGCGTATCCTACGAGCCTTTGCTCATCTGCAATCCAAGGCCTATGTTCCATCGCCAAGGAAGCATGGCAACATTCCGCTTTAGGTCCAAGAGCCATCCTTTTTTGATCCTTATAAAAATTCTTATGAACCAATCTTTCAAGGCTTTATCCGTCATAGGACTCTTTGTGTTCGCGGTATGGCTGACCCTGCGCTTCCAATCCAAGCCTGTTGCGGTTGATCCTGAAGTCAAGGCCTTGGAAGCCGTCAGGGGAATCGAGCCTTCCGAGCCCGCTGGCCCCATAAACCTGGACACCACCGTGGCCCTGCATGGTGGTATCGCCTTTGTGAAATCCGAAACCCTGGCCACTGGCTTCAACCTCATGGTTCGTAAACGTAAGGCCCTGCAAGCACGCCTTCAAAAAGCTGAGAAGGAATGGGAGGGAGAGGCTGTTCGATTTCGCAAGGAGCTCGAAGATTTTCAGCGTAAAAGTGCCGCAATGGGGGAGTCCCAGCGCAGTGCCACCGAGCAGATGCTCGCCCGCAAAGAACAGAATTTAATGCAAATGCGGGAAAGCATCATGGAAAAATTATCCAAGTCAGAAACCGTGGTGGATCAAGAATTAAGGACGCTGTTGGACACGGAATTTGAGCTCTTTAGCAAAGCCAGAGGCTATCGCTTCCTCATGGCTCGTCAAGCAGGATCAGGACTCCTCTACGGAGACAGTCTTGTGGACGTTACCGAGCAGCTTGTGAGCTATCTGAATGCACGTTACCCCTAAAGGCTCATCAACACAAAAGCTCTCCAATCACCAAAACCAACCTTCACCTAGTACGATTCGGCCAAACAAAGGAAGGAGCATCGATAGGCCCATCACCAACGGGCTGATCTTCTGCATTCTTAAATCCCGTTGGCATAGGATTTCCTGGTCTTTGTACAGCAAAACGAAAGCTGCTGCGGCCCCGTACATCAGCAAGGCTTGCCCAAGCAGCGTCAATTCATGGGCTGAAGCCCACCAATCATTCACTTTGAATTGACCAAGGGACAGGGCGGACCAATCCATCCCATGAAGTAACCCGATGAGCAAAATTCCGCTTAGGACTGGAAGGCCCATGTAAAAGAGTAAATATTCTTGACGCTTTTTCTTCATGACCATATGCTTGGAGAAGGCACATTCCATGGCCCATTTGCTTAGCAAGGCCGATAAACCCAGCATAGCGAGAATGGATAAGAAAAAGAGAATAAACAAAACCGCGGAATTCATGTACAACCATCCTGCGACATACCCGAATTCTTCCCCTGAAACCATCCCCGGAAGCACGCAGCCTGTCAGACGCAGGTAGCTATGAAACATGAGCCAAAAGGCCAAAATTTTCCAATAACCTTCAATTCGTTTAAGCGCCAAAAAGACTGTGGTGTACAACACACTCTGAAGAAAATCTACCACCAACGGCGCGGTGAATATCGAAAGGGCATCTCCGCGTTCCCAACCCACCACATTGGTGAAAAGAATTTTATGATGGTAAATGACGGGGCCGCGGGATGACAAGGATGCCAGAAATGCCGAAGCGATTTTGCCGGGTAAATAGACCATGGCGTAAGCCAGCACAAAAAAACCCCAGGAGTACAAAAAGGTGCTTCGGTAATACTTGGGTAAATCTTTGGCCGAACTTTTGAGGCTTTTACCCGGATTTAACGTCATTCTTTCACGATCCTCGTCTACACGTAATCTGGTATCGCTGCTCTTAGTTAGCGAATCTGTTTCCTCGGCAATCAGGTTGGAACGTCTGGCACGATCCTTGGAATATCTCCTCGATTTTCTGTTGCGATTTTCCGATGGGAATGCATTGCCGTTTTCCGAGGGTATATCATCACCGTCTAAGCTCATGGGTATTTTTTACAGATTACAAAAATAAGCTTTTGTCAGTTTGCTTGATGAAATCCTAATTAGTTACATAATTAATATTATGTATAATAATAAAAGGTCCATATCGCCCCTCTGCCCAAATATTCTATTTTGGTATTTCTTTTGACCCCTATGCAATCAGGCCAAATTGAATTTTCGTATTGGGAAAAAAGCGCCCTCTCCGAAGCCTGGGATTTTGTGGTCGTTGGCGCAGGTGTGACGGGCTTGCATGCCGCCATCGAAATCAAAAGGCGAAATCCTCGAATGAAGGTCTTGGCCTTGGAGGCCCGTTCACTGGGCGCCGTAGCCAGTACCCGTAATGCAGGCTTCCTGTGCCTTGGTTCTCCATCCGAACTTTTGGCGGATTACCAAAATCTTGGTGAGGACTCTCTCATCGATCTCCTTGCGGCTAAATGGGCCGGCATTCAAAGAACCCTGTATTTATTGGGTGGAAATGCAATTGGGCTTCGCAATGTGCGGGGTTATGAGGTCATGGCGATGGAGAAATCGCCCTATTCCCATGCGGTTCCATCGCATGAAGCAGTCATCACGGGCTTACCCTCCTTGAACACTTTGCTCGAATCTGCTGCGGCTCGTGCTCTTCCATTCACTCCCAAACGTCGCCAAAAAGGGGCTACACGCCACAAGCCATTGCCAACCCCTTATTTCGGAGAATGGCAAGCGTTCCCCAGAGGAAATACAGCTCATCCGTCGCCCTGGGGCCCTGAGGCCATGGGGCTTATTCCCATGGCATGGGAAGGGCAAGTCAACCCTTTTCTCCTCAGAGAGTCCCTCCTACGCTATGCTCGAAATCTGGGAATTCGCATTCAAAAAGGCCTGGAGTTTGTCCAACGAGATGGTCATTGCTTGGTGGTAAAACCCGTAGGTCCGTTTGGCCATGAGGTTTCAACAAAATTTGTTAATACGCTTATTATCAAGTCTAAAAGTGTAATTTACGCTACCAATGCTTTAACCAAAGATTTGCAAATTGACCAAAGCGTTTCCGTGGTTCCACAGCGTGGGCAAATGTGGTCAACTGCTCCACTAAATGCAGTGGATATCGCACGCTTGAACGGTAACTACCATGCAGATCGCGGTTACCTCTATTACCGTACCCATGCCGGGCGTTTGCTCTTGGGTGGAGGACGTAACCAGGATTTCGATACAGAGCAAACCACGGAATGGTCTGAAAACCAACGAATAAGTGAATATCTAAAAGCCTATTCCGTGGATGTATTGGGCCTGCCCCCTGATTTGGAATGGGAATCACGTTGGAGCGGTACCATGGGTTTTACCCAATCTGGACTTCCGCATTGTTTGGATTTGCAAAACGGAGACTGGTTGGTAGCGGGCATGAACGGCATGGGAATGGCCCTGGGGCCTGAAATGGGCAGACGAGTAGCCTGTATGGCCCTGCAAGCCAGGGCTTGAACTGCGCTCTAGGCGTGACCCCTTGCCGCCAGCCAACGTTCTGCATCGAGGGCGGCCATGCATCCGGTACCCGCAGCGGTAACCGCTTGCCGATAAATTTTGTCTTGGGCGTCTCCAGCCGCGAAAACCCCTTCGATTTTAGTCCGTGTTGAACCAGGAACCGTGAGCAGGTAACCCGTCTCGTCCATATCCAACTGACCCTGGAATAGCGATGTATTCGGCGTGTGCCCTATTGCTACAAAGAAGCCTTGAACCGCAATTTCTCGTAGGCTTCCATCCACCGTATTGCGGAGTCGTACCCCTTCCACCTGTTCAGCGCCAAGAATTTCATCGGTTTCGCTGTTCCAGTGAACCGTCAAATTCGGGGTACGAAAAACCCTTTCTTGCATGGCTTTGGACGCTCTAAGTTCGTCCCTTCGAACAATCAAATGAACTGATTTGCAAATTTTGGCCAGGTAGGTAGCCTCCTCTGCAGCCGTATCCCCACCGCCTACGACCGCCACATCTTGACCCCTGAAGAAAAATCCATCGCATACCGCGCATGCCGAAACGCCATGACCGTTCAATCGCTGTTCAGAAGGCAAACCCAACCACTTGGCAGAAGCACCGGTGGCGATGATGACGGCATCGGCCGTCAATTCGACTTGTCCATCCACGGTGATGCGTTTGGGATGGTCGTTCAAATCAACCTTGGTGACAATACCGTAGCGGATTTCGGTCCCCATGCGCAATGCCTGTTGCCGGAAGTCTTCCATCATCTGAGGCCCTTGAACCCCTGCCGAATACCCCGGGTAATTTTCGACTTCGGTGGTGATGGTCAATTGGCCACCGGGTTGGAGACCTTGGTACAGGAGTGGGTTAAGTCCTGCCCTCGCAGCGTAGATCGCGGCTGTGTATCCGGCAGGCCCGGAACCTATGATAAGGACGGCATGATGTTCCATGATTTTGGAGTCGCGTTTAATGAAACGACCCTGCGAAAATACGATGTTTACTTGGGTACAATATGCCGATAATGCACCGAGCCGTACCCGGCCCATAGCCCCAAGGCACCACCACGCTGAGCCTTCAAATTCGTAGTCACGATGGGTTGAGCGCCGAAGGGACCGCCCCCACCTCCTGCGGCCTGCGCCAGGCTTCGCCAGAACAAGAAACCGGTACGGTCAATCGATGCCCATTTGATATCGATGGTATCCCCGGCTTGAAACAAACCAAACTCCTCAAAGGTGGTGGAATCGTTGAACAGATAGGCTTCTTTGCCTCGTGGTAACACAAAGTCAATGGATTGTCCGTTGAAGAATTGATCGTCGTAAACGGAATTGAACGCGGTTGACCACTGGACCTCGCGGTTGGATTTGGTAAAAACCCGAACTTGATCGCCCAATTCTTGGGGATCACGGTATCGGTAATACAGTTGGACCAGTTCGCTATCCCTCCTTGTAGGGTTTGCATTGGGATTGGACTGCCGCTGGATGGCTGCCCGCGTTCGGGTCCAGATGGAATCCATTCGGGAAGGCGGTGGGACCAAGGTCGTAGCGGTTATTTCATGGTCAGGATGCACAATGCGCAAATGATAAACCTTGTTATGCTGGCCACGAATTTTGTTCCCCACATAATTGAAGACCGTCCAATACTGAAGGATAGGGAATTCCGGAAGCCGTAAAGGTCTCAAGGTATCCACCACGGTGTTCCCTAAGGAATCAAGGCAGGAGGCAATCACGGTGGCCTGATAGTCCAAAAGATTCAGAACGGCATTCAAATCCACAGGATCGAAATACGCAGAATTTCGGCTAAGGCTCACCTTGATCAGGGAATCAGGCTCTACCACCCCGTAAACCACGAGGTATGGCTTCGGTGGGGGTAAATCCAAGGTTATGTTTTTCTCACAGCCCATCAACAGCATGGAACTCCATAGCCAGAAAAGCGACTTTCGTGCAATTGGATGGATTAAGAGCCCTTTCATCTTCCTAAAATTTAAAGTTCCAGGTTACCGAAGGAATGATTGGAAACAACGAAACCTGCTTTGCCTGGACTTTGAGTGAATTTTGTTGCAAAGAGCCTTCGTTATCCAGGTAGATGAAGAAAGGATTTAATCGGCTGTAAATGTTATACACGGCAAAGACCCATTCTCCGAGGTAACGACTTCGTCTCCCTAATCTTGGAGCTGATTCAGAGACCATAGGGTTTGGGATTGAGCGTTCAGGCCGAGGTGTGTACACCGCCGAGAAATCCAATCGATGGTAGTTCGGTAATCGAAAGGAGTTCCTGTCCCCAATTTGATCGATGATTTGACCTTCGAAGAAATAGCGTGACTCAGGCAGCGTGTAGGCATTACCCGTCGAAAAAACAAAGGTTCCGGAAAATTTCCACCTTGGGCTCCGGTTCCAGGAAGCAACCACGGATAAGTCATGCCGACGATCGAACTTGTACGGATAGGTCTTCCCGTTCATAATGTCCGGAAAATTTCGGTTGGTCCATGAAAGCGTGTAACCAATCCATCCACTCAACGCGCCTTTGGCTTTCTTCACCAAAAATTCCGCTCCGTAGGCCTCCCCTCGCCCGAAGACCAAATCATTCTCGATCAAGGGATTGAACCCGTTGACGGCGCCTTCCCGGAAATCAATTTGGTTGCGCAGGTCCTTGTAGTACAATTCCACAGAGGTTTCGTACGTATTGTTTGCAAAATTCCTGAAATATCCTGCGGCATATTGAATCCCAATTTGGGGCTTGACTTTGAGGGTGCTGGGGATCCACAAATCCGCAGGCAGTGAAGTCCCTGATGAAGAAGCCAAATGAATAAACTGCAAATTGCGGGTAAGGCCAACCTTGAAAGAAGACTGATTATCAATTAAGTAGCGAAGGTTGAACCGCGGTTCCCATCCCGGATAAAAGACCACCTTCCGTCCGGAAGCGAATCCTACACTGTCCAATCTTTCTACCAAGGATAGGTCCTTGTAGCGCTCATAACTGTAAGGCCCGTATTGTTGAAACATGGCAAATCGAAGCCCCGCATTGATTTGCCACTTCTCGTTGATATCCCATTCATCCCGAAGATAGGCAGCCCACTCAATGGCGTTTAGTCGGGGAATATTGTTGGTCTGAATATCGAATTCCCCGGTGCGTCCCTGAACCACCGAAGGCAGAAACCAATGCCGTATCCATTGGCTCCCTGCTTTGAGACGATGACCGGAACTCAAATGGATATCAAAATCCTGCTTGAGGGTGACGTTACGCACCCCGGAATTCAAGCGTAATTGAAAATCATTTTGCTTGAAGCCCGTTCCAAAATTGAAATCGCTGTAGATCAAGGAATGATTCACAAAAACCCTGGGGCCAAGGATGCGGTTCCAACGCAAAGTCGCGGTGGTATTCCCCCACGGTATATCAAATTGAAAACCGTTTTCGCGGTTATTGAAATTAAATACATCTTTGCCAAGGTAAGCCGAGGCGTACAGCCTGTCTTTGGGGCTTGGTTGCCAATTGATTTTGGCGTTAAGGTCGTAGAAATAATATCCAGAACCTTTGGCGGTGGCATCCTCGGGAATCAAGGGATCGACCAAAACATCGAGGTACGTTCGCCTACCCGATAAGATGTAAGATGCTTTGCCCTGTTTAAGAGGACCTTCGGTGGTAAACCGGGAAGCGATCAAACCCAAGCCACCTTGGGTCACAAACTTTTGGTTATTTCCTTCCCGCATGCTCAGGTCCAGTACGGATGAAATTCTACCCCCGTATTCCGCCGGCATTCCCCCTTTGATGATTTGAGAATTGGCCAAAGCATCGGCATTGAATACCGAGAAGAATCCGAACAAATGCGAAGCGTTATAAACAACGGCCTCATCCAAGAGAATTAAGTTTTGATCTGGACCTCCACCCCGGACATAGAAACCCGTGGTCCCTTCTCCCCCGTTTTTGATGCCGGGCAGCAGTTGAATGGTTTTGAGAATATCCGCCTCCCCCATCAATGCAGGCAAGCTCTTGACTTGCTTGATATCCACTTCGCTGACGCTCATTCGTCCCTGGGTTACGTTGGCATCTTCGCGCCTACCCAAAACCACCACCTCGGCAGCCTGAATACTGGTTTCTTGCAGGGTGAAATTGATCTGCTTGCTGGCGACTAGGGTAATGGTTTGCCGGATGGTCTTGTAGCCCAGGTATTGAACGCTGAGTACATGGGTTCCTGAATCCAGAGTGAGGGCGTAATACCCGTAGGTATTGCTCGCAGTTCCCAAGCCTGCCCCTTCGACTTGGACGGTTGCCCCCAGCAGATTTTCACCGTTCTGACCCCTCAGGTAACCCGATACGGTATAGCGTGGAATTTTGCGAGGAGGTTCTTCCGAATCCTTTGCTATGGAACTGTTGGCGTGCAGCATTTGCAGCAGCCCAAGCAGGGTACAGAACCAAAAGGTTTTGCGACTGAGCAGAATCAGGGAACGATGAGACAAGGGATGCGAGCTTGGTACGATAAACCTTCGATACCTATACCATACAAACCTGCCTCTGGTTTGTTTTCTAAAGGCAATAAATTCCTCTCCTTGAATAAACGAACATGTTCTTGGCTTTTGATGACTTGCCCGGTCATCGAGTACCAGGTGATTCGGTAATCACCAACCGGGATATCGGATTCCCATTCAAGAGTACAGGGACCAGCCACCGATGCAGGCTGGGGAAAAATTCGAATTTGAGGTTGATCGTTCGTTGTATACGTCGGATACCCCGCTAAGCTCAAAGCCAATTGCATATTCGGAATTCCGTAACCATGGACGGTGTCCGGGTTAGCCTGCCTGCTGGCGCAACGCTGCAGCAAATCAAAGATTTCCATGTTACGACGACCAGGCAGGGCCTGCCATAAACAGGTTGCTAATCCGGCCATGATAGGGCCTGAAAAAGAAGTACCCGAAATATAGGCCACACCCGGTCCCGGAATTTGACAAGAAGCGGCACCGGCCCCAACCGACATGACATTGGGTTTAATTCGTCCATCGGCGGTAGGCCCTATGCTGCTGAACCCGGCTCGCTGCCCCAAGGTATCCACCGCGCCGACGGCCAATACCGAATCACCGTCGGCCGCTGCTCCAATTTTGTACCAAGGACCTCCCCCATAGTTTCCAGCGGAATTGACCACCAAGATCCCTTTGGCGGCAGCCCAATCGGAAGCGATGGTCATTCGAGCGGTGTTACCGTCCATATCCGACCAAGAATGATTCATGGACGGTTGATCAAAGGTGGTGTAAATTAACGAGGAATTAAAAACATCGGCCCCGGCACTGTCTGCTCTTTCGGCTGCGGCTACCCAGTTGTCTTCTTCAATGGGATTTTCGGAACCCCCAACATTGTTTTCGCTTCGGTAGAGCATGTACTGTGCTTCCGGTGCGGTGCCCATGAGTTGACCCGGAATATTGGCGGCCAAACATCCCATAACATAGGTGCCATGGCTGTCAAAATCATAAACCCCGGTGTCCATGTCCACAAAATCATAGGTATCCACGATTCTGTTGCGTAAATACAGCGAATCAAAGACCGGCATGTTGGGCATGTTCACGAAACCCGCATCGAAAACCGCGATCCTCATCCCCTGCCCTCTGAAATTCCGATCATGCAAATAATCCCCTTTGTGCAATCGTATTTGACCCCCGGAGAAACCGTAGACCGAGGTCGTTCGGTTGGTAATTCCGGGCTGCATTGCCGACACCGTTAACTCTTCCACAAACTTGTCCTTAGGCAACCCCGCCCCTAGGGGACCCGCGATCCTTCCGTTGGGTGTAGCAAGGCGAACAAAAGGAAAATTCCAAATTCTTTGGCGAATCAATGAATCGTTGTTGGGGATCCTCACGGTGACCCCGTTGAGCCAACGGCTGCGGTGCTTGACGATGCCCCCCGCTGCCTGAATACTGTCTATATAAGGCTGATAGACAGGCAAATCACTGCTATCCAAGGGGATTCCTTGTCGAACCCTTCGTGCAATGGAACGAGCAGAAAGAAAGGCCTGAGGTTGGTTGAGGCTGTAGGTCCCTGCAGGTTTGGAACGAAAAGCGATCCAATACCAATCCCCGCTTTGGGCGCAGAGGGTATTCAGAAAAAAAAAGTTAAAACATAGATAAGCCAGGAGGGTCATTCCCTTCATTCTGGAGCATCCATCGAAGGCCTTAATTCTAATATTCATTGTAAAGATGGGGTCACTAATGTTTCTGTATGACGAGTGGTTTCACGATTCATGGGCAAGGAAGAATGGATCCAACCACCGCCCAGAACAGCATCCCCCTCGTAGAACACCGCCGATTGGCCAGGGGCAATGGCTTTGACCGGAGCCATGAATTCAACCAAAACACGAGGACCATCCGCTTTGACAAAGGCCGGTGTACCCGGATCCTTGTAACGAATTTTCACAACGGCATCCATGCCCTCTTCGGGCACCTTCGCGATCTTCTGCCAATTCAATTGATGGACCACCATGGTGGTGCGGTCCAAATCCTCCAAATCCCCAAGCACTACCAAATTCTGCTCGGCATCAATGGAGACCACGTATTTAGGGGTCCCAAAGGCCGTCTCCAATCCTTTGCGTTGGCCGATCGTATAAAAGGGATATCCTTGATGGCGGCCAATACTATTACCCTTCGTGTCCACAAAGTCCCCCCCCATCACGCGTTGCTCCAAACCGGGCACCCTGCGTTTAAGGAAGCCTCGATAATCATTGTCCGGAACAAAACATATCTCGTAGCTTTCAGGCTTGTTCACCAAACTGCGGTAACCCCGCTCCATGGCCATGGCACGAATGGCATTCTTGGTATAATCCCCCATAGGAAACAGGGTTTTCTTCAAAGCGTCTTGGCTCAATCCCCAAAGGACATAGGACTGGTCTTTGTTCAAATCATCCCCGCATAACACATAACGCCTTCCATCATCGCCGGTGGCCAAACGGGCATAATGTCCGGTGGCCAAATGCTCGCAGTCCAATTGTTCGGCCCTCTGAAGCAGCGCATCCCATTTGATATGGGTATTGCACATGACGCAAGGGTTGGGCGTTCGACCAGCCAAATATTCTTCCACAAAATAATCAATCACGGAATCCCCAAAATTCTCCCGAATATCCAAGATAAAATGGGGAAAGCCCAGCGAAACGGCAACCTCCCTGGCATCGTTGATAGAATCCAAGCTGCAACATCCGGTTTCTTTGCGGTTACCCCCGGATGCTGCATAATCCCAGGTCTTCATGGTTAGGCCAACGACCTGATGTCCCTGCTCATGCAGCAAAGCGGCCGTCATGGTCGAGTCCAAACCACCGCTCATGGCCACAAGCACCCTTGAAGAGGGTTTATTTATCAACATGAGGCAAATCTACGGGCACAAGCAGAGTCTTCATTTCGTATTGACCCCTAATTTTGGAATTCACTATGAGCCAACCCTCCGCCAAGGAAGCCGCCTTAATCCAACGACTCAAGGGTCTGGAACAAGAATTCAAAGATTCCGGTCTTCGAATTCGTTATGAAAAAGGAAATTTTCAGTCCGGTTATTGCCTTTTTGAACAGCAAGGGGTGGTCATTGTGAACAAGTTCTTTTCCATTGCGGCCAAAATTGAAACGCTTGAAGAAATCAAGCGATTTATCGAGGAAAGAGGCGCCGGGCTGGAGGCGGAACCTGCCGAAATTCAGGTTTCCGAAACGGCAGGAGCTTAGCAAGGATTTCGCAACATGGGCAAGCTTACGATTGAGTTTTTGGGAACAGGAACCTCCCAAGGGGTTCCCCTCATTGCCTGCGATTGCGATGTATGCCATTCCGATGATCCCAAGGATAGCCGCCTACGCTCTTCGGTTTGGGTTCAGCACCCCAAAGCTTCCGTAGTTATTGATTCGGGTCCAGACTTTCGGCAACAAATGTTACGTTCCAGGGTAAAAAACTTGGATGCCTTGCTGTTCACCCATGCTCATAAAGATCATATTGCCGGAACTGACGACGTTAGGGCATACAATTACCGGCAACAGAAGCCCATGCCCATTTATGCGGACCTCAGGGTGCAAGAGGCCTTGCGAAGAGAATTTTACTATGCCTTTGAGGGCACTCGATATCCCGGAATTCCGGAATTGCATCTCATCGAAATTGACGATCAGCCTTTTGATTTGAACGGTATGCCGGTGATTCCCTTGCCCGTCATGCACATGAATCTTCCCGTCAAGGGTTTTCGAGTGGGGCCCTTTGCCTACATCACGGATGCCAATGCCATTCCCGACTCCACGGTCCATCGGATGGAAGGTTGCGAAGTCCTTGTTCTGAATGCCTTAAGGCATACCGCCCATCCCTCCCATTTCACCTTGGAGCAGGCCGTGGAGCAGGCCCAAAGGATAGGGGCTCCCCTCACCTACCTCACCCATATTTCTCATCAGATGGGTCTTCATGAAGCCGTCCAAAAATCACTGCCTCCTGGAGTTTCCCTTGCCTACGATGGACTGCAATTATCCTTTGACATTCCTGATTAATTTTCGAACAAAATTTAGAACCCTATGGAACTCGGCACCAAATTACCTTATTTCGAACTTCGCGGCTGCGATAATCAAATCCATTCCCTCATGGATGTCAGCGATAAATCCTGCATCCTGATCCTGTTCATTTGCAACCATTGTCCTTATGTGGTAGCGTATTTGGACCGCATTGCCAAATTAATTGAGCATTATTACGAGGATAACCTTGGGGTTCTTCTCATCAATTCCAACGACCCCACCAAATACCCCATCGATTCCTTTGAAGGCATGCAAACATTGGCCAAACAATACGGCTGGGAATCCATCTACCTGCATGACGAGGATCAATCGGTGGCAAGATTGTTCGGCGCCCAGCGGACGCCTGAAGCCTTTCTGTTCAATTCCAACCGCGAATTGGTCTATCACGGCGCAATCGACGACAGCTGGGAGCAGCCCAATTTGGTGACCAGGGTTTACCTGGAGGATGCCGTGGAATATACCCTAGACGGTTTGGAAGTGGATATACCGCATGTGGATCCAGTTGGTTGTACCATCAAGTGGAAAGCCAATTAATTCAAACAACATGACCCACGAATTTCCCTGGAACAACGAACGTTGGAAGGCGGCTCAGTCTTTGATCGAAGCAGCGTGGGCCTCGCCAGATCAACGCTCCAATCCTGAGGTCCTACGAGCAGTGGAGGATACCATGGCAGCGCTGGATCAGGGGATTTTGAGAACCGCATCCCCGGGTGTCCACGGAGAATGGGAGGTCCTTGAATGGGTTAAAATGGCGGTTCTCTTGTACTTTCCTGCGCATTCATCCCTTGTTTTGGAGGCCGGTGATTTGGCCTTCTACGATAAGGTGCCCATCAAAACCTCCTTCGCCTCCTTGGGCATCCGTGTGGTTCCTCCTGCGGTTATTCGATACAGTGCCTATGTGGAAAAAGACTGCATTGTGATGCCCTCGTTCATTAATGTGGGGGCTCGGGTTGGATCAGGCACGATGGTTGATACCTGGGCAACCGTTGGTTCTTGTGCGCAGATTGGTCGAAGGGTACACCTCAGTGGAGGAGTTGGTATCGGGGGTGTATTGGAACCTGTACAAGCCAAACCGGTCATCGTGGAGGACGATTGCTTTGTCGGCTCACGCTGTATTGTGGTGGAAGGTGTACACCTTGAACAAGGTGTGGTCCTGGGCGCAGGGGTTACGCTGACAGGGTCCTCCCCCATACTCGATGTAAGCGGATCCGAAACGCGCATGCTCAAAGGGAGGGTACCTGCAAGATCCGTCGTCATCCCCGGCAGCATGACCAAAAACTTTCCTTCAGGTCCCGCTCAAGTGGCATGTGCCCTCATTATAGGACAACGCCATGCGGGTACTGATCTCAAAACATCCCTGAACGACGCTCTAAGAGAATTTGAGGTAACCGTCTAGGTTTACCACTGCCTTGCTCGCCTATTTCTTGCGAAACTGGGCGTAGCGCTTCTGGAATTTTTCGACCTTGGGCCGAACCACCATGCGGCAATACGGTTCTTCGCCATGAAGCCTGAAATATTCTTGGTGGTAATTCTCTGCCACATAAAACTCCGTTGCGGGCTTAACCTCGGTAACGATGGGGTCTTGGTAAATCTTTTCTGCTTGCAAACTTTGAATGAGTTCTTGGGCGATACGGGCCTGTTCCTCCTCGTAATAAAAAATAGCGGATCGGTACTGGGTTCCGACGTCTGCTCCCTGCCTGTTCAGGGTTGTGGGGTCATGGGTTCCAAAAAATATCTCCAACAGATCACGCAGAGCAATAACCTTGGGCTGGTATTCCAGGTCCACTACTTCGGCGTGCCCTGTTTTACCGGTGCAAACTTCACGGTAGCCGGGGTTTCGAAGGGTACCACCCATATACCCTGAGCGAACATTCCGAATGCCTTCCACTTGCTCAAAAATGGCTTCTACACACCAAAAACATCCGGCACCCAGGGTGATTCTTTTCCAAGTGCCGGGGTTGTCCATGGCAGAATCTTCGTTAGGAGCAGGAGCGAAATGGTGGAGGTTCTCTGCGGTGGATAGGGTCATAGGAAAAAGGAGCATCAAAGCCCGCAGCCAATTTTTCAAGACGAAGGTGCTTGGTATTTGTCCAAGATTCTCCGCAGGTCGGCTTGGCGGTAGGCGATGGATTTCATGGTTTTACGATCGGTCTCTCTGTACACCATGTACAAGTCACCCACTTGTTCGATTATGCAGGTTTCACCTTTGGTTTGCTTGTAATGCTCAGCGGTCTGTTCGGCTAAAGCCAAGGTTGCGCATGCTTTGCTCATGTTGGAGTCGTGAACTTCCGCGAACAATTCCGCAAAGATGGGGCCAAGACCAAGTTCATGAATGGCACCGCTTAACACATACTGAAGGTCGCACAAAGCGTCAGCAGCTTCCACCAAATCCTTTTGCTTGAGGGCTTGGGTGAACTCCTGCAATTCTTCGGCCAACAGATTGATTCGCAGGTTACAGCGATCCTCAGAAGGGATACGCGGGCTGTGATGCACCGGGTGTTGAAACAAATGATGAAATTCTCCGACTTGATTCAGGGATTCAGCTTCGGGAAATTCGTGACCCTCCATGAGGAATCGAAATTAATAGGCTGTAGGAGGGGTATCGTCATCCCCACGGTCTTGACGATCGTAATCATAATCCGGCATTAGCTCGGTTTTGACGTAATCGATGGCTTCCTGAAGGCCGCTTAGGAATTTGTTGAAGTCCTCCTTGTAGAGAAAAATTTTGTGCTTGACGTACTGGCCATCATCAAAACCCTTCTTGCTCTCGGTCAAGATGAGGTAATAATCATTACCCCGGGTCGATTTCACGTCAAAGAAATAAGTTCTTTTGCCAGCCCTTACTCGTTTGCTGAACACTTCCTCGCGATCTCTGTGGCGCTCGCCTCCGTAAAAATCATCCATAAATTAAATTTGTGCTTCAAAAATAGGCAAGGCAAGGGTATTTGAGCCGCTTCCATCGACTTGCATACGGTGCAATTGGGCGTAGAGAGCGCAATTCGTTAACAGTTCTTGGTGTTTGCCTTGGGCCAAGAGTTCCCCTTGGTGCATGACATAGATTCGATCGGCTTGGATCAAGGGCTTAATCTTCAGGGAAATAAGAATTATACCTCGCTGCCCCTGGTCACCCAAAAGCTTGGACATCAAAGTCTCTTCGGTGCCGCTATCCAAGGCTGAAAGGGCATCGTCCAAAATCACCCATTCCGGGTCTCTGATCCATGCTCTGGCCAAAGCAAGCCGCTGTTTCTGCCCCCCGGACAGCTGAACCCCCCGTTCCCCAATTACGGTTTCCAACCCATTCGGCAAGGCGCTAACCCAAGGTCCGAGTTCGACCAATTCCAAGACTTCCATGCATCGTTGCCTATCCGCTGAAGGAGCGCCCAGCCTCAGGTTCGCGAGAAGGGTATCGTTGAAAAAATAATTTTCCTGAGGGACCCATGCGGTATGCGTGTAAACCACCGACTCGTTCCAGTCACCAAGGGCACGATCCCCCAAAAGTAGCGAACCCTTTTGGGGGGTTAGTTGACCGGCAAGCAATTGCCATAAGGTGCTTTTCCCACTGCCTATGGTCCCGGTGATCCCAATAAACTGGCCTGGAAGGGCCTCGAAATCTGAAATATGCAAGGAGAAATTCCGGTTAGGGTATGCAAAATGGACGGCCTTCAACGACCAAGCCCAGGGCAACGGTTGCGACCATCCCTGAACCCTGTTGGGTCTGGGAGATGCCTTCAGCAAAGGTTCGATTCGGGATAGGGCCGCTTTGGATTGTTGGTAGATCGAGGCAACCCAGCCCAAAGAAGTCACAGGCCAGGTAAGCATGTTGATGTAGATGATGAATTCCGCAATATTGCCCAAGGTTATGGCTCCTTGAACCAATAGGTGACCCCCTACCCATACCGTCAACAGGGTACTAAGGCCCACCAAGGCCAAGGCCAATGGGAAAAACAAAGCATCCGCTCGAGCAAAGGCCAAATTCTTGGATTTGTACCCTTGAAGCTCCAGGTCAAAAGCTCCACGAAAACCGGGTTCTGCCCCAAAGGCTTGGATGAGCTTCATCCCTACCAAACTTTCTTGAACAAACGCGGTCATTCGACCCAGGTGGGCCTGTATGGCTGCCGATCTCGACAGAATTTTGAGATTGAGCAGGTAGATGCCCAGGACCAAAAAGGGTAACGGAGTCAAAACCCAAAGGGTTAATTGAGGACTTACGCGGAGCATGACGCCGATAACCATGATAAACAAGACCAAGAGATTAAGGCTGTACATTAAACCCGGCCCCAAAAACATCCGAATTTTGCCCACATCTTCGGTCATTCTCGAAATGAGGTCCCCGCTTGCATATTCCTTGACTTGGGATGGGGACATGGCCAAAATTTGAGCAAAGAGCCTGTCCTTCATGGTCTGTTCACAACGCCTGGACATGACAATCAGGGTTTGCCTCATCCAATACATGGTGATACCACGGGCCAGCGTTGCGCCCAACAAAGCCAACAATAGCATACCCAAACCGGATCCGGGCGTGTTACCCACCGCATCCATCAATTGACGAATAATTTGAGGCGGCAATACCCCAAAAACATTGGTCAAAAGGAGGCAAAACAGGCCAGGAAGGACCCATTTTTCGTGGCCACGCAATTGACTCAGAAGGGCCGACATTGATTTCACCATGCAAAATAAGGTCATACCACGAGCCTTTGGGTTATTTTTGCCCCACAAGTCTACCCAGATCCCCAACCCCCGACCCATGATCGAAACCTTATCGACCACAACCCCCGTAGGCACCATGGCCACCATGCAAGAAATGGGCCATGAACAATTGGTTTATTGCCACGATGAGGCGTCCGGATTGAAAGCCATGATCGGCATTCATTCGACCGTCTTGGGTCCAGCCCTGGGGGGAACCCGTATGTGGAACTACAAAAACGAAGACGAGGCTGTTCGTGATGTGTTACGTCTTTCACAAGGCATGACCTACAAGGCTGCCGTCGCAGGACTCAACCTCGGCGGGGGCAAAGCCGTCATCATTGGTAATTCTCGGACGGACAAATCCGAAGCAATGTTCAAAGCCTACGGACGTTTTGTGAATTCACTTTCCGGCAAATACATCACCGCCGAAGATGTAGGAACCTCCAAAACCGATATGGCTTGGATCGCTTCGGAGACAGCCCACGTCAGCGGTTTACCTGAAAGCATGGGAGGTTCAGGGGACCCATCACCCGTGACGGCCTACGGCGTATATATGGGCATGAAAGCCGGTGCCCAAGCGGTATTTGGTACCAACGATCTTGCAGGTCGCCGTGTTTTGGTTCAAGGAATCGGTAACGTAGGCAGCTATTTAATCGATCATTTGATTTCGGAAGGCGCAAAGGTTTATATCTCCGACATCTACGATCCAGCTATCGAATCCTTAATGAAGAAGTATCAAGGCCTTAGCGTGGTCAATCCTTCCTTGGTGGCTGAGGCCGATGTGGATATTTATGCCCCATGCGCTTTGGGCGGAACCTTGAACAGCGAATCCATCCCCTTGTTGCGCTGCAGCCTTGTTGCCGGTGGAGCCAACAACCAATTGGCTGAAGAATCGGATATGCAAAGGCTTATGGACCGCAGTATTGCCTATGCCCCCGATTTTGTAATCAATGCCGGAGGTCTCATCAATGTCTATGCCGAAATCAAAGGTTTCAACCGGGATTGGGCCATGGAGCAAACTCGTAACATTTATCAACAAACCCTCGCGATTTTTGAACAGGCCAGCAACGATCAATTAAGCACCAACAAGGCCGCCATCCAATTGGCCCAAAAACGCTTGTCCTCTGCTTTATCATGATCAACCGACATCATCTGCGCGTCAAACTTCTGCAATGGATTTTTGCGAGCAGACAACAGGGGCAGGACGATTACACTTTGGTCACTCAACAATTTCAGAATTCTGCCACCCTTTCCCTACGATCTCTGGTCATGGCCTTCGTTCTCTTGGAACGTTTGATGCAATACGCCAACCTTCGTGACGAGGAACGCTCCGGCAAACTCCTCGAAAGAAATCGTCAAACCGGCCCGGGGCATGCCTTGGCGCATCATCCTTTAGCCGAACTGCTCGAGAATGATCCACTGTACCGCAAGGCTTTACAATTGTGTGCTGTAGAGCATTTGGAAGTAACATCGGATATGTTACGTGCTCTATTTGATCACATCAACGAAGGCAAATGCGCAGGGAACAAAATTGGATTCGAGGAGCTCCGCGAAATCACAGGCATCAAATTAATTTTTGAGAAATGCATTGCTTCCGGTGACTGGTACAGTCCTTGGCAATCGGAACACAATTTGTATTGGGATTCGGATCGTTATCTAATCGATCGCCAAGTCCTCCAAATTTTGATGAAGTTGTCGGAGGGTGAAGGCTTCCCCGATGCTCAGGGAATCCTCAAGGCATGGCAAAGCGACGATCGTTTGGTAAGCACCATGTTCAAAGAATTGCTTCAGGATTCGTCCGCCTATCAAGCCATCATCGAAGCGCATACAGGCCAATGGGATCCCGAAAGGCTGGCTCGCGTTGATTTTTTGATTCTGCAAATGGCCTGTGTGGAATTGAGCCTTTTCCCGGAGATCCCCGTCAAGGTGACCATCAATGAGTACATCGAATTAGCCAAAGTTTATTCGACTCCACAGTCGGCGGCCTTTGTGAACGGTTTGTTGGATAAAATCAAAGCCGATATGCAGCAAAAGGGCTTGATTACGAAAAGCGGCCGTGGCTTGGTGGAGTCGTGAACTTGAGGCCCATAATCATCTATAAAATGTTGAACCAAATTTCTCCAATGTTCAAGATTCCTCGCTTGGTGAATCTTGGACTGGCCTTGTGGATCTCGTGTGGTTTACTGGGCACAGCTTGTCAAAACCAAGGCGAGACCGGAAAGCTCGACGCGGAAGATGTGGAGTTGCCGGTTGATTCCGATGGGCAGGCAGATCAAAAGTCCTTACCCGTTATGGCTTTCGACAAAACGATTCACGATTTTGGAGAAATTCAAGCCGGGGAAAAGGTCTCGTATTCTTTCCGTTTTGTCAATCGTGGCCGTCGTGATTTGGTCATTCAAAACGCAAGCGGTTCCTGCGGTTGCACCGTACCGGACTTTCCCAAGGAACCCATTCCCCCCGGAAGGGAAGGTTTTATCAGGGTTCTTTTTAATTCTGAAGGCAAAAACGGAGTTCAAGAAAAACAAGTCACCGTGCTTGCCAACACCTTACCCAACACCAACGAAATACGAATCAAGGCCAGTATTATTCCTTAGAAATCTGAATCTTTCCATTTACATAAACTTTTAACATGAACCTCTATACGCTTTTCTTGATGTCCCCTCCCCCTTCCGGTGCTGGCGCTCCTGCTCCGTGGATGCAGTTGTTGCCATGGGCTGCCATTTTTGTGGTGTTCTATTTCTTTATGATTCGCCCTCAATCGGTCAAGGCCAAAGAGGAGAGGAAGTTTCGAGATAATCTCCAAAAGGGGGACCGTGTCGTGACCATCGGAGGAATGCACGGTAAAATAGCCGAGACTTCCACCGAATGGATCATCCTTGAATCCGAATCACAAGCCAGGTTCAAGGTAGAGCGTTCTGCCATCTCCAAGGAAACGACCTTGAGCGCCTATCCTCCAACCAATAAGTGAACAAGAGGGTTGGCCTGACCGGGAATATGGGGTCGGGCAAAACGTTGGTTGCGGGAATTTTCACCCATTGTGGTATCCCTGTTTACAACGCTGATGAACGGGCTCGAGCCCTCATGAGCGAGCCTGGCTCACTCCAAAACGCAATCGTCAACCTCCTGGGATCCGGAGCCTACCGGGACGACGGAACCCTTGATCGAACTTACATTGCCAAGCGTGTTTTTCAGGACACGGCCCTGCTGACTGCCTTGAACAAATTGGTTCATCCGGCCGTCGCTGCCGATTCTGAGCAATGGGATGCCTTGCAAAGTGCACCTTATACCTTGCATGAAGCCGCACTTTTGGTGCAAAGTGGTTCCTCCATGCAGATGCGTTGCAATATCCTGGTCACTGCCCCGGAACTGTTGCGCATGGACCGGGTCCGCCAACGCAACGGGTGGTCGGATTCGGAAATCTTGGATCGACTCAAGCATCAATGGAGCGAAGAACGACTAAGGCCCCATTGCCAATACAGCATCATCAACGACGGCACCCACTCCTTAATCGAGCAGGTAATCGGTATTCATCGCTTGATCCTTCTGGATTTGGGGAAATAGTTGGTGACCCTCACCCCATTCTTGTGCATCCAGCCCAATCCCAACCCTTGGTAAGTCATAAGGTTCCATCCGTCACGCAAGTCCCCCATTTGCAGCGGCTGGCCCTGTAGGTACCAGCTGACCAGCGGGTCTTCCAAGGGGATTTCATGCCAATCGAATCCCTCCGCATCAAGTTGGGACTGTAAAGCTGACGTTCGACGCCTACCCAAGGCGTGAGCGAGATCTTGGCTGGGAACACCTTCTTTGGACCATAGCGATAAGCGGTCTCGCAGAATCTTCACCTGCTTGGGCCAATGTGCTTCAAGGAATGCGGTTCTTTCTTCCACCGACGAAATAGATTGGTGGCTCAAGCCAACCGCCGACTCGTAAGATGAATCGGCCTTCCCTTGGGCCTTTCTCATCACAGCGCAGAAAAAACCTTCCCCTGCAACCTTCCCCGGTAGGGCCCACCAAGCGGAACTCTTCACAGGCCAATCCTTGTCGATGGCCGAAGCCGGGATAAATCCCCATTCATCAGGGATTTGCAGGTCCATTAGCTCCATAACACCGCTTGTGATCCAAGGTCGTATCATCGCTGTATTTTCGGAGAAACCAAAGGTGCACGTGCAGTAAATCATCCAACCACCTGGTCTTAAGCTTTGAATTAAAGAGGCCAAAATAGGCTGTTGAATTTGCGAACAAGCCTCGCATTTGCCCAAGGACCAGTCCTTGATGGCATCCTGGTTTTTGCGAAACATTCCTTCTCCGCTGCAGGGAATATCCACCAAAATTCCATCCCATAGGTTGGGAACCTCTGCCCACACGGTGGCATCCGCATTGGTGACGATTACTTGAGATGAACCGGTCCTTGAAACTGTTTCCAGCAAGGTTTCCAAGCGGTCTTGTTGAGGTTCCGATGCGACCAGCAAGCCTTCCGGAGCTAGGTGTTCAAGCAATGTGAGGGTCTTGCCACCGGGAGCGGCACAAGCATCCATGATCAGGTTCATTGGCAAACCTGATGAACGAAATTTTGATAAAAGAAAATCCAACACAAGCCCCGAGGCCTCTTGCACATGCCAGGCCCCTGCTTGATATCCGGGATGAAAATGAATGGGTTGCGTGTCGCCTTCACGTTTTCGATGGAACCACTGCGCCGTTGGGCACCATGGAACGACCCCAATGCTTTCCAAACCCCTAATTTCTCGGGGGTCGATTTCTTCCAAAACCCTAAGTGTCCTGGGAGCAGGCTCGGTAGAATAAAGTTCGTTAATCAGATCTTCTGCTGCTGGGCCAAATTCGACCCGCAGTCTTTCAAGAAATGGACGAGGTAAATTTCGAGAGAACACCCTCCAAGACTGGAAAACTATGGCTTGGTCCCTTGCATCTTGGCACCTTCCCGCTTCTTTTTCATTTCCAACATCTTGTCGTTCATTTTGAGACGAGCATACAATTGTTGAAGCGAAATCATGGTGTTGTTATCGTCAGGTTGCAATTCGTGTGCCTTTTCGAGAACAGGCTGGGCTTTTTCGAAGGCGGCTTTGGCTTTGGCATCAGCGGCTTCGAATTCTTTTTGTTTGGAAAAGGGGATCTTATCCGCTTGGTTGGCGAGTTCCGCCGCGGCATTGAAGTACATGGCCCCTAGATTGTAGTAGGGGTCAAAATAATCAGCTTTGAGCTCGATCGCTTTTTTGTAATCGGCTTCTGCGAGATCTGATTTTTTGGTGTTATCATAAGCCGTACCTCGAGCGAAATACAAATTAACATTGGAGGGATCCAGAGCGATTGCCGCAGTTAATTTCTCGATCGCCATTTCTTGTTTGCCTTGAATCAAATAGATGTTCAATTCATCAATCACCAATCCAATATCGTTCGGGTGGGCAGAACGGCCCTGTTGCAAATAGGTCAAAGCGGCTGCGGTATCCCCGGCGATTTTGGATAGTCTTGCCAATTCAACGAATACACCGGGTTTATTGTAGCCGTTGGTGAGCAATGCCTGCCAATATTGCATAGCCTTGGCGTTATCGTTCATTTTACCGCAGGTTAATGCTGCATTGAACAAAACCGAGGTGTCCTGTGGACTTACGCTCAGAAGTTGTTCGAAACGACGTTTTGCTTCAGGATAATTCTTTTTGACGTAGGCGTCCACACCTTCGTTGTAAAACCCTGCTTGTATGTTGAGAACCTTCTTGGATGCATCATCGCGGTGGTCATTTTTGGTGTCCAATTCGATACATCGACGATAGGATTCCCAAGCTATATCCAATGCTTCAGGAAATTTGGGAGACCATGCGGTATCCCCGTAGATCCCCAAGTGCACCTCACCCCTGTAGAACCACGCTTTGGCAGAATTTTGAGTTTTGGGATGCATGATGGCTTCATCAATGGACTGTTTGGCCTTATCAAATTCACCATAGCGAATGTAGATAATGGCACTTTGGACCTTGTTGGGTTGGGCCATAGCGGTCATCAAGGAACAAACCATGGCAAGGGCGAGAAGGATGGCTTTCATTGGATTGGAATTGGATGATACAGACGGGGTTAATTTAAGAGTGTATTAAATTGGGTTTGAAAGGTTTTGTTATCCTTGATCCTCGGAGTTTCCGGGGGCTGTTCCCTCTTGATTTGAAGGTTCGTTGCTTTCGGGTTCAGTGGATTCGTCTTTTTCGACCCGGGCAACAGAGGCAATTTGGTCATTACCATCCAGGCGAATCAAGCGCACGCCCTGGGTAGCACGACCCATGACCCTCAAGGATTCAACGCCGATACGAATAGCGACACCGCTTTTGTTGATGATCATCAAATCGTCGCTGTCCTCCACCGCTTGCAAGGCGACGAGTTTACCGGTTTTGTCGGTAATGTTGAGGGTCCGGACTCCTTTGCCACCGCGGTTGGTCACCCGATAGTCCTCCATTTCAGAGCGTTTGCCGTAGCCATTTTCAGATACCACCAGCAAGGTTGTGGAGGCCTGTTGAACGCAGACCATCCCGATTACTTCTTCGATGGATTCATCGCAAGTAATCCCCTTCACGCCGGTAGCATTTCGGCCCATGGGTCTAACCTTGGACTCCGGAAAACGAATGGCTCGACCAGAACTTACAGCCATGATGATTTCAGACTGCCCATCGGTTAACCTAGCCTCCAGGAGTTGGTCCCCTTCGTTAACGGAGATTGCGTTGATTCCGTTGGCTCTGGGACGACTGTAGGCCTCCAAAGTCGTTTTCTTGATGATTCCGCTTCGGGTGCAGAAGACTATAAAATTATTTTCGAGATAGGCTCGGTCATCCAAACTCCGAACCGTGATATAGGCCCGGATTTTGTCATCCGAGGGGATTTGCAACAGATTTTGGACGGCTCTGCCTTTGGTGTTTTTGGCGCCTTCTGGAATTTCGTAAACTTTCATCCAAAAACATCGACCACGTTCTGTGAACAACAACATGTAATGGTGGGTAGAGGCCACGACCATATGCTCGATGAAATCTTCATCACGGGTAGCGCCGCCCATTGCCCCACGGCCTCCACGATGTTGGACACGGTATTCTGCAACAGGGGTGCGCTTGATATACCCCATATGGGAAACGGTGACTACGACATCCTCTTCTTCGATCATGTCTTCCATCCGAAAATCCCCGGCAGCATAGACGATTTCGGAGCGGCGGGCGTCTCCGAATTTATCCTTGATTTCCGTGAGCTCGTCCTTGATAATTTGCATGCGCAGTCCTTCGTCGGAGATGATGGCTTTGAGCCTGGCAATCAGGGCCATAATCTCCGCGTATTCTTGGCGGATTTTGTCACGCTCCATTCCGGTAAGTCGCTGCAAGCGCAATTCGAGAATAGCCTTGGCCTGGATTTCACTCAAACCAAATTGCGATACAAGCCCTTCCTTCGCAATATCGGGGGTTGAAGACGCCCGAATCAAGGCGATAATTTCATCCAAATGATCCAACGCGATGAGGTAACCCTCCAGGATATGTGCTTTTCGTTCCGCTTCGGCCAATTCATAGCGCGTTCTTCGCAGGACAACTTCGTGCCGATGATCCACGAAATGCCGGATCATATCCAAAAGGTTTAAGGCCTGAGGCCTGCCTTTGACCAAGGCAATGTTGTTGACCGAAAAGGAACTCTGCAGAGAGGTGTATTTGTACAGGTGGTTGAGGACCACAGAGGCCATCGCGTCTTTGCGTATTTCGTAAACGATGCGCATGCCGTCGCGGTCCGATTCATCGCGGATTTCGGAGATGCCTTCTAATTTCTTTTCGTTGACCAGATCACCGGTCTTCTGCAGCATATCCGCCTTGTTCACCAAATACGGGATTTCGGTGACGATAATTCGTTCACGACCGTTATCCAGGACCTCGATGGAGGCTTTGGCCCGAATCACGACCCTTCCCCTTCCGGTCAGCAGCGCTTCCCGGATCCCTTCGTAACCGTACAGGATACCTCCTGTTGGAAAGTCCGGGGCTTTGACATATTGCAATAGGGCATCGCAAGCAATATCTCGGTTGTCGATGTAGGCATGGATGCCATCGATAATCTCGGACAGATTGTGTGGTGCCATGTTGGTGGCCATCCCCACAGCAATACCTGCAGAACCGTTCATGAGCAAATTGGGGAACTTGCAGGGCATGACCGTGGGTTCCTCCAATGAATCATCGAAATTGAGTTGAAAATCAACGGTTTCTTTCTCAATGTCTGCCAGCATTTCTTCGGCGAGTCTGGTCAAACGAGCCTCCGTATAACGCATTGCCGCAGGGCTATCTCCATCCACCGATCCGAAATTACCTTGGCCATCCACCAAAGGATAGCGCATGGACCAGGGTTGGGCCATGCGGACCATGGTATCGTACACAGAAGAATCGCCGTGGGGATGGTATTTACCCAGAACCTCACCGACAATACGAGCAGATTTCTTGTAGGGTTTGTTGTACGAAAGCCCCAATTCATTCATCCCAAACAGCACCCTACGGTGAACAGGTTTCAACCCATCGCGCACATCGGGTAGAGCTCTGGAAACGATAACCGACATCGAATAATCGATGTAAGCGGATTTCATTTCTTCCTCAATGAGAATGGGTATAATTTTCGACGTTTCGGACATGGATGGGCTTTGACTTTATCGCTACAAAATACGGCATTTCAGCTACATTTAGGCCTGTTTTGGGTCTCAAAATATCCAAATTTTGAGAAGAAATTCGATTGTGAGGTTCAATCGAACCCTTAATCCACGACTCGAACATTTTTGAACTAATTTGGCGTTGAATTACCTGGGTGATCCCCCGATTTTTCTTTCCCAATCCAAATCCGACTCTTCGTCTATGAACTACGCTTTTATGTTAAACCTGCCCCTGAGGCTTCAAATGGAAACCCCTACCCCTCCTGCATCCCTCAACGTGCTGGACCTGGCCTTCAAAGGGGGTCCATTCATGATCCCGCTTTTGGCCTTTTCCATCTTAACGGTATACCTTATGGTGGAGCGCTCTATCACCCTCAAACGTTATCGCCGGGGTTTGGATGCTTTGCACCGGGATATCCAAGTCTATATCAAAGCCGGTCAGGCCGCTCAAGCCATCGAAACCTGCAAAAGATCTGATTTACCCCTGGCTAGATTGTACCTACAATTGTTCGAGAAAAGGCCGACTCTTTCCATGGAATCAATGCGGGAACACATGGATTACTACGGCAAAAAAGAATCGGTGCATTATGAAAAAAACCTCGCGATGATGGCCACCGTATCCGGTGCCGCCCCCATGGTTGGATTCTTGGGTACCGTAACGGGAATGATCCGCGCCTTTTATCAGATGTCCATATCAGGAGCATCCATTGATCCGTCCAAATTATCGGGCGGTATTTACGAAGCTATGGTCACGACGGCTGCAGGTTTGATGGTCGGAATCCTTGCCTATTTGGCCTATAACTACTTCACTGTCAAGGTAGAAAGGCAGCTCACGGAATTGGAATTTATGGTTGGTGATACCCTTGAACTTACCGAGAAATATCCCGTCGCATGAATTTTCGTAAAGCATCCAAAGTCAAAGCCGATTTTAGCATGGCTTCCATGACGGATATCGTCTTTCTTCTGCTAATTTTTTTCTTGCTTACCTCGACGTTGGTGGCTCCGCAAGCCCTCAAGTTGCTTTTGCCCAAAGGCAAAGGCCAAACCGTGCAGAAGCAAGCCATTCGGATTAGCATTGATAGCCTATCGCAGTACTACCTCGACAACCAAAAGGTCAACAAAGAATCCCTGAAAGGAAGACTCCTTTCCCTTGCAGCAGCGGATACCAGCCAAACTTTGATGTTACAGAGTCATCGGTTGGTTCCTGTTCAAGAGGTGGTCGATGTGATGCAATGGGCCCAGGAGGCCCGCCTCAAAATGGTTTTGGCAACCGATCCAAGGTGAAAGGAACTGACCGTTCACAGGCCAAGGCCTGGGCTTTTAGTCTGCTTCTTCACCTGATTTTGGTGTTGATCCTTGGACTTTTGACCTTGGGAATACCCCAAAATGATCCTGCCGAGAACAAAGCCGGGGGCATGGCTTTGGCCCTGGGCGTCCCGGATGGTTTAGCGGAAGCGGATCCCTCCGTAAGCTCTTCTTCGGAGCAAAGCGCTGAAACCGCTCTTCCAGAGCCCAGACCTGAACCTGCATACCCCAAATCCCCCCCTTTTGCAACGCAAGATTTGGAAGAAGCCCCTGTGGTGAACACCAAAACCAGTACTCCAATAGAAACCAAACCCATGGATCCTCGTTTGCAGCGTTTGCTCAACCGCAAAAATTCCGCAAACCAAAGCAGCATGCAAAGCCCTTCTCAAGGAGTGGAAGATGGATCCCCTGAATCCAAAGGTCAAAACAACGGGAGCGGTGGCTTTTCGGCCAGTGGTGATGGCCTAGAAAACAGAGGTTTTGCGCAGGACCCCGATCCGGAGGAATTTAGAATTCTTGATGCTCAAGTGGATATTCCCATTGAAGTGGATCGTGAAGGACGAGTGCGTGTTATCGGAACGCCCAAAAGCACCAAACCCCTAACGGCTCAACAACGAAGAGCCTTGGTGGAGGCCACACAGAATGCTCGATTCAAACGTTCGGTCAACGGCAAAGAAATTCAACGAGGAATTTTACAATTTGAATTAAAGGTTCGGAGTAAATCGTAAACCACTCCTATGGAAAACTCCGTAGAAGGATCAATTGAAATCTCTATATCCACTATGCCAAACAAACGCATTCCGACCTATAAAGAAACCTTAGGGTGGCTACTGGAGCAGTTGCCCATGTTTCATCGGGTCGGACCTGCAGCTTATCGCCAAGGATTGGATGGCATACAAACCCTGTGCCGTTTCATCCATCACCCCGAACGTCGTTTGGGCAAAGTGATCCATGTTGCAGGAACAAACGGCAAGGGTTCTGTCTCCCATATGTTGGCTGCAATCTTGCAAGCTCATGGATACCGCACGGGATTGTTCACCTCGCCCCATCTGCGAGACTTTAGGGAGAGAATCCGGGTAAACGGTCAACCCATTGAAGAAGAACGTGTTGTGCATTGGGTCTCCCGCTTGCAACAATGTCCGGATTACCCTCAGCCATCCTTTTTTGAGTTTACCACGGCCATGGCCTTTGCCCATTTCGCTGAGTCTGAGCTTGATTTTGTTGTCATTGAAACCGGTCTGGGCGGTAGGCTGGATTCTACCAATATCGTACAGCCTGTATTAACATTAATTACCCATATTGACTGGGACCATATGAATTTGCTTGGAAATACCTTGCCTATGATTGCTGCGGAGAAGGCAGGCATTATGAAGCGCGGAGTTCCCCTAATTCTTGGGAGAACGCAAGTTGAAGAAGTCCAGAGCATTTTTGAGAACAAGGCCCATGAATTAAGGTGCCTGCTCTACAATGCAGATCAATGTTATCGATTAAAGAAGGTTCCCCTCGAAGATTCCTATGCATGGCGCGTGGAACGAAACGGAAAGCCAGGGAGTCATCTTCTGCACTGTGATTTGTTGGGGGATTATCAAGCAGAAAATTTAGGACAGGCCTTAATGGCCGTGGACGTTTTGCGACATATGGGAGAAGATTTGGAGGATGAAAAGGTTTTGCAGGGACTAAGCAACGTATCGGGTCTTACCGGTTTGCAAGGACGCTGGCAAATTTGGGGGCATCACCCCCTGCGTATAACGGATGTAGCTCACAATCAAGAAGGTATACGAGCCATCCTGGACCAGATCCAATCCACCTTGATTCGCTTGAGCCAAGAAGAAGAGGGTGATCAGCCCCAAGCGCATTGGGTATTGGGTATGGTCAGCGATAAAGATCATGATGCGGTTTTGGCTTTGTTGCCCAAGGCAGGTCATTATTATTTCTGTGCCCCCAACATACCCCGTGCCCTGCCTGCAGAGGTTCTTTCCGAAAAAGCAAAGTCCTATCACCTGACCGGCTCCGTATGGCCCTCGGTGGACCATGCCTGGAGGGCAGCAGTCTCGGCTGCTGGCAAATTTGATTTGGTGATCGCCACCGGTTCTTTCTTTGTAGTCGCGGAAATCAACCACTGTGGTCAAAACTAAACGAGTCCTTGGCTAACATTACTATTTATACCGATGGATCGGCTTTGGGCAACCCGGGTCCCGGGGGTTATGGGGCCATACTCCTCAGCGGAACTCATCGCAAAGAAATTAGCGGTGGATTCCGGCTTACCACCAACAACAGGATGGAACTCATGGCGGCCATCGCCGCCCTGCAGGAAATTAAAGGAACATCGCATGATATTGTGTTGATCTCGGATTCAAAATACCTGGTAGACGCTTTCAATGCCCATTGGACCCAAGGTTGGGTCAAGAGGAATTGGAAAAATGTAAAAAACCCTGACCTCTGGAAGGCTTTGATCGCCCTGGCAGAACATCATCGTATGCAATGGACATGGATTAAAGGCCATACCATGCATCCTGAAAATGAACGGTGCGATTTCTTGGCCAAAGAAGCAGCCTCAAAGACCGAATTACCTGAAGACCAAGGCTATATAGCAATCAAAGAAGCCAACATCGATTGAACAGCGGCCGCACGATGAGAAATTTCATTCTTCTTGGCAGGGTCAATTTCGGCTAAACTACGTCCGGGGATTTCTTGGGCTTCAAAAACCGGGTCGTAGCCAAATCCGTGGTAACCACGAGGGTACTCCAGAATCTTACCCTCAACCCGGCCTTCCCAATAGGTGGCCTCCTTTCCATTCCATAAACACAGCACACAGACAAAGCGTGCCCTGCGATTGACTTGATTGGTCAAGCGTTTCAAAAGCAACTGGACATTTTCTACATCCGTGGCCTTGGGTCCAGCAAAGCGCGCCGAATGCACCCCGGGCAAGCCGTTCAAGGCCTCAACTTCCAGGCCGGAATCATCCGCCAAGGCCGGAAGGTTCGAAGCCGCATAGGCAGCTTGAGCCTTGATGAGTGCATTTTCTCGAAAAGTATTTCCTGTTTCATCTGGGACCTCCGTGATTTGGAGTTGCGCCAGGGTCATCAGTTCCACGCGGTATGGGCCCAACATTTGGCGTAATTCCTCGGCCTTGTGGAGGTTATGGCTGGCCAAAATCCAACGTTGCAGGACTTGCTCACGCATCCCGCCAACCTTTGATTTGGCCCCAAAGCGATTTTCTCGCATTTTCGTCGCTGCTTAATGTATTCAAATCGGGGGCTTGCGCCCAATATCCGTGGGGTTCAAGGGGAAGTTCCGGCATGGAGATCCCAAGAGCGAGTACTCTTCGCGTTAACCAGGATTGCGACGACCACCAAACTCTCAATTGGTCAAGATCCATAGATGCCATCACCACAATTTGCAATTCAGCAGGGACGTAACCTATGGATGCAGCTATTTTGAGTAACAGAGGCCTGCTCTGCGCTTGAGGTTCTTCGGGGACCAAAATCCATAATTCCCTTGGAGGCCCCGTTGATGGTACAGGAACGGCATGGGGCTCTTCGAGGAGATGGAGGATTTCATCTTCCAATACCCATTCCTCCCACAAGGGGTCTCCTATCGTGGACCCTGCCCAGAAGGCCTTAGCCCCTTCCTCTTCCTTGGTTTTGACCGCCATTACGTTGCAAATTAAGGGCCTCTTTCCTAACTTCGGCGCGTCATGCCCCATCCCATTTTTCCTACGACCCGAATCGAAAATTCCCGCTTGCCGCAGGTTGATTTCGATCATCTGCCCTTCGGCAAAGTCTTTGCAGATCACATGTTTGTTGCCGAATTCCAGGATGGGCAATGGCAAAACGCCCGCATTGTGCCCTACGGCGAGATTCCTACCAATCCAGCAATTTCTGCCTTGCATTACGGGCAATCCATTTTTGAGGGTCTCAAAGCCTACAGGGACCAGAAAGGTAAGGTCCAGGTTTTCCGCCCTTACGATAACATGAGTCGCATGATTCGCTCGGCAGGGAGGTTGTGCATGCCTGCCATCACCGAGGAAATTTTCATCGGTGGCCTCAAAGCCCTCTTGGAATTGGATCAGGAATGGGTTCCCCGTCAGCCCGGGTACTCCCTTTACATACGTCCCTTCATGTATGCCATCGATGAATATGTGGGGATACGGCCATCTGATTCCTACCGTTTCATCATTTTCAATTGCCCAGTAGGGAATTATTACACGGCGCCTTTGCATGTGAAGGTCTCGGATCGGTATGTGAGGGCCTTCCCCATGGGTACCGGCTTTGCCAAAGTTGCCGGTAATTATGCGGCAGGCATGTTGCCGTTGAAGCATGCCCGGGAAGCGGGCTACGACCAATTGGTATGGTTGGACGGAAAGGAAATGAAATACATCGAAGAATCCGGGACCATGAATTTGTTTTTTCAAATTGGTGACACCCTGGTAACCCCCATTGCCGATGGAACGATTTTGGAAGGAATAACCCGCGACAGTATTCTAGGATTGGCCATCGAAGCCGGCCTTCCTGTCGAAGTTCGCAAAATCAGCATCGATGAAGTCGTCGCAGCCTACGACCGAAACGAGCTCAAAGACGCTTTTGGAACAGGAACCGCCGCAACCGTGGCCCAAATTTCCAGCATCACCGTGCAGGATCGCCGCTTGGAATTACCGGCCCTTGAGACCCGAACCTACTCCAACATGCTGGGCCGTATGCTGGACGATATCAAAACCAGCAAAATCCAAGACACGCGGGGCTGGATTATGAAATTGAATTAATCCATCCTCATCCAACGAAGCCTTAATTCTTAGACCATTTATTCCCCAACCAAATTCTTCCAATGATCAATTACCTCCACACCTCAACCTACAGGCCCAAAATTTCTGGGTTGGTTCTTGCAATTCTCTTATTCGCCATGCAGCAAGGTATCGCGCAAGTCATTGAATTCGAGAAATACCAACTTGCCAACGGCCTCAAAGTCATCCTCCATCAAGACAGCTCAACCCCTATTGTGGCCGTTACTGTTTCCTACAAAGTTGGGAGTAAAAACGAAGACCCGGCCCGAACAGGCTTTGCCCACTTTTTTGAGCATTTGCTTTTTGAAGGAAGCGAAAATATCGGGCGGGGAGAGTACATGAAATTGGTCAAGACCAACGGCGGAGTCCTTAATGCCAACACATTTTACGATCGAACATTCTACTTTGAGATCTTGCCATCCAATCAATTGGAGTTGGGTCTATGGATGGAGAGTGAGCGCATGCTTCATGCCAAAATCGAAGACCAAGGCATTGAAACCCAAAGGGAGGTGGTCAAAGAAGAACGACGTCAGCGCTACGACAATACGCCTTATGGCGGACTGCTGGATCAAACCATGCGACGCACTTTTCTGCAGCACCCCTACGGCCGTTCAGTCATTGGCTCCATGGATCACCTGAACTCTGCCAAGCGCGAAGAGTTTATGGACTTCTACCGCACCTTCTATGTTCCGGACAACGCCGTGCTCTCTATCGCCGGAGACTTTCGTACCGAACAGGTCAAGGCCTGGGTTAACCGCTATTTTGGGACCATTCCAACGTCAACGCGCCCTATTCCCAGGCCCAATCCCGCAGAACCCGCTCAGACTGCAGAGCGTATTGACACCGTTTACGATAACATTCAATTGCCTGCAATAGTCCATTCCTTCAAGATGCCTGCCCAAGGAACCCCTGACTTTTATCCCATGAGCATGCTAACCAGTTTGCTATCGCAGGGTGCATCCTCTCGTTTTCAGAAATCCATCGCAGATCGTCAGCAGAAAGCGGTTGCCGTTGGGGCATTCCCGCTGGGAATGGTGGATCATGGGGTCGCCATCATGTACGGCATTGTCAACATGGGCGTTTCAGCGGATTCCTTGAACCTGGCCATGAAGGAAGAATACCGGCAGATTCGGGAGGAAACCGTGCAACAGTCCGAACTGAACAAATTGCTTACCCAACTCGAAAGCGATCGGGTTGCCCAGTTGGGAACCGTTCAGGGAATTGCCGAGCAGTTGAGCGACTATGAACTTTTTTATGGGGATGCCAACCTGATCAACACGGAATTTGAACGTTTTCGGAAGGTTACCCCGGAGGATATTCGCCGCGTGGCCAATACCTATTTGGTTCCCAGCAACCAAGTGACCTTGTACTATATGCCCAAGCCTAAACCTTGAGCTTCCTGGTCTTTTCCTTACTACTTGGTCTTTTCCTTCACATTGTACATTCCATTCGATCCATACCCCTTGTTATGAAATTCAAAACTTTTTTCCTGGTTTTTCTCGCCTTTCTCTACGGCAACTCCTCCAATCCTTCGACGGTCCTATCTACTGCCCATGCGCAGACCAAAGCTAAGTCCGTAAAAGCTTCGCCTTCAAAATCCTATCACAGGAAAATCGTAGCCCCCACCCCCCCCATTGTGGTGGAAACACCCCTAGATCGTAGCGTTAAACCCCTTCCTCAACCAGCCCCTGAAATTCGATGGGCCGAAGCCGAACGCTGGGAATTGGACAACGGCCTCAAAGTGTTTTTGGTCCCCAATCGCAAGCTCCCCCGCATAAGTTTGTCCCTGGTTTGGGACTACGATCCCGTGCTTGAAGGCTCCAAAGCCGGTTTATCCAATATCACCGGGGATCTTATCAAATGCGGGACTGCCAACAAAACCAAAGAAGAATTTGACGAAGCCGTGGACCGGCTGGGCCTGACGCTCTCCTCCTCCGCCACCTCCGTTTACGCTTCGGCCCTTAGTCGTAACATGGAACCTGTCTTTGCTCTGGTTGGTGAAATGCTCACCCAACCCCTGTATCGGCAAAGTGAATTGGAACGTTTGGTCAAGCAAAGCCTTTCCAATCTAGAAACCGAGAAAAGCAGTGCCGAATCCATCGCCGAACGAGTTTTGTCCAAACTTTTGTACGGTGCGAACCACCCGTACGGTGAGATCATGACCTCCGCTGGACTGGAGTCCATTCAATTAACTGATTGTGAACAGTTTAGAGATCAGTACCTGAGGCCCAATTGCGCTTATTTGGCCATTGTTGGGGATATCGATAGGGCATCTGCTGAGCGCCTAACTCGGCATTACTTGGGAAATTGGTCCAAAAACCCAGTCCCAGTTCACAAACATGCTTTACCCAAGGCCCAACAAGGCGTTCGTGTGGTGGTAGTGGATCGTCCCGAGGCCGTTCAGTCGGTGATTCGAATTGCGAACACGGTACAGCTCTACCCTGGTTCTCCCGAAGTCATCCCTTCATCGGTGATGAATACCATCCTGGGGGCTAGCGATGCCCGACTCTTTGACAACCTTCGCGAAACCCACGGTTATACCTACGGTGCCTATTCTTCCCTTAGCCGGAATCCTTTGATTGGACAATTCCGTGCCTATGCCCAAGTACGTAATGCGGTCACCGACAGTGCCGTGCGTGAATTCTTCTTCGAACTCAACCGTATCCGAGATACCTTGGTTCCTAACGAAGAATTACAGGGCGTGCTCAACTATCTCAACGGAACCTTTTCGATCTCTCTGCAGAATCCTCAAACCATCGCAGGATTTTACATCGATCAGGAGCGTTACAAGATGTCGACCTCGTATTACCGGAATTATTTGCAAGAATTAGCAGGCGTTGATGCAGCCAAAGTCCAAGACATGGCTCGCAAAATGATACAACCTCAAAACTGCCTCGTGATCTGCGTGGGCAAAGGTTCAGAAATAGGCCCAAAGCTCAAGGCTTTGGACAGTGACGGCAAAATCGAATGGGTGGATTGGAACGGTGACATCACCGAAGACCCCACCGCCATCAAATTACCGGCCAACGTGACTTTGGAATCCGTATTGAATCAGTACATCCAAGCCACCGGCGGCGCCAAAGCATGGTCCAAAGTCAAAGGCATGCGCACTGTCATGTCAGCCACCCTGCAAGGCATGAATCTGGATTTAATCGAGATCAAACAAAGCAAACCCTTGGCTTCCTTGACCACGGTCAAATTGAACGGCTCCATGGTGATGACCTCCGATTTGTACAAAGACGGAAAGCTATCCCGCAAGAGCATGCAAGGAGATCGGCCTGCAGACGCCGAAGAAACCGCTCAGCAAGCCCTCGACGCCCTACCTTGCCCGGAGATCGAGTGGCTAGCTCAATCCAACGGTAAATTGAAGTTGGGAGGAGCGGCCATTCTCAACAAAGAGGTCTGCGCAAGACTGGATTGGACATACCTGAATGGGAATACCGAAAGTCATTTCTACAACCTTCGTACAGGGCTCAAAGTGCAAACAGTGCGCAGCTCCAAAGGCCCTGATGGTAAAGAGGCTTCCAACACAAGTTCCTTTGCCGACTACAGGGATATAGGCAAAGGGCTTTTGATTCCCCATAAAGTCAATATCAGCATGGGCCCTCAACAAATTGAATTTCAAGTCAAAGAGGGTAGCCTAAATCCCAAACTTAAAGACAGCGATTTCGCGCATTGATCTCTATATCGCCCCCTTCGAGGGGCCTTAATCCAGTCCCGCCAAGGTCGAGGGTTTAGGCCGGGTTCTATTCGAAAATGGAGCGTAACTCGTTGGCTTCGTGGGGCTTCATTCGACCTCCCAAAACCAGCCTAAGTTGCCGCCTGCGCAAGGCTCCTGCAAAGTGAATTTGATCTTCCTCTGATTCAGGAACCAGTTCAGGAACCGGGGTTGGCATACCGCCGTCATCCACCGCGACAAAGGTGAAGTAGGCCTTGTTGCACAAATGACGGATTCCTTGAGGAATGTTTTCGCACCAAACCTCCAGGTGAACCTCCATGGAAGTTTGAAAGGCCCGGGTTACCCTGGCGGTTAAACTTACCAAATTCCCAAGTCGAATTGCACGATTGAAGCTCACATTGTCCACGGATGCGGTAACCACAATGCGGTTGGCATGCTTCTGGGCTGCAATCGCTGCACAAATATCCATCCAATGCAAGAGCCGCCCCCCCATCAAATTGTTTAACGTATTGGTATCGTTGGGCAGGACCAATTCGTTCATCACCGTTAGGGACTGCGATGGATTCTTGGGCATGGTGTTCGAAGACATAGGAGGCAATTTATTGAACGAGAATTTTGCAAGGGTGGATGGCGCCGTTAAAGTCCTTTAATAACAACAGATAAATACCCGGCGTCAATGCCCTGGACGGGATTTCAAAGGCATAAGACCCTTCCGATTCTTGTTCAGTTTCGTAAGAAATTTGACCCATCAAGACCCCTGCCGTATTCCATAGTTGGGCGGAGCTCAATTGACCAGGGCCTTTAAAGTAAATAACCGGATTAGAGGCCTGCACAGGATTCGGAACCACAGACCATTGGGTAGGTAGGGTATTTTCATCGGAGCGGATGCTTGCCGGATAACGAAAAGGTCCCCCCATGACCGGTCGGATCATCCAAGAACCAGCAATGGAGGATTCCTCCCAAATCCCTTGGGTATTGTACCAACGGTTGTATCGGACCAAGGTATCGTTGCGATCCAGTCCGATATTGATAAGCCCTGGAGTTTCTTGTTGCCAACCTATATAGAATGAATCCTGCACCAATAAAGGGGGATTGATGGCAAAGTATTGAAAATGCCCAATGCTATCTCCGTAACGTGGACGGTAAGGGATAGGCGATCGAAAAATTTCGGTAGCGGCTCTGCCCCCTTCTTGGATTTGCGACCAAACCTTGAGGACAAACAATTCGTTGGAGGCATTGGCCGCAGCTTGGGTGAAGTACATCCAAACACCCCTCAGGGTATCGGGTTTGGATAACCAAAATTTATTCGCACAAGAACCGGCAACCACGTTAATTCCGTAGCCGGTTTCGGCGGTTCCATCATCGTAAGCAAACTCATTCCACAGCTTGACGCTCTCGTTCAAGGTATCGTTACGAGGTAGGTTGTCAACAGTGGCCTGCACCACGTATTCAATTCGCAGGGTCAGGCTATCCGCACTGCTTGTTGGAACGGCAAACCGTTGAAAAATCAACCCCGAACTGCTCAACGTCCCCAGGGTTAACGAAGGCAAGGGACTGCTGTTGATCAACGGAACGGTAGCGTTTTGGGCAAAGACCCGGTAAGAACGATCGTAGGTTACTGAACTCCCGTTGTTCACCACCGATACACCGTGGGTTGGGTTCAAGAACCTGGAGGTATCCTCCATAAATTGATTGAGCGGCATGCTGCGGTAAGGTCGCAAATACGTTGCGTTGGTTTGCACCAAAGCAAGATCATCAAAGAGGGTATCCGAACTTGACCTGCCGGCGTCGAGGAACACGTAATCCAAATGCCAGCAATCCACCAAACCCGTAAGTGACCCGTAATTGACCCATCGCATACGCATGCCATCGTAGAGGTACTGCGGATCGCTTAGGCCAATCACCGCAAATCGAAAGGGTTGAACCGAGGAACCGTTGGCATGCCAAACCTTGTTCCAAGACCCGCTGTTGGACTGAAATTCCAAAATCAACGAGTCGGTGGGCTCAGGGCTTTCGGACCAACCGGCCGGTTGATACGCAAAAGTCAAAAACAACGAATCAACCGAGGAATATCCTCCAAGACGAAGAGGCCTCGAGGTCAAATAATCCGCTCGACCCGATGCGGACAAGGCGCTGTTATCGTAAGGCCTGCCCGTAGAATCCAAACCATCAAAGGTCACAAATCCTTGACCAGGAGGTCGAATCGCCATATCGTTGTTACGAAAAACATGACGATCAGCCCAGCGCTGAGGGTCCGGAAAATAACCTGAATAGGAGAAGTCATCCACGAAGGGCAAAGCCAACGTATCGGTGGATCGCTGAGTCCTTGCATGAAGGCTTGCTGCACTCGGGGCAGGATGGTCACGAAGAATGGAGTTATGCCGAATAGGGTAAATACCCTCCTGGGCCATAACCTTGACCCAACTTGCCAACGACAAGAGCCCAACAAGTCCAAGACAGCGAATCAATCGGCCAACCATAAGTCCACAAATTCCAACGCCTTGACCATCCCCTTATTGCCACCGGGCATGGGACGTTGGCGAACGATGAGGGCCTTGGAGCTGTCGGATACCTCACCCAAGTAGTTAACGGAACCCAAGGACAAGGCCGACTCAGCAAGAAAAATTCGGGCTTCGTCCAAGGTAAGTCCGGTCAGGGAAGGAACCTCCACCAAAGAATCCATATTGCCCATGCCAATAACCAAATCAATGGCAGTTCCACGAGCTAGCGGGGTGCCGGCAGCCACGCTAAGGCCATTGCGTCTACCCTCCAGCACGACATTGTGCGCTATATCGGGCTGATACAGCAGTTGCCCAACCTTGAATCCTTTGTTTTGCAAATCAAGCGTGGCTTTACGCAAGGACAAATCCGTCAACTGGGGAAGTGCCACCATGGGCAAGTCTGCCAAATTGAGGGTCAGATACACCCTCCTGCCTTTTTTGACCAAAAGTCCGGACGAAGGGTCTGTCGCAACCACGGCTGAAGGATCGAAACCTTCGGTAAATTGGGAATCTGTTACCACAGCTTCCAAGTCCAAGGCCCTTAGAAGTGATTCTGCTTCTTCCTGCGATTTACCCAACAAAGTTGGAACCTCTATTTCCTCACCGTGGGAGGTGTACATGTTCAATGCCGCTAGGATGCCAAGGACCAACAACAAGTTGAGGCCCAGGAATTGTATCCAAAATTTGCGAACAGGCGACATCATGGGTTTCGTTTTCTTTCAAATCCTAACGCGATAATACGCTCAATAAATTGATGGGGGGTATACCCTGCGAGTGCCGCCTGATGGTAAATGCAAGTGGCCGGTGTCATGCCCGGCAAGGAGTTGATCTCGATGATCACCACGCGAATATCTCCTACTTTGGGAATTCCTACAAAGGCGTCGATCCTGCAGTAGCCTTCCACACCGGCTACTTCCGCCGCTTTACGAAGCGTCTCCTGCACCCTACCCATGATCCTTTGTTGTACTGAAGGATCCAACGCGAAGCGAGCCGGGGTGATGTTGGTGCCTTGTCCTGCCAGAAACTTTTCTTCGAGGCTAAGGATTCCCTCGCCGGCAATGCTTTCGGAAGGCTCAAAGACTTCGTAATCCCGATGACCTCCAGGTTTGGATGCAACCAACATGGCGCCGGTGATTTCCAAGAAATACTCGTTTTCCCGTCCCGATATAAACTCCTCGAGCAAGAATGCCTTCGAACGGTTAAACCCATCCGATCCGGGAACCTTCAGCAAGGTAGCCGCTTCTACGGGCCACTGATCGTCTTCGCGGAAAGTCAATTGCGCATAGGCATCCAATTCTTCCCGGCAGGTCAACCGATAGACCGCGGTGGAACAGCCATCGTCTAGCGGTTTGGCAATCATGGGCCAAATTCCTTCTCCCACGAGCAAAGAATTGTTGATTCCCTTTTGCCAATCATCCGATGTTATTCGGCGCTGTTCGGCAACTTGCAGACCGGATGCACGAAGCGCTTGACCGGTTAAATACTTATCGATGGTGAGCGAACTGCTTTGGACCCCCGATCCGTTGTAGGGTAATCCGAGGGTGTCCAATCGTTCTTGCAAGGCCCCGTCTTCGCCAGGTCGACCGTGCAAAGCAATAAATACAAAATCAACTTGATTCGCCAAATCCTCCCATGCCACAGGTCTCGCGTACTCCAAGGCATTGGGGGCGAAGGTCTCCAGAATTTCCTTTAAATCGTTGCGGATTTGCCCTATCACCCTTGGCCTAGAAACCTCACGAATACCAGCCAAAATATCGTCTGCATTATCCTTCAGATGAAGATGCATGGGCAATTCATGGAGATCCCATTGCTGGGCGTTACCGCTCAGAAACAGGGATATGGGTTCGTAACCCTCGGTAGAAGAAATTTTTTCGTAGATATTCCGCCCTGACTCCACCGAAATATGCCTTTCTGAGGAGTATCCCCCCATGAGTACCCCGATTCGTTTGCGATTTCCCTGCCCTTGCATCGCCTGATGAAGAGATTCACGAAGCTGTTCGGCGAGTTTACCGCAGCGTATCGAAGATGGATTCGCCTTGAGCCTTGCGTTAAGGGAGGCACTGATAATGTAGGTAAGAAAAGCGGAAGGGCTTAGGCCAATTTCCGCCGCCTGCTGAAAAAAGAAGGAGGAAGGCATCATCCCCGATGTAGTATTGGGATCGTTCAAATAGATCTGCCCAGCGGTGGTCACAAAACCGTCAATGCGCGCATAGACCGAGAAATCAAAGGCTTTGAACAAATGCTCACAGGCCCTACGGATCAGGTGAATTTGTTCATCCGGCAAATCAATCGGCGTTTTTTTGCGTGCAAGACCGGGAAGATATTTGGAACGGTAATCGTAAAATTCTTGGGAAGAGGTGATTTCTGTGGGCGGCAAGGCAGACACTGTTGCGTCTGATTTTTCCAAAACAATGCAGGAAAATTCTTTGCCAACAATGATTTCCTCAATCAAAACATCGGTTTCTGAATCCAAGGATTCCAAATCGCAAACATCACCGGTGAATTCATGGAGAAACCAATATTCCCAAGCGGTGGGCGAAAACCAAACCGTCCCCGAGGTTCTGTCCCTCAGTGGGAATCCGATACCTGTACGAAAATCGGCCAAACGATCCAAGGCCGTTTCTCCAGCCTCCTGATATTCCGCCTTTCGGATCTTGGCCGTGAAAAAGGCTTTGTCGACAGCCTCTTCAAGGGCCAAGGCATCCACGTTTCGCAACATGGTCAGACCGATACTGCTCCCTTGGTTGGCCGCCTTGACCACGCAACCGTTCGGAAATTGTGATATGATCTTCCCAATCCACTGTTCCCTCGCGGATGCACTCTCCCCCACCCAATCTGCCCTGGATATGGCCAAAAATCTTGGAACATCCCAACCTGCAACCTGCATATCGTGACGCTGTGCGACTTTGTTCATGGCCCATGCAGCCGCTCGAGGCCCACAGCCCGTGTAGGGTATTCCCCAAAAATCCAGCATCGATTGCACCCTACCGTCTTCACCGTTCTTTCCATGCAAGGCCATAAAGACCAAATCAACTCGATGGGATAAGTCCTCCCAGGCCAAAGGTTTCCCGATGGCCTTTCTCCAACTTTCTGCATGAAGGTGAGCCTCTTCGTGCTGTTCGGCATAGGGCATCCAGGCCCTGGATGACCCTTCCTTGGATGATTCAACGAGCTTGGATGATTCAACGAGCAAAGCCCTGGGCTGGTGGTGGATCGCAAGGCTGGATGGATAAAAGTCGCGAATACTACCTTTGTACAGGAAGGGCCAGTCCAATTCCACCAATTGCCCGAAGGAATCCACAAAAATTGGTACCGCTTCAAATATGCTTTTGTTCAGCAAGTCATAAACCGTCCGCCCTCCCGCAAAAGAAACTTCCCTTTCGCGGGAATTTCCACCGAATAGAATCCCAACTTTAATTTTTGGAGACCGTGAAGAAACTTGATTCAAGGCGATGGAAAAATTTCAGAGGATAGACAAATGAAATTCAGTGTTATGATCCGTGAAGGTATTCCTTCCTTTCCAGCAAGGTGGCCCTGGATTCCACGTGATCGGGGTCAGGTACACAGCAATCGACCGGGCATACTGCTGCACATTGAGGCTCTTCATGAAAACCCTCGCATTCGGTGCACTTGTCGGGTACGATAAAATAGACATCATCGCTCACAGGAGTCATGGGATCTTGGGCATGCACCAAGGACCCGTCTGCTCGCTGAACCAGCTCACGAAGTTGGGTACCCTCTGCATATTTCCACGAGATACCGCCCTCGTAGATGGCGTTGTTGGGACATTCCGGTTCGCATGCACCGCAATTGATGCATTGGTCGGTAATCATGATGGCCATTCAATCCTATTTTGCGGGTCAAATTTACAACAAAGACCCTCCTATGCCGTCAAACCCCAGCGCCGCGAGTCTCGTCCATCTGCTGCATCGGTGGGGTCAATGGATGGGTTCGACCTCCAATCGCGATGATTGGTCGGAATGGTCCTCGTCGGTGTCCGTACAAAACCCCTGGTTCGAGCCCGAAATGCTGAAGCAAGCCCTGAAGGCATGGTCCATGGCCTTGGAGCTCCGTTCACTGGAACGGTGGCTTGCCCAAGACGAGGATGCACTCCTCCTCCAAAGGTCGCCTCGAAATGTTGGGCTCATCCTCCCCGGCAATTTTCCTTTCGCAGGTTTGCATGATGTCCTCTGCACCTTGATCGCAGGACATACGGCCCTTGTCAAACCCTCGTCCGATGATGCAGGACTCGTATCCTGGGCGATTCAAGGGCTGCTGGCCTTGCAACCTGAATGGAAAAATCGCTTCGCGATTGTGGAAAAACTCAACCGCGTGGATGCCATGATCGCTACGGGTTCAGCTTCTTCCCTACCTTATTTTGAGCAGTATTTTGGACAAATTCCACACCTGTTTCGATCCCACCGAAATTCCATCGCCATCCTGGATGGCAAGGAAAAGACAGAAGATTGGATCGGTTTGGGGCAGGATATTTTTCTCTATTACGGCAAAGGTTGCCGAAACGTATCCAAGGTATTGGTCCCGGAGGGCATGTCACCGCAACAACTGTTGGACGGATTGCAACAGTACCCTTGGGAGGGCCGCAACCATCGTTATCGAAACAATTTAGACTATCAGCTGGCCTTGCATATGCTGAATCGAAAGCCATTCACCCACAACGGATCGGTTATCTTGGTGGAAAGCTCAAAGATCTCGTCTCCCCTTGCCGTATTGCACTTTGAATATTACCAATCGGAACAAGAATTGGCCCGCCTGATCCTGGAGGCAATGCCCGTAACGCAATGCTGGTCAGGCAATCAACTCGTTGTTCAGTGGGGACAACGGGCTTCCTTCAAGAATCAATTTGATGAAGCGCAATGGAACAACTGGTGTTACCATGCGGTCGAGTTTGGTCAATGCCAATTCCCTGAAATTGACCGGTATGCGGATGCTGTGGATACCTTGGCTTTTCTACGAAGCGTACAGTAGAATTTTACGCAAAACGTGAAGGGTACGATCGATTTCTTCTTCGGTGTTGTGAGAACCCAGCGAAAATCGGACCGCCGTACGATCGTTCGGCATGCCAATTCCGTTGAGCACATGGGATCTCGACTCCGCACCTGAGCTGCAAGCACTTCCCCCCGATGCACAAATCCCTTCGATATCCAAATGAAAGAGCAACATTTCTCCTTTGGGATGGGGCGGAAACGACACGCTTAACACCTGGTACATGGTGGGTCCGTCGATATTGCCGTTGAAGGTTACCCCCGGGGATAGCCTCCAGGATTCCCTGCTTGAGCCTATTCTTCAATCTCGCAATGCGTTCACGCCGTTGATCCATGCTCGATACCGACAATTCCAAGGCCAAACTCATGCCTGCGATTCCCGGTAAATTTTCGGTACCACCACGCATATTTCTTTCTTGAGATCCGCCTGCCAACATAGCGCCCAACGATAGCCCACCGCGGATATAGATAAACCCTACCCCTTTGGGTCCATAAAATTTATGAGCAGATCCGCTGGCCATATCCAAACCCATCTCCGTGAAATTCAATGGATAATGGCCAACGGTTTGGACCATATCGGAATGAAAAAGTGCGTTATGATCTTTACAAAGGGCAGCGACCTTCTCGATTTCCAGCATATTACCGATTTCGTTGTTACCGTGCATCAGGGTGACCAAAGTTGGAATATTCAAATCCCTTGACTCCTTCAACCATCGCTGGAGTTGGTTCAAATCCAAAATGCCTTGGGCGTCGTTGGGCAACCAACAAATTTCGGTGCCATGTACTTTATGTAGCTGTTCCAAGACATGGGTAATGGCATGATGCTCCAACGATGAAGATATGATACGACGAATGCCTAAATTTTCGACCGCACAACGGCAAGCCATGTTATCCGACTCGGTTCCACCAGAGGTAAAGAAAATCTCCGAAGGCGAACAGCCTAACGCTTGGGCCATGCTTTTGCGAGCCTTTTCGATGATGATGCGTGATTCTCTTCCCAGGAAATGTATGGAGGAGGGATTTCCGTAACATCGAACCAAGAGCTCGGACATGGCCGAAGCCACCTCCGGGTGTATCGGGGTGGTGGCAGAATTATCCAAATAAATGCGGGGGAGGTCGTTGGTCATGAACCTAGGATTTGACGGGCTTGGGAGGCGAGTTCAGCGGCAGCGTGCGCATGATTAGCCTCGGAATAAATACGCAATATGGGTTCGGTATTGGATTTTCGGACATGCAACCAACCCTCCTCCAAATCAAGTTTGAGTCCATCGGACCAATTCTTTACCGCATTCGGAAAGGCATCGGCCAAACGTTGCAAGAGCAATTCAGGGTCTGCTTGAGGATCAAAGGTTACCTTTTCTTTGGCCATGGCGTAGGCCGGGTAGGTGGACCTCCATTGGCTCATGGTCAGACCTTGTTCCACATAATGCGTGAGAAACAAGGCAATCCCCACCAAAGCGTCCCTTCCATAATGCAGATCGGGTAGGATAATGCCTCCATTCCCTTCCCCGCCAATCACAGCACCGGATGCTCGCATCGCCTTGACGACATGCACCTCGCCAACAGGAGAGGCATGGTAAGGCTGTTCGTACCGAGCGCAAACATCGCTTAAGGCCCTGGACGAGCTCAAATTCGAAACCGCAGGTCCAGGTTTTTGACTCATGACATAGTCCGCCACGGCAACTAGGGTATATTCCTCCCCAAACAATTCCCCGTTCTCCATAACGAAGGCGAGCCGATCCACATCGGGGTCCACCACGATGCCCATGTGGGCTTGACGGGATACCACCTCCGTGCAAATTTCATCCAAATGCTCCCGAAGCGGCTCCGGGTTATGCGCAAAACGACCGTTGGGCTCGTCATTCAATACCTCAATTCGATGGACCCCTAATTGGGTCAAAGGGCGGGAACCGCCACGGCCCCCGACGAATTGATTCCATCCACCACCACGTGCAATCCTGCGGCGGCAATGGCTTGTCGATTCACCAAGGGTAATGCCAAAATGTCTTGAATATGAGCCTCCAACGCGGAATCATCCTGATGGTATTGCCCCAAATTGTGCACGGTGGCGTAAGGTATGGGTTCCCCTTTTTGGACCTTTTGGAGTAGAGCGGCACCCTGTTCGGAACCAATGAAGCAACCATGATGATCCAATAATTTCAAGGCATTCCACTCCTCAGGGTTATGGGAGGCCGTCAAAACAATACCACCCGCAGCCCCCACTCGAGGCACCTGCATCTCGAGGGTTGGTGTGGTGGTCAACCCTAAATCAATCACGTCCAAACCGCAAGCCATCAAAGTACCGCAGACCAAGCGGCTCACCATATCACCCGAAATGCGAGCGTCTCGACCAACCACCACGGTGCGACCATGCCCCTGTTCCAGCAACAAGGCCGCATAGGCATTGACGAAGGATACCACATCATGAGGCGTCAAATTCGAACCGGGTTGACCCCCTATGGTGCCGCGAATTCCCGAAACAGATGCTATTAAAGTCATGGTTTGTATTGAATCGATTGCTTTGGTCTTGGAATTTTGGATTACCCATGAAAATTAACTCACCAAAGGTAGGTTTTGCCGGTATATCCCATCCAAAGGCCTTTGAAGGCACAAGATGCTGGACCTATAAGTTGAATTTGCTGCATGGAACCGGTCGAATCAACATGGGCACTTACGGTCATCGGTCCTCCACGGAATTGCAAATTTATTTCTGCTAAAGTGTCCATGAAATCGGCTAAATTTTGTTGCACATGCAATATGGCGCAGGCCACTGCCCCCGTTCCACAACTCAGCGTCTCGGCTTCAACGCCACGTTCATAAGTCCTAATTTTCAGATGATTAAGGTCTATTACCTCCATGAAATTAACATTGGTACCCCCGGGTAAGAAAAGGGAATGCTCCCGAAGGGCCCTGCCCTCACGTTCCACAGGATAGTTCACCAAATCCCGAACCGGCACCACCAAATGCGGAGAACCCGTGTTGATAAAGGTCCCCAATTCCAAGACCCTCCTATCCTTCGGCGCTTGCATTCCCAAGGCAATCGAACCATCCTCCATCTGAACCACCTGATGCACACCATCGCTGGCGGTAAAGGTTCCGCTATTGCCCTCAAAATACCCTTTGCGAAAGGCATGAGCAGCGGCACATCGCGAACCGTTGCCGCACAAGGAGCCCTCTTTGCCATCCGCATTTAGGTAATGAAGATGAAAGGCCGCTTTGGAATCCACGCCTGGGTTAGCGGTAGCTGACGATTCAGCGGGCAATATTATCAAAATCCCATCCGCGCCTATTCCAAATCTTCGGTCGCAGCATAAGCGCATGGCGGTTTCATTTTGCCAAAACCGTGAATCAGTGGCTTGGCTCGCCCAGTTAGAGGATGGAGAGCGCAAATCCACCAACACAAAATCATTACCGCAGGCTTGGTATTTATAGAATTCAAATTGCATATCGATTCAACCGTGATGTCTCCGCATTGGCAAACATACTAACGGAGCCAAGGGAACGTTCAATCAGCGATTCCCAGTTTTTGGCACGATTTTTGAACATTCATTGGGTAATTCGGTTAAATCAAAAACTCTTCCTATGTCAAAATTTCGCCAATACGGAGCTACGGTGCTCATCGCATTTTTGGGAAGCCTGCTAGGGGCTTGGATCGTGTACGGTCTCCAAAAAAGACCTGCCTTGCATCCAGCCAATTGGGGCTCTGCACCTGTCACTTTGACGGCCTTCCCGGAGCATATTGTGGAACACCCCAATTTTGTAACCACGGCGGCCATGGTGACTCCCTGTGTCGTGCATATCAAAACCAAGGGCAGTGCTCAAGGAGCTTTCAGAGGCGATATACCTCCGGGTATGGATATGTTTCGTGACTTTTTCAACGGACCGGACATGATGCCGAGGGGACCTCAAATGGGCTCCGGTTCCGGTGTAATTCTCAGCGCAGATGGGTACATCGTCACCAACAACCATGTCATCAAAGAAGCGGATGAAATCGAAGTCATCCTGAACGACAAACGGAGTTTCAACGGCAAGGTGATAGGTCAGGACCCAAGTTCCGACTTGGCCGTCGTCAAAATTGAAGCCAACGATTTACCCTTTGTCAAAATAGGGAATTCCGATAAACTCCAGATCGGTGAATGGGTTTTGGCTGTTGGCAACCCATTTAATTTGAATTCCACAGTCACCGCAGGGATTGTTTCGGCCAAAGCCCGTAACATTAACATTTTGGGTGGAGGCACCAGCCTGGAGGCGTTCATCCAAACGGATGCCGCGGTCAATCCGGGAAACAGCGGCGGTGCGTTGGTCAATGTCCAAGGGGAATTGGTCGGGATCAACACGGCCATCGCATCCAGCAACGGAGCTTACCAAGGGTATGCCTTTGCGATTCCTGCCAATTTGGTGACCAAAGTGGTGGAAGACCTCAAGGTCCACGGAACCGTGCAGCGTGGTTTCCTGGGCATCCAAATCAGGGATGTGGATGCAGCCTTGGTTGAAAGCGAAGGTCTCGAGGTCATCGCCGGAGCCTACGTGGCCGATTTCATGCCGAATTCGGCTGCCGAAGAAGCGGGTATCCTCAAAGGCGACGTGATCACCAAGGTCGAAGGGCAAAGCATCAAATCCACCCCTGAACTCATGGAAATCGTAGGCCGCAAAAGACCGGGGGAAAAAGTAGCTTTGGAAATCAACCGCAAGGGGAAATCACAAATCTTTGAAGTCAAATTACGAAATGCAGACGGTAAAGCGGAATTGGTCAAAGCTGCTCCCAAAGAAGAGGAAAGCGATTGGCTGGGCGCCAAACTGGAGCGTGCCTCCCGCAAAGAACTCGAGAGCCTCAAACTGGAATCAGGAATCAAAATCAGCAAACTTGGAAGCGGTAAATTGAAAGAAAGCGGAATCCGAGAGGGTTTCATTATCACCAAGGTGGACAAAACTGAGGTCAACAGCCCCAAGGCCTTGCGAGAACTGGTACGCGGCAAAAAAGGCGGTCTGCTCATCGAAGGCCTGTACCCCAATGGTACCAAAGGCTTTTACGGGATCGAGATCCCGTAATTTCTTTGGTAAGAATTACAGCGTCCGCAGGAAGGCCAGCAAAGCCTGTTTTTCCTCTGGATTAAGGTGGATTCGCCCTGCTTCACCCGCTCCATCGGTATAGTGTTGCAACACAGTTTCTAAGTTTGCTGCAGAGCCGTTGTGAAAGTAAGGAGCGGTCTTGGAAAGGTGCACCAGTGGCGGTGTTCGAAATCGCCCTCGGTCCTCTTCCAACAAACTAATGGCAGCCCTACCGGGATCCGAGGAATCCACACCCAAATTATAGAAACGTCCATCGGTCCACGAGGGACCGTGATGACAACGAATGCAGGCCGCTTTGCCTCTGAACAAAGCCAAACCTTGTTCAATATTCCGATGAGTGGGCTTGGGCGCGCTTTTTATCGAGTGTTCGGTGGTTGGATCCCCACTCTTCGAAAGGAGTCCTATCTTTTTTACATAATCCCGGATAGCCAATAGATAGCCTGCCGCCAACGGTTGACCCGGATACAATCTATTTAAAATCAGTTTGTACCGGGTAAAATGCTGCAATTTCCTCTCCAGATCAACAGGGTTCATATCCTGGTCTCGATGCGCGGTCAACGCTGCCAAAATTCCTTGACTACCGTGACGTAACGGGGTTACTCCCCCATCCCACATCAACGGAATATCCCAGGGGAGACCAACCAAGGTAGGTGTATTGCGTAGAGTCTGCCTACCCCAAACCCCTCTTGAAAAGGCTACGTTGTCCGCAAAGGCATGTTCGGCCTTGTGGCATGATGCACATGAAACTCGACCATCGCTGGAAAATCGGGGATCCTCAAAGAGGGCTTGCCCAATTGCTGAACTCGTAGTTCTTAGGGCAATGGAATCGCTGTTCTGATCTGCACAAGACGTCAAGATCAAAATCCACCAACAACATCCGCTGAAACAAGACCTCAAGGCTCGGCGTAGGCAGGGTTGGATGCCAAAGTGCTGTCGGTCAGGGTATGAAGAAAGGAAATAAGGTCCGCCTTGTCTTGAGCACTCAACCTCAGACCACCGGTTTGAACCCTGAGGTTGGCGTTCAAGGTGCTGCTCTGCACGACGCCATGGTCATAATGATCGATGACTTCTTCCAAGGTGGCCAAGCGACCATCGTGCATGTACGGTGCGGTGAGGCCTACGTTGCGAAGGGAAGGCACTTTGAATTTACCTCGATCGCCCGCCAGTCCGGTAACCACCTGGTAGCCAGTTTGGAGGACCGAATCCAATCCGTTGTTCTCAAACAAACGATTGGTAAACAGCGCACCCCCGTGGCAATGGAAACAATCTGCTCCCGTCGGACGACCGGAACCCGGGGCTGTGTATTCCCGCATAAACAAATCAAAGCCGCGTTGCTCGGCAGGAGAAAAGGTGACCTGACCCATACGGACCTTATCAAATTTGGAACGCCAGGAAGTCATGGACAAAAGAAATTGCTCCAGGGCTTTTTGGAAACGCTCCACATTCACGGTTTCGTCGCCAAAGGCCCTACCAAACCGCTCTCGGTACGACGCATCACCTCGAAGCCTGGAGAGGGCCTCTTCCAAGGGCAAATGCATCTCCAAAGGATCCTGAACAGGCTGAACCACCTGGTCCCTGAGGTTGGGAGAACGCCCATCCCAGAAGAGGCGATTTGCCCATAACAAATTGAAAACAGGCATGGCATTGCGAGTTCCGAGCGTACCGTTGACACCGCGTGAATACACCAAGGTATCCGTGAAGGCATGATTGGGCAAATGGCATGAGGCACAGGCCACAGTCCGATCCAAGCTCAACGCTTTGTCATAAAAAAGTTGACGGCCCAAGGCCACCCCCTCCACCGTAGCGGGATTATCCGAGGGCCATGGCAACGATGGAAAACCCAGACCGGGTGGCGGCATATCCACAGGGAAGGCTGTGGGCGCAGGGAAAACCTTGGGCTGATCGGACTCACAACCCATCAACAACAGGACTGGAAACAGCATCCAGGAAAATCGAGGGGAGACCATTTGCTCTACAGTTTAAGGATTGTTGATTATAATTCCTTTCCACGCAAAAGCCCCGGCAAGGTTGGAGGCTAATTTCTCGGCAACCCGGTCACCCAGGGAGGCATGAGAAAAGGAAGAAGAATCGGTGATCCAATGGGTATGACCGCCGTCAAAAAACTGACGCATACGCAATTCAACCATCATGGTTTCCGCTACTTTGTTCAAGGTGGTGGGGGGAAAGCGCAAGGTCACAGGGCGATAATAGGTATCCCCACCCAAGTGGTAGGAAAAGCCTCCGTTCAAGGGCGGATCCGTCCGTTGATACTGTCCTTCCAATTTGAAGAAGATATAACCTGTGTTCCAATTCCAATGCATATGGGCGCTGTTAAGCAAAGAAAGTGGATTGGATACCGGCCATAACGCAGGGTCGCTGTGATTTCGCAGGGAATCAATCCCCACGGCCAGTCGAAAAGCGATAAATGTTCCGGAAGGGGCTGTATCCGAAATTTTCCAAGAATATTGTAATTGACGCTCCAAATCCGCATAGGCTACCGCATCGGGAAATTCCAGCCAGGAACTGTCCGAACGCTGCAAAGCAAAACCAGTTAAGTAATATTGACAATGGTTGATCTCGATTTGATTCAAGGTGGTTGGTAACCAACTTTGGTTAAGAACCAACGGAACAGCGGCGCCTGGAGGTGGTCCCATTTCGTAAACATGACCTAACTGCAAGAACAGACCGGTGGTGGCTGGCGGCTCAGGGCTGTTGGACTGGCATCCTAACATCAAAAACAGGAAAATGCCAAGGCCTAAACTTTGGATTTTGTTCATGGCGAGGCTATTCATGGCAAGCAAATTAAAAGTGGCCATTCCATTAAAGAACATCTTGAATTTGTGGGGTATGGAACAAATCCTCCTCCTCATTGGACCATAGCAATTGCAAAGCTTCCCCATCAAAGAGCATGAAACGCAAGGGTGCAGGTACCAAAACCAATTTGGCCCTCCTTGCAGGTTGTCCCGCTAATTCCCAATCCACCAGGATGCCTTCATCCATGGGCAACTCATAGGATCCCTCTTCGATGACAGATTCGTTGTATCCTGAAGCCATGTAAGCAGTGGGTAACAATACTTCTTGGCCTGGAAAATGAGCTTCATGGATCTTCTGAAGTTTGGCTTCCAAATAGGACCCATGTTCTTGGTTAAAGGCATCCTCGGCATCGGTCATTGCGTCTTCTACTTCATCGTAGGTCGGGTCCGAATAATTCAATCCAACCAATTGATTTCGCAATGCGATTAGGGCCAAAAAGTCTTGGTCCAAGCTGTCTTTTTTCATGGAAAAATGCTTAATTCCCTGCAAAAGTACTAAGATATGGGCCTACCAAGCACTAAGTTGAGCCATGGCCCGGGCATCGGGTCCTGTAAATTATCTTTGGGGCATGAAAATTAAATTTGGAACTGATGGATGGCGGGCCATTATTGCTCGTGAATTCACCGTTGATCAGGTAGCCCGGGTTGCTCAGGGTACGGCGTCATGGCTTCTTGCGCATCATTCGCATCCTACGGTTGTTTTAGGCTCGGATTGCCGCTTTGGTGGGCGCATGTTTGCCGAGGTGGTAGCCACCGTTCTGGCCCAAAATGGGGTCAAAGTTCTGTGGGACCAAAACGATTTTGTTTCGACACCTATGGTTTCCTTAGGCACCTTTCAAAAGGGTGCCCAAGCGGGCATCATCCTCACGGCCAGCCATAATCCACCGGCTTACAACGGATTCAAAATCAAAGCCCATTACGGAGGTCCTGCCATTCCTTCCATGATCAGTGAGGTCGAGGCCCTGATTCCGGAGGAGGTTCCCACCCTGACTCATGCGGTGGATCATTGGATTTCGCAAGGAATGGTCCAGAAACTGGACTTAATGCAGGCTTATCTTGATAAAATTCGTTCGAATTTTGATTTGGACGCTATTGCAGGGATTTCCCATGGCCTCGCCTTCGATGCCATGTACGGTGCGGGGCAACGCGTGATTCCGACCTTGTTTCCCAAGGCCCATTTACTGCATTGCCAACACAATCCCGGTTTCAACGGTCAGGCCCCTGAGCCCATAGCTCGCAATCTCCATGAGCTTTCCACGACCATGGCGAATCAATCCCACTTGAAAATTGGACTGGCCGTGGACGGTGATGCCGACCGCATAGGGCTTGTGGATGCTTCGGGGAATTTTGTGGATTCGCATCATATTTTGATGTTATTGGTGGCTTATTTGGCTGGTGTCCAAGAACGTAAAGGCCGCGTAGTCGTTTCCTTTTCGGTAAGTCCCCGAATTGCCAAAGTATGCGAACATTATGGCCTGGAACTTGAGGTAACCCCTATTGGCTTCAAATACATCTGCGAAATCATGTGCCATGGGGGTGTTTTGGTGGGCGGCGAAGAGTCAGGTGGCATTGCCATTGACGGTTATATCCCCGAAAGGGATGGGATATGGATCGGTTTGACCCTGATGGAATACATGGCCAAATCGGGCAAAACCTTGGAAGAACTTATCCAGGAAGTTTATGCCATTTCAGGGACCTTTTGCTACGACCGTTGGGACTTGCACATCGAAGATTCTCACAAGGCAGAAGTTATGAGCAAATTGGCTAAAGGGGCATATACCCACTTCGGACCCTATACCGTTCAACGAACCGAATCGACCGATGGGTACAAATGCTGGCTCAACGAGAACGACTGGGTAATGTTTCGCGCCTCGGGCACCGAACCTGTTTTGAGAATTTACGCCGAATCCAATACCCGCGAAGAAACCGAGGCCATCCTCAAGGCCGCCCAAAGTACCCTCTACGGAGCGTAACTTCGTTGCGGTTGCGCGTTCCGCCGCTGGCACTTCGGTGCTGGAGGAAAGTCCGGACAACGCAGAGCGCCAGGCTTTGGAAACAAAGGCCGGGGTAACCCGGTAGAAAGTGCCACAGAAAAGAACCGACCGCAAGGTCAAGGGTGAAAACGTGAGGTAAGAGCTCACGCGCTCCGATGGTGACATCGGTTTGGGGTAAACCTCCTGGGTTGCAAGGCCGTGTATACCGGGGCAGCGCTGCTCGCGCGTTCCCGGGGGGTAGGCCGCTTAGATAAATGGTGGAAATGCCGCAAGGCATACAGAATCTGGCTTATAGCGCAACCTTTTTTGTTAAATTCTACCCATTTTCACTTGATAATTTCAGTTTTAAACAAATTCTCTAACTTTGTATAGTAAATTAGACAATGCTTATGAGGATTCTTGTTGTTGACGACGAGGCCACCATCAGGGATAGCCTCAAGGATATCCTTGAGGGCGAGGGTTTTGACGTAGAATTGGCCGGCGACGGGATACAGGCTCTTCAAATCCTTGGAGACCGTGAATTCGACTTGGTCCTGTCCGATATCAAAATGCCTCGTATGGATGGCATTGAATTGCTTTCCCATTGTGCGAGGCATTACGCTCAAATGCCGATCATCATGATATCAGCCCATGGGAATGTGCAGACCGCTGTCGAAGCCACCAAACTTGGGGCCTTCGATTTCATCACCAAACCCTTGGATTTGGACAGGCTGCTGATTACCATTCGGAATGCCCTTCAAATTCGTGCACTTAAGCAAGAAGCCATCACGTGGACCCAGGATGATCTGGATCCTGTAGAACTTCAAGGACAATCCCCTGCCCTCCTTAGTCTCAAAGAAACCTTGCAAAGGGTAGCCCCAACCGATGTTCGTATCTTAATAAGTGGGCAAGCCGGTACCGGCAAAGAATGGATTGCCCGATTCATCCATCGCCTTAGCCCCCGAAATCACGGCCCCTTCGTTTCCTTGAACTGTGCTACGATCCCGGCGGATAATTTAGAACTAAAGCTATTTGGCCATAGCGATTCTTCGGGAGATGCCCTCTTGCCCAAAGGCTATTATAACCAAGCCTTGGGAGGAACCTTGTTCCTGGATGAAATTGCGGATTTGCCTGGCCCTGCACAATTGACCTTGGTTCGCCTGTTGGAATCCTCCAAGAACCAAGGATCTTCAGGCCGTCACGGGGTTCGAATCCTGGCAGGTAGTCAAAAGGACCTCGTTCAGCTCATCGACGAAGGTAAATTCAGGTTGGATTTGTACCACCTCCTCAGCGTAATCCTCGTTCATTTGCCTTCTCTTCAACAGCGCCGCGAAGATATCCCCATGCTCGCGGGCATTTATCTCAACCGAATTTGCAAACAATACCAGCTTCCGTCCCTGCAATTTGAACCGGACGCCCTCCGCGCTTTGCAGGCCCTACCGTGGACAGGTAATTTGCGTGAACTCAAAAATGCCGTTGAGCGCCTTGCCATCCTTGCTGGCCCCAACATTACCCGAAAAGATATTCAACAATTGATACAACCCATCGTGTTGGAAGGCAACCAAGTGGATTTGATCGATCACAATAAAGAAGCTGAACATCAGTCCATTATTTCTACCTTGGAGGAAGAGAATTTTCAACGATTCAAAGAACTCACCGAGAAGATTTTCGTGGAGCTTAAACTCAAAGAACATCAGTGGAACATCGCCAAAACCGCTGAAAGCATCGGCATTCAACGCTCACACCTTTACAACAAAATTGAACGCTACCAACTTTCCAAACCCAAAGGCAAATTCTAAGGTAATTTTCTAACGAATAACGCGAATAGTCCCCGAGTACGAAACGTCGTTACCATCATCATTTACCTTGAGTAAATAATAATAATTCCCAGCTTCAAGGCCCGGTGCATCCCAATCGTTTTGGTAATCATCGGAATGGAAAACCGTTTGACCCCATCGATTAAACAAGGTAAACCGTGAACCCGGGTACAGGTACAGGTATTTGATCTTAACCTTGTCGTTGATATCATCACCGTTGGGCGTAATAACATTGGGTACTACCACTTCCCGATACGGTACACCGAACTCCAAAACATTGGAATACGACCGGAAAACAGCGTCGGGTCGCTCCGTGTACAATCGGAGTTTGTACTGGCCTTTCTTGCGGGGTTTTCGATACGACAGCAGGGTATCCGTCCAATTGGCTGTATCAACCACCCAACCCAGTTCAGGTCGCTTAAGGTCCAATCGCTCGATTTGATATTTGGCCGTGTCCCATCCCAAATATCCGTTCCAACGCAAAGACATCACCGAATCATCGATCGATGTTTCAGGCTCATTCACGAGACGAATGGTCGATAACGTGCGAGACCGTATATTCCGAATACCGTTGATGAGGTTGAGGTCTACGTTGTAGCTTATGGGCTCGTCTTTGGGCAATACCGGGGCGTAAACATCCCGGTGTCGAAGAGAATCTACGGACGGTTCAATCCAAAAACGATTGGTCAAACGAATGGGATTTTCCCCCGGTCGGTAACGGTATAGGTTGTACCCGTTAAACCAAGCGCGATTCAATGTATCGTTGTTCGGGTCAATTCTCCAATTCAGGATGACTGCATTTTCGTTGACGGTGTCGAGCGTCACGTTCTCCATTAACAAGGGCGCTCGATAATCCGGGCAATTGCTCACGTTAATGATCAACGTATCAAACTCGTTCATAAACAAATCGCAACGATTTCCGAAGGTGTTGTTATCGGTCCCTTTGCGACTAACCAAATAATAACGACCATTTTTTTCAAAACCTCTGGTCAATCGCACCCAAATATTACGGGTACGACCATCGCTGATGCAGGTATCGGGCCTGGCTTCCTGGATTTGGACCAGATCCCCGTCAGGGTCATATAGTCTAAATTCCGAGCCATTTCGAGCAATGGAATTGCAAGCCACCAAGGAGTTGAGTTCAACTTTGAAGGCGGTATCGGTGGTGCACTGCACAGCCGTCGAGTCAAACTTGAAGGCAGGACGAATATTATCGCAATAACGACCAATGCCCAAGATGACTTGAACATCGACCTTTACATAACCTACCAAGACGCCGTTGCGGTATTCGTCAACTTTCAGGACAAAAATTGAGGTTTGTTGCGTGTTGGAGAAAAAGCTGATATTACCGTTGCTGGGATTAATCGCGATTTGATTTCCGACTACATTGGCTGGAACCTGGGGGGTTCTGGGTGCCAAATAATTGGCATTCACATTCCACCCCGTCAAAGCAGAAGTTAAAGAGTAAACCACAGAGTCTCCTTGAGGTTCAGAAACATCAAAGACTACCGTTACCGGCTCCTGTATGCAATACGCCGGGACCTGAAACGAGTTGAAGCGAGCAGAGGTATTGCCTGCAGGGATGTTGTTGTTGAGGTAAGAATCGATAAAAAAATTCTGTTGTCCAGGAGCGGGCCCGAGGGTATTGTTCGTATTTCGGCAGCACCAACCGGCATTGACGCTTGTTCCCCAAACAAAATACCAATCGTTGCAGGTAGGGGTTGTGGCCGAGAAAGGCAAGGTCACCGTCCCGGTCCACTTGTATTCCTGCAATCCATAACGCGTTCCACCGTTGCAAGTGCTGGGGTCTATGGTACAGGCCGTAACAACCTCAATCCCCGTACCAGGAACCCAGGTGACGGGCAACGTATAGGTTTGACCGCAACCGTTCCGGTAGTACATGTTCATGTTGGACGTCGAGAACGGTCCCTGCATGATCGAATTGCAATCCCGGTAGATGGTCAAGGTAATTTGATATTCGTTGGGGTTGGCCAATTTGGTGTACGTAATGTTGCCACCGGCAATATGGGTCGCATGGGCGCTTCCGTGGATGAAGAGGAAGGAAGTGAGCAGAGTCAAAACCTTTGGGAGGTACGTCAGATAAGTTCTCATTTATTTGATAATTTGAAGGGGGCCGTAAACCGGATCTTTGTCGATCACCCTCACGGTGTAATAGTAATTTCCTGCCGGCAGATTGGTAGGCGACCAATCGTTACGATAGTCCTCGCTGCTAAATACCAACTGGTTCCAACGATCAAAGATGGCGACTTTGGTTCCGGGGAAATAATCAATATCCTTGATCGTGAAATTATCATTTGCCCCATCCCCGTTGGGCGTAATCACGTTGAAAACAATCACGGGGCGATCGATGATATCAAAGAAAATACGGTTTGAGTGTGCCACCAAAGAACTGTCGTCGTTCACCGCTTGAACCCAAAGCCGGTACCTCCCTAGTTTGGTTCCTTTCTGAATTCCGAAGGTAGTATCGGTGGTGGAGCCAACCCATAATCCCACTGTATCATTGACTGCAGTGACAAAGACATTGTACTTCGAATTAGGCCAACCTTTGTAAGCCGGCCAACGAATTAGTCCTACTCCCCTGTTCCCGTTGTTAAGGGTCGTATCTCCTGCCTGCAGAAAAATATTATTGACCGAATCCCCAAAATCGGTTTGCCCGTAGTATTTCATTTCCAAAACGGCTAAAAAATCACGAGGCCCTTCGGTGGGGTCTTGAACGGTGGTGGTCAAGACGGTGTCTTGGAGGTTAGCCACCGAAGCAAACCGGTACCAGCGAGACGAGTTTAGGCTGTCGTTTTTGTAAAGAATGTAACGCTTAAAAAACGTGGTGTCAAAATTTTCTGGGGTCGACCAGGTGAGCACAATATCCCGGTTGTTGGGCTGAACGTCCACATTGCGCATGCGGATTGGGGTATTGTACTCGTAACAGGTGTTCAATCGAACAATTATCGTGTCAAATTCCTGAGTCCCGGAACCACAATCTCCCAACAGCGTGTTGTTATCCAAACCCCTTCGGATCACCAAATGGTGGTCGCCATTGACCAGAAAATCAATCGCGGACTCCACCGTGATCGAATCCACGCGGTTACCGTTGCATGTAAAGGACACCTTCCGGATTTGCATCAACTGCCCCGCAGGATCGTACAGCCGGAAGTCTGTTCCGTTGGTATCAATGCTGCTGCATATGAGCGCACCGGATTTGGCCTTGAGGCCAATGAGCTTGGAATAGCATGGAGGATTGACCACCGGCCAGCGAGAAGTGGTATCGATGGATTTAAAACCACCAAAATAAATACCTTGGCATTGCCCAATGGGCGAGAACAACCATCCTTCGCTCTGAGAAGAATTAGGGTAGGTTAAGCCTGGCGTCGTAGGAGAAACCACCCATTGGGTGGAATTGCGGGACCATGCTGGTAGCGGTGCGCCGATATTGGCACTGTTCACCACATAGGCTACCGTGCCTGTTGCATTATGGAGCCCCAGGACCGCGGTGCCGCCTGCCCACGTTGTGCAATTGGGTTTGTTGTCGATATGAATTTCAATGGTGTTGTTGCATTCGTTCAAAACTATTTGAAAGGTCCCTTGCAATGAGGTGCACTGGAACATGGGCAATTGAAGGTAGGAAACCACCAATTTGCGGTTGGGATAAGAACCTACCGTTTGGTACGAAATCGTGCCATTTCCATTCAGGTTGGACCACCAATCTTGCCATGGACCCATGACACAATTCTTGGGCACGGTGGCACCGGTGCTCGGAATGGACGCTGAGGTGTACGTCGTCGGCTGACCGGGAGAGAAGCTAATCCAGCCGTTGGTCCCTACCCAAAACTGGGTGTAGTTGTTCCCGAAATAACAGAACGAGAATCCGATTTGGTAAGGACCAGCGACTCCATCATCGGCGCTGCTGAATTCCCCGGTCAAAGCAGCACCCGCATAGGGCATGGGCGAAAAAGGAATTGTACTGATGGCATAGGTTTGAGCCGTGACGTTTCCACCAGACAAGGTAAGCAGGGCCATGCACATCAAACCCCGAAATCCAGGGAAGAATGCAGGCACCTTGATGCGTTGAAAAATAGATTTCAAGGAATGACTTTTAGACAAACCGAAAATTAAGACCGTTTAGGGCTAAAAAAGTATTTTCAGAGCTCCAAAGGAAGGTTTAATCTGCTTTTAAAATACCCCTTTGGCGGAGATATTAAGTACTTTTGTGGCCGAATGAAGCATATCCGGAATTTTTGTATTATCGCCCATATTGACCACGGGAAAAGCACCCTGGCTGATCGTTTACTCCAAATCACCCACACGGTGGAGGACAGGGATCTTCAAGCCCAGACCCTCGACGACATGGATTTGGAACGTGAACGGGGTATCACCATCAAAAGCCATGCGATCCAAATGAATTATAGGCTTGATAATCAAGACTATATTTTGAATTTGATTGATACTCCCGGCCACGTGGATTTCTCCTACGAGGTCTCCAGAGCCATCGCATCCTGCGAGGGCGCCTTGCTCATTGTGGATGCCTCTCAAGGCATCGAAGCGCAAACCATATCCAACCTTTATCTTGCCTTGGAGCATGATTTGGAAATTATTCCAGTCCTGAACAAGATGGACTTACCTTCCGCCTCTCCCGAGGAGGTCAAAGACCAAATTGTCGAGCTCATCGGTTGCCAACGAGAAGATATTCTCCCTGCAAGTGGTAAAACCGGCCTTGGTGTGGACAAAGTCCTCGAGGCCATCGTCCAAAGAATCCCTCCTCCCCAAGGAGACCCTTCTGCGCCCTTGCAGGCCTTGATTTTTGACTCCATGTACAACAATTATCGAGGGGTGGTCGCCTATTTCAGGGTATTTAACGGAAGAATCCGTAGCGGCGAAAAGGTGAAGTTCTTCAATTCCGGGAAGGAATACGGGGCGGATGAGATCGGAATCCTCAAAATGAAGCCCCAACCCCGAGAGTACGTCGAAACTGGCGATGTGGGCTACATCATTTCGGGGATCAAACAAGCCAAAGAAGTCCAGGTGGGCGATACCATCACCAGTCTTGAACGACCCTGCGAAGAAGGAATCAAAGGTTTTGAAGAGGTTAAACCCATGGTTTTTGCTGGAATTTACCCTGTAGATACCGAAGATTATGAGGAACTTAGGGACTCCATGGAAAAGCTTCAATTGAACGATGCTTCCTTGGTCTTTGAGCCCGAATCTTCGGCGGCATTGGGCTTTGGGTTCCGATGCGGATTCCTGGGGATGTTGCATATGGAAATCATCCAAGAGCGATTGGAGCGGGAATTCAACATGACCGTCATCACCACCGTTCCCAACGTATCGTATTTCTGCATGACCACCAAGGGGGAAATGCTCACCGTCAACAACCCTTCCGATCTACCCGATCCAAGCCATATTGACTTTATTGAAGAACCCTATATTCACGCCCAGGTCATCACCAAGGCGGACTATATAGGGCCCGTTATCGCCCTGTGCATGCACAAACGTGGCGTGATCACCAACCAGACCTACCTCAGCAGTGACCGAGTCGAGATCACCTTTGATATGCCGCTTGGGGAAATCGTCTTTGACTTCTACGATAAACTCAAGACCATATCCCGCGGTTATGCCTCCTTCGATTACCATTTGATCGGATACCGCCAATCCAAATTGGTGCGCATGGATATACGGCTCAACAGCGAGCCGGTGGATGCCCTGTCCGCCCTGATTCATGCCGACAAAGCCTATGATCTGGGCAAGAAAATGTGTGAAAAACTACGGGAACTCCTCACCCGTCAGCAGTTTGAAGTCGCTATCCAAGCCTCCATTGGCGCCAAAATCATCGCTCGAGAAACCCTCAAAGCCCTGCGCAAAGATGTAACGGCCAAATGTTACGGAGGAGACATTTCCCGTAAGCGCAAGCTTCTCGAAAAACAGAAAAAGGGCAAAAAACGCATGCGCCAAGTAGGCAATGTCGAAATACCCCAAAGTGCTTTTTTGGCGGTGCTCAAATTGGATTAAAACGTTAGTCAACCATCTTACAAATGTCTTCCCCCCTACTTCTTGACGGCAAAGGCACTGCCGCACAAATTCGAGAAGAATTGAAGGTGGCCAACACCCAGCGCAGGGCGGCAGGCCATCGACCCCCTTTGTTGGCAGCCGTTTTGGTGGGGAACGATGGTGGTAGTGAATCGTACGTCGCGCACAAAATCAAGGCCTGTGCCGAGGTAGGCTTCGAGTCCAGGCTGCTACGGTTCGCATCCGATATCAGTCAAGAGGAACTCCTGTCGGTGGTGAATGGACTCAACCACGATGACCGAGTGGATGGATTCATCGTACAACTCCCTTTGCCTCCCCACATCGATGCCCAAGTCATCAACCTGGCCATTGATCCCACCAAAGATGTGGACGGTTTTCACCCCGTCAATGTCGGGCGCATGGCCTTAGGCCTCCCTGCCTTTTTGCCGGCCACCCCTTCGGGGATTTGTGAATTGTTACGAAGAAACGGTATCGTCACCGGCGGGATGCATGCCGTGATCCTTGGTCGGAGCGCCATCGTGGGTTCTCCCCTGGCGCAGCTGTTGGCGAGGCCCGGAGAACCAGGCAATTGCACGGTTACCCTCTGCCATTCGAAAACCCAAGATCTCAAGGAGCATTGCTTGAGAGCGGATTTGTTGGTGGCGGCCATGGGGAAACCAGGCTTTGTCACGGCCGACATGGTCAAACCCAGTGCAGTCGTGGTGGATGTGGGGACTACCCGGGTTGAAGACCGCCACAGACCGTCAGGCTTTGTCCTTCGTGGGGATGTGGCCTTCGACGAAGTTGCTCCCCTGTGCAGGGCAATCACCCCTGTTCCCGGTGGCGTAGGCCCTATGACCATCGCGAGCCTCTTGACCAATACCTGGCAAGCCGCAAACGCCTCTTAAACTCCCTTTCCCACCCCCAAAATGGCGGCCCAAGTCGCAAAACCCAGCCCGCAATCGGTTCAGTTACCGATCATGGAGCAGTTTCTTAGTTTGCAAGGGGAAGGAAGAAATACCGGTCAAGTCGCCTATTTCATTCGCCTTGCGGGTTGCGATGTAGGATGTGTTTGGTGCGATGTCAAAGCCTCTTGGGATGCCGAGAAACACCCGTTGCGAAGCGTGGACGAATTGGTCCATGATGCCCTTCGTTCGGGTTCTCCTAACATTGTTATTACAGGAGGTGAACCCTCCCTCTATGACCTTACGGAATTAAGCAAGCAACTGCGGGCTGCAGGGCTGCAGGTATGGCTGGAAACTGCCGGGGTCCACCCCCTTCGTGGTGAATTTGACTGGATCTGTCTCTCCCCCAAAAAGTTCAAAGCTCCCCTACCGGAGTGCTTATCCGTTGCTAATGAATTCAAAGTCGTCGTTTATCATCCCTCCGATATGCCATGGGCCTTAGGTTTTTTGGACCAACTCCATCAAGATTGCCTTCTGTATGTACAGCCGGAATGGGACAAGAGGCTTAGCATGACCCCGCATCTTCTGCAATTTCTTCAGGAGAACCCCCGGTGGACCTTGTCCTTGCAAACACATAAATATCTTGACATTCCCTAATATTTCTTGGAACAGGGACGCTTTGAGAAAGGCCCTTTTGAGGAGCCCTGTGGGGATCCTGGGGTTAGGATGGCTCCTTGTCTTGGGTTTGGGATCGTGGGCCTACGCACAAAATGACGATTTGATTTTCGTCGATCAACGCAAAGCGGAAGCTTCTTTGGCCAAGGCCGTTGAGCCGGCCGCATTGGGCGAATACGCCAAGGCCTCGGGCAGGGTTGAGGCCGTTTGCCAACAATACCCGGACTATGCCCCTGCTTGGCTGACCCTGGGCGAGCTTCGCTTGAAATTGCAAGAATGGGAGCCTGCGGTCAAGGCCTTCGAAAATTCCATTCGACGACACCAAAGGCTTTCGATCAAGGCATACCACGGTTTGGCCCAAGCCGCAATGCAAATGGGCGATTATGAAAGCGTGCTGAAGCACTGTGTGGAGGTACCTACCTTCCGATTGGCCTCCGAAGGTCAATTGAGAGATCTAGCCTTGTGGCGAAAACAAGCCCAATGGGCCATGGAGGCCATGAAGCGTCCTGAACCTTTCGACCTTCAAGCAGCGCCTTCATCATTGTTGGGCGATGGCGCCAGCTACCTTCCTTGTTTATGCCGCAACGGAACCCAAATTGTCTTTACGCGAAGGGGAACCGAAGGAGAAGATTTCTATGAGAGTCAATTGATCGACAGCAGTTGGCAGCAGGCCCATGCCTTGGAAAGCCCGCTCAATTCAGACCTGGATGAAGGAGGGTGTTGGCTGAGCCCTGATGGAAAAATGATTTGGTTTACAGGATGTTACAGGGATGGAGGCTTGGGTTCATGTGATTTGTATTACAGTATTCGAAAAGACGGACGCTGGCAAAATGCCGTATGGGCCGGTTCGGTCATCAACTCCACCGGATGGGATGCGCAACCCACCTTGAGCAGCGATGGTTTGACCTTGTATTTTGCGAGCACACGCCAAGGCGGTTTGGGCGGCAGTGATTTGTGGGTTAGTTATGGGAAAGTAGATTCCACCGATTGGCCCCTGGACACCTTGGGAAACCCCGAGCCCATGCCCTGGTGGCAGTGGAAGGCCATGGAACCGGATAAACTCCTTTGGACCGAACCTGTACCCCTGGGGCCGGCATTGAACACCGCTTACAACGAGAACAGTCCCTACCTGCATCCTAACGGACGGGACCTGTACTTTGCTTCTGCCGGGAGGGAAGGCATGGGCAACATGGATTTATACAGGGCTCGAAAAAAAACAGGCCCTGTGGCGTCGGATACGATCGGGTGGTCAGCGGACTTTCTACGGCTCCGCAACCTGGGGGTACCCGTGGTCCTTTGGCACGAACCGGTCAATTTGGGCTACCCCTTGAACACCCATGCAGACGAGATGGGATTCGTCTTGGAAGCGAACGGGAATTCCGCATGGATGAGCAGGCCGTACCAAGGACGCATCGCCTTGCATCGCCTTGGATTGACCAAATCTGCCTTGCCCTTAATGGATCCTGAAGTCCCAGTTTTGGCCCAAATTCCGGACACAATCGCTGGTCCCAAAGTTGATCGAGAATGGATCTTGCGCGATATTTATTTTGAGGTGAATGCCTCTACCCCGTTGCCCGATTCCAGGGAATCCTTGCTTCAATTGGCGGCCTGGATCAAGAAGAATCCGGAGCTACGCATCGAGATTCAGGGCCATACGGACAATACCGGTAACCTCGAAAAAAATCGAATGCTTTCGCAACAACGAGCAGACGCTGTGCTTCGCTCGCTGCTTGGTCAAGGTTGCGCAGCAGGCCAATTAAGCGCTGTGGGGTACGGCTCCTCACGTCCCATCGCCGGCAACAACAGCGCCGAAGGACGAGCCCTCAATCGCCGTACGCAAATCAAGATTCTTCCTTAGCGAAGGAACGAACCGTTTGGTCCAAGGCCAATAACCGGTCCAACAAACGAGGTAATTGTGGAAGGGGTAACATATTGGCCCCATCGGATAAGGCAAGGGACGGATTAGGGTGGGTTTCCAAAAAAATGCCTTGGGCACCGCAGGCAATGGCAGCCTTGCCGATGGTCTCGATATATTCCGGAGTTCCCGCGGTCACTCCGCTTTCTTGATTGGGCTGCTGCAGGGAATGGGTGATGTCCACCACCACCGGATAGCCAAGATTCTGCATGCGCGGTATGGACCGAAAATCTACAATTAAATCATGATAACCAAATTGGGTTCCCCTTTCGGTAAGCCAAATCCGAGGATTGCCAAGGCGTGTTACCTTTTCGGCAGCGAATTTCATCGAGGAAGCGGACATGAATTGACCCTTCTTGATGTTAATCCAACGGCCTGTGCGGGCCGCAGCCTCCAATAAATCGGTTTGCCGGGCGAGAAATGCCGGTATTTGCAGGACATCCACATGGTTCGCGGCCATGGAGGCCTCCTGCGCATCGTGAATATCGGTCAAAACCGGCAAGCGGTATCGCTCCCGAATGCGGCCAAGTACGGCCAAGGCTTCATGGTCACCGATGCCTGTAAAAGAGTTCGCCGATGAGCGATTGGCTTTGCGGTACGATGCTTTGAAGATGTAAGGTAGATTGCGTTCCTTGCAAAGACCTTGTACCCTCTCGGCAACTTCTTGGCAGAGGTCTTCTGATTCCACAACGCATGGACCGGCGATCAAAAACATTCCGGAGTGACCGGCCTCCTTCAAGAAATCATCGTAAGCATCCAGCGAGGGCATCTGTTTTTAATTGTTATAGGCTTTGCGCATTCCCCATATAGCCCACCACCTCAATTTAATCACCCCCCAAACCGCTTCTTTGATAATCCCCTTGGAAATCTTGCTGCTTCCCAAGGTCCGATCGGTGAAAATGATGGGGACTTCTTTGATTTTGAAGCCAGCCATCCAAGCCTTGAACTTCATTTCAATTTGAAAGGCATACCCTACAAAGCGGATTTGCCGAAGATTGATTTTCTCAAGGACAGGTCGGGTGTAGCATTTGAATCCGGCTGTGGCATCATGGATGGGCAGTCCCGTAATAAACTGAACATAACGGGAAGCAAAATAGGACATCATCACACGGCTCATGGGCCAATTCACCACATTAACCCCCGTAACATAGCGTGATCCAACGGCCATGTCGCAGTCTTCTTCGCGGCATGCCTCGTGCAATCGCAGTAAATCGTCCGGGTTATGGGAAAAATCCGCATCGATCTCAAAGAAATATTGGTAATCCCGCTGCAAACCCCACTGAAAACCGGCGATGTAAGCGGTTCCCAAGCCCATTTTGCCCGACCGTGGCAGAAGGTGCACCCTCCCCGGGTTTTGGTGCATGACCTCACGGACCAAGTCCTGGGTGCCGTCCGGTGACCCATCATCCACAACTAGGATTTCGAAGGGGTATGCCAGGCCAAGGACCTTGTTCAGAAAGGCCGTAATGTTCTCTTTCTCGTTGTAGGTGGGCACAATTACCAGCGCGTCCGATGCCATAGCCTGCAATTTACTTCAGAATTCCTCACCTTCCAATGCAAGGGCTGACCGCAGGGCCGTAAATTTGAACATGCGCAATCCCCATCTTGATGCCGAGGGTTTGGAATCCGTTCAGCCTGAACAGGAACAGGAAATTCAGCTGAGGCCCAAGACCTTTGGGGATTTTGCCGGGCAAGACAAGGTCATGGACAACCTCAAAGTCTTTGTGGCCGCGGCCTTGGGTCGGGGCGAGGCCTTGGACCATGTCTTGTTGCACGGACCTCCCGGATTGGGGAAAACCACCTTGGCCCACCTCATTGCCAACGAGATGAAGGCGCAGATCAGGATCACCAGTGGTCCTGTTCTGGAAAAGCCAGGGGACTTGGCGGGCCTGTTAACCGGACTGCAGGCAGGCGATGTGCTTTTCATCGACGAAATACACCGCCTCAGCCCGGTGGTGGAGGAATACCTTTATTCGGCCATGGAAGATTTCCGGATTGATATCATGATCGATAGCGGCCCCAATGCCCGTTCGGTGCAAATCGGTCTGCAACCCTTCACCTTGGTTGGAGCCACCACAAGGTCCGGTTTATTGACGGCACCGCTTAGGGCACGGTTCGGCATCAATGCCCGATTGGAATACTACGATGCGGACTTGCTCGCCAAAATCATCGCACGTTCCTCGGCCATCCTGGGTGTCCCCATCGAAGGTCCAGGCGCCGAAGAACTCGCCCGGCGCAGCCGTGGCACCCCGCGAATCGCCAATGCATTGTTACGAAGAACCAGGGATTTTGCCCAAATCAAGGGACAAGGAATTATTAGCCAAGATATTGCCTCCATGGCCTTGGACGCATTGCAAGTGGATCATCACGGGTTGGACGAAATGGATAACCGTATTTTGATGACCATTCACGAAAAATTCTCCGGGGGACCGGTCGGCCTCAACACCATCGCCACTGCAGTGAGTGAAGAAGCCGGGACCATTGAAGAAGTGTACGAACCTTTTTTGATTCAAGAAGGATACCTCAAAAGAACACCGCGGGGCCGAGAGCTCACCGAACGGGCCTACCGACACCTCGGCAAAATACCCCCTGCCCGGACGCCAAATTTGTTTGGCTAATTACGGGAATCCACCCCAGAGGATGCATAATAATCATCCACGCTGAAAAACCCTTTGCGTTGCTTCAGCCATTCGGCGGCAAGCACGGCCCCTACCCCGAAGGCGCGACGATGATGCGCCTGGTGTTCCAAAGAAATTTGCTCAAAAGCGCTTGAGGCCCGCAGCGTATGCGTTCCTACCTCCCCTTCCTTGCGATGGCTGATGACCGGCAAAATGTGGGGGTTGTCGGACAATTCCGGGGACCATTGCTGATAGCGGGTCGATAGGGACAGCAAATCCTGCGCTGTCTGGAGCGCAGTGCCGCTAGGGGAGTCCAATTTCTGCAAGTGATGAGCCTCGTGAAGTTCCAAATTAAATTCCGGTAACGCATCGAGCATGGCAGCAAGGCTACGACCCAACCTTCGGAAAATCTGAACACCGGGCGCAAAATTGGATGCCCATAACACGCTGCCCTCCAGTCGATCGCAAGTTTCTTGGATCTGAGGCAAACGATCGTACCAGCCCGTAGTCCCGATCACAACCGGCAAACCCTGTTCCAAGGCTGCAAGAACATGGGCATGAACCAGGTCTGGACGACTCATTTCAAAGACCATGTCCACTTCGTGCTTGGCCAAGGGCTTTACCCAGGGATGGGCCGAATCATGAACCGCCACCAGGCGATGCCCCCGCTCTTGGGCAATTTCCATCGTGACCTGGGCCAATTTCCCGTTGCCCAAAAAGACCAGGTTCATGCTTCCAACAATTTGAATTAAAAACGATAACGAAGACTCAAGGTGATGGGGTATCCTTTGGGAACCGCATGGGCGGTGGTGTACCCTTCCCAAGGATTCAGAGGAATCCTTGAAGGAGATGGGGCAGGAACCACGCTAAAATCCAAACGATCAAAGGCTTTGAGATGAGCATCCACGTGGGCATCCAAAATCTGCAAGGCATAGGCCGCAAGGCTTAACAAAACGTAGGCATCGCGGCTTCTTCTTAACAAATCTCTTTTTTGGATGAGGGAGGCTTCGGTATCCTTGCCCACAAAGGGATCCACCGTGTTGGGGTCGCCATCGGTCCGATCCCTGTAAGCGTTGCGGTACGTAAGGTAGAGATCAGCGGTTTGAGAGGTTTGATACACCATGAAACCTATTCCGCCCCATACCACCGGAACCTTCCAATAGGCGCGGTTGGTGATTTGTCCCCAACCCGGAAGCAAGGCTGCGCGGAGTGTTACCTTGGAAGGGGATTGTACGTACAAGCTGTCCTGAGCATCCCCCGCATTGCAGGTGAATGAAAGTGCCCATACCCAGAGCCCTATGGCGAACACCTTTTTCACCCTACAGTGTCCCATCAAAAATTAGGTCCAACAAGCGATTCAAGTCATCGGTATCGGTGAAGGGGATGCGGATCTCGCCCTTGCCGTTGCCCTGAACCTGCACACGCGTTGGGCTTTCAAAATGCCTGCTGAGTCGGGTTTGAACCTGAAGGTAGGGACCGGTAGCTGCGGGCATTGCTCCCGCTTTGGTTGAGGGCGAGGGAGTTCTTGGAGCGGTCAAGGCTTTGGAGGCCGCTTCCAAAGTGCGTACGCTCCATTTCCCCGCCAGGCATCGTTTGGCCAAATCCATTTGAACTTCGATGTGAGCGATCCCCGCCAAAACCTTGGCATGCCCCATTTCCAAATCTCCGTTGCGTATGGACCATTGAATATCGGGGGGCAATTTGACCATCCTCATGTAATGGCTGACGTTGGGCCTGGACATGCCCACACGCTGACCGATTTGATCCTGATTCAAATTGCATTCTTCTTGAAGGCGGGCCAAGGCCAAACCGATTTCGATGGGGTTGAGGTCCTTCCTTTGGAGGTTTTCAACCAAGGCCATTTCGATCATGCCCTGCTGACCTGTATCCACCACATAAGCCGGAACCTCGGTCATCTTGAGCAAGCGTGCCGCCCGCAGTCGTCGCTCACCGGAGATCAGCTGATAGGAACCGGGTCCCACTCTGCGTACCGTCAACGGTTGAATAATCCCCAGATGTTCAATGGATTGTTTGAGCTCATCCAGCGCTTGTTGATCAAATTGATCCCTGGGCTGGAAGGGATTGACTTTGATTTGTTCTAAGGGGATGAATCCTTCGCGGACAGCCTGTTGGAGTACTTCTTGATCCTCGGGCGACAGGAGGGCGTTCAAGCCTCTGCCTAAAGCAAGTTTTTTGGGATTTGCTGCCATATCAATCATTCAGGTACCGATCTTCCTCGGCGACCTGGGTGTAGTTGTTTTTTTGGAGTATTTCACGGGCTAAGTGCAAATAATTGGTGGCGCCTTTGCTCGCAGCATCATGATGTATAACCGACAAACCAAAACTGGGCGCTTCACTAAGTCGGGTGTTTCGGTGAATGATGGTATCAAAAGTCATATGGCCCAAGTTATTGCGCACATCCTCGGCGACTTGGTTGGATAATCGCAACCGTCCATCGTACATGGTCAACAGGATTCCCTCGATGCGTAATTCCGGGTTGAATCGGTTCTGCACAATTTTGATGGTGTTCAAGAGCTTGCCCAATCCTTCCAAAGCAAAATACTCGCATTGGACAGGGACGATAACCGAATGGGCAGCCGTCAAGGCATTAATGGTGATAAGCCCAAGGGAAGGCGAGCAATCGATGATTACAAAATCGAAAGAATCGAGAATTCCCTCCAATGCACTTTCGAGTATGCGTTCCCTCTGAGGACGGTTAATCATTTCAATTTCTGCACCCACCAAATCAATCGAAGCGGGGAGCATCCACAAACGTTCCGCTTGGGTTGGGATCAAGGTTTCTTTGACGCTGAGCCCATTGACCAAGCATTCGTAGATGCCGGCCTTGACGGTTTTGGGATCCGTGCCTAAGCCTGAGGTTGCATTGGCCTGGGGGTCTGCATCAATGATCAGGACCTTGTATTCCAGGATGGCCAAGGCAGAGGCCAGGTTAATGGCTGTGGTAGTCTTCCCAACTCCCCCTTTTTGGTTGGCAACTGCGATGATTTTACCCATTGATTATCGATGTGAAGGGTGCTGGCTTCTTAGAGGTGGTTTGTTGGTCTTGGACCATGGAACAAGGGTAAATTTACCTCGTCAATGATGTTCAAAGATACAACGGTGGTCCTTGCCCTGTTTCTGGGGTTTCTGGGGTTTTCGGGGCTGGCCTTTTTGGCATCCTGCCACGATGACCAACCACGAGGGATGGTATTTCACTACAACCAAGAAAGCCCCCTCTTGAGTTTGGATCCCGCTCACGCGAGGGATCAAGCTGGTAATTGGACGGCAAAGCTGATGTACAACAGATTGGTGGAATTGAACCACGCTCAAGAACCCGTTCCCTCCTTGGCCGCCCGTTGGTCCATCGATTCCGGGGGATTGATCTACCGGTTTACCCTGAGAGACTCGGTTTGGTTTCATCCGGATCCATGCTTCGATAAGCATAAGCGTTCAACCCGTCTTCTAAGAGCGGAAGACATTGTGTATTCCCTCAAGAGGCTCAACGATCCGGCCACCGCATCGCCAGGGGCTTGGATCTTTCGGGATCGACTAGCCCCCCGTGGAATCGTGGCCACGGATTCCTTGCATATCGAAATCCACCTGCGTTCACCTTTCCCACCAATGTTGGGTTTGCTCAGCATGGGCTATTGCTCGGTTGTAGCCCCTGAAGCGGTACGTTATTATGCCGATAATTTTAGGTCGCATCCCGTGGGCACGGGCCCCTTTCGCTTGGCTTATTGGGAGGAGGGCGAAAGCATGGCACTGCATCGTCACCCGCATTATTTCGAAAAAGATCACGATGGCCAAGCCATCCCCTACCTTGACGCCGTACAAATCCACTTCATTGCCGACAAAAGCACGGCGGCCATGGCCTTTCTGCAAGGTCGATTGGACGTGTATTGGGGTTGGGATGCCGCATTTCAACGTTACCTGTCGAGGTCAGCGCCTGCATTGAATCCAACTTTGGGCAAGCCTTATCAGGTTATCAAAGGGCCCTACCTTAACACAGAATACATTGGTTTCCTGATGAATCCCTTATCGCAGGCAGCGCATCCCGCCTTGCAGGATTTGCGGGTTCGCAAAGCCTTGCATCACGGAACCGACCGGCGTACCTTGGTGAGGGCCTTGCGAGGCGGAATAGGTTATCCGGCCTACGGGGGGCTGATTCCTCCGGGATTGCCCGGTTTTGATTCCAGCAATCTGGAGTCATCCCCTCTCCATCGTGATCCCTATGATCGTCAAGCAGCCCTCGGGTATTTGAAAGAGGCAGGCTACGGACCTGATCGTCCGCTTCGCTTGTCGTTGGAAACCAATCCATCCTATGCGGATATTGCTCAATTCCTTCAAAACCAATGGGCGAGTCTTGGTGTTCAGGTCCAAATTCGAGTCAGCCAGGGGCCTACCTTGCGCCAAATGATCAGCGGGCAAGAGGCCACCATGTTCCGGGCCAGTTGGATTGCCGATTATCCCGATGCAGAGAATTACCTTGCCCTTGGCTACGGTCCTTATTCCGTACCCAACGGTCCTAATTATACGTGTTACAACAACTCAGTTTACGATCGCCTTTACCGCCAAGGTTTACAAGAAAACGATCTCCAAAACCGCGTGATATTGTATCGGGAAATGGATTCCATTATGCAGCATGATCGGCCTTATTTGGCCTTGTATTACGACCAAATGCAACATGCCCTGCAGCAGGGTTGGACCGGTTGGCAGGTTAGCCCGCTAAACCTCCCGGACTTTCGCTACCTTCGCCGCGTTCCAACCCGATAAGGTCGTGATTCCTACCAACCGCACCCTGCTGAGGGACCATTGGGTTCTGGCTTGGCCCATCATCTTGGGGCAAATGAGCCATATGGCCCAGTCGGTGGTGGATTCGGTGATGGTTGGTCGCCTGGGGGCCGTGCCCCTGGCCGGGGTATCGGTGGCTGTAGGGGTCTTTAACGTGCTTTTGGTTTTTGGCATCGGGTTATCCTTGGCGGTCACCACCCTAAGCGCCCATGCCCGCGGTCAAGGTGATCCCGAAGAAGGCGGCAGGGTTTTGTTGCATGGTTTTTGGGTTTGCCTTTTGGCCGGACTCTTGATGCAAGGTGTTTTGATGCTTGGCATGCCTTGGTTATCGCTGTTGAACCAAAAACCGGAGGTCGAAACGCAGATGCGGATTTACTTGCAGGCCTTGGGGTATTCCTTTTTGCCGATCATGCTTTTTCAAGCTTTTCGGCAGTTCATCGAAGGGTTGGAATGGATGAAGCCGGCGCTCATGATCGCCCTGTTGAGCATCCCCTTGAATATTGGATTGAACAGCCTATTGATTTTTGGTCGCTGGGGATTGCCGGCCCTGGGGGTTGAAGGGGCGGCCTGGGCCACGGTGATCGCCCGCTGGATGATGGCCCTGGCGATGATGGCTTATGTGCTCAATCAAAAGGAGTTAAGGATCTATTGGACGCATCGTTTCCTCCTTCGTTACGTTCGAATTCAACCGTTGTTACGTTTGATGATTTTGGGTTTGAGTTCGGCCTTTCAATTCATCTTCGAAACGTCGGCCTTTGCCGGAGCAGCGGTGGTCATTGGGTGGCTGGGGGCCGAGGCCCTGGCGGCGCATCAGGTGGCCATCAACATTGCTTCCATGAGTTTTATGGTGGCCGTTGGTATTTCCTCATCGGCATCCATTCGCATTGGGTACGCCAGGGGCTTGGGCGATTTGGGGCTGGCCCGTCGCATTGGTTGGGTCGCCATGGGAATGACCCTGTCCTTGATGAGCCTCTGTGCCTTGGCTTTTGTGGTTTGGAACCGGGAACTTCCTGCCTTCTACGTCAACGACCCCGTCGTCCTTCGCTCGGCATCCATCCTGCTTTTGATCGCAGCGGCCTTTCAGTTGGTGGACGGCCTGCAGGCCCTCGGGGTGGGACTCCTCCGGGGCATGGAGGATAAACGCGTCCCCACCCTCCTGGTCTTGGTGGCGTATTGGGTTGTGGCCCTTCCCCTGGGGACCTACCTGGTCCTTCACAGTTCCTATGGCTTGTATGGAATGTGGATGGCCTTGGCCGGTGGACTGCTCCTGTCGGCCATCTTCCTGATCCTGCGCTTTCTGCACCTGACCGCTGGCGCGATGTCCAAGGGGCCTCGACCTTAGACCCTGACCGACCCCCTGGAGGGTTTATAGACTCCAAAACCGCTTTTGGGTGTACATTTGCGGCGGAGAGATGGCAGAGTGGTCGATTGCGGCGGTCTTGAAAACCGTTGACTGTAACAGGTCCGGGGGTTCGAATCCCTCTCTCTCCGCATCCCAAGCCCATGCCCCCCACGGGGGCATTTTTTATTTGAGAATGAGCCAGGCTTGCCTGAGCGAATTCAATAAATAAAAAATGACAGGAACGAAGTTCCGGCATGGGCTGTATATGCTAGGACCTCCCCCTGGGATGTCCGAGCGCAGTGAGGACCATCCCTCTCTCTCCGCTGAGTACAGTTCGCAACTGTTCGAAAAGTGTGTAAGTCGTTGATTTACACACTTTTTTTGTTCTTTACTTTCCGAAAATGTTCGCGTTTGTACGTCGATTAGGTTTCCTTCTGGTGACCCCTTTTCAAAAATCTAAAAGGGGTACTTACAGATGCCAAAGAATATCAACACCAAAACACGCCATTTTTCCAGTTCAAACTTAGGAAAACCATAAATCCGTTATGATGGTTTCGTTACAAACCAAATTACTTAATTTGCATATCTTTTATCAAGGGCAATATCTCCAAGGACTTTTTCAAAGGAAAGAATGGAAGTGTCGTCATAAGTTGACTCACTTCGCTTTCTGTTCGATCTTTAAAAATCAATACTGCACCATTTTTGGTAGGCCTTAAATACAACTGTTCCAAAAATCCCTCCTGTTTCCATTGCGCTACCACTTCGCGCTCATGATTAAGAATCTCTTGAAAGTTATCGGGTATGTTGTCCATGTCCAAGGTTAGAACAACTAAAATTCTGCTTTCGTTTTTTTGTACTTCGGATTGTTCCATATTATTTCTATTTGACTGGGAGTAGATATTGTATGAAGAGAACAATATCACCATTGGTAATATTATCAACACCCTGATTGTGCTATTCATTATTTATTGTTTAACAGTCTATTGCGTAATTCTGGAAAGCGAAAGATAGCGATGACAAAAAGCATAACTTGTATTATACAAGGCGCTATAACAGAGACCCCGTGTTCTAAATGCGTGGCTATCGCCCCGCCCATGTATGCAGCTAAAAGCAAGGTTCCTAAAATTCCGGTTCTTGGAATTACAAATAATATCAAGCAGACCAGTTCAACCATTCCTAGCAAAGCATATGTTTTGGCGTTCAATCCAAAGCCGGAAGCCATTTTGATGGCATCTTCATTGCCAATTAATTTCCCTGCAGCGCTACCAAGGAAAATAAAAGCCACTAAGCCAGTTAGGGCCCAATAGATGATTGTTTTTGTTTTTTCAGATTGCATGTCTTGATTTTTAGTTGTTTAAAAATGGATAATCAATATAACCCTGGTCTTTGCCACCGTACATGGTAGCTCGGTCGGCTTGGTTCAATTCTGCCTTGAGTTCAAATCGCTTCGGTAAATCCGGGTTCGCTAAAAACAAGGTGCCGTAAGAAATCATTTTTGCAATTCCTTTTTGCAGCTCTGTTTCGCCAGTTTCTCGCGTGTATCCACAATTGGCGATCACCGGATGTTTGGATATTTTTCCAAAAGTCTCAATCGTATCTGCGGGATACTGAGGGAATTTATCAGCAGGGAATGGGACGTTCATAAGGTGAATGTAAGACAAGGGCAACGTATTTAAATGCTCGATAAGTGATGTAAATTGTTCCACGGGCTGCTGATGCGTCATGTTGTTGTAGGTACTTGTTGGCGATAAGCGAATAGCCGCTTTGTTTTCGCCAATGGCTGAAACAATCTCCTGCATGACTTCCAAAACAAATCGATTTCTGTAATCGATACTTCCCCCATACGCATCGTTACGATGGTTTGAACTATCTGCTAAAAACTGATTGGGTAAATAGCCAAATGCTGCATGAAGTTCTATTCCATCAAATCCAGCTTCGATAGCATTGGCAGCTGCTTGTTTAAAGTCTTGCACTATTTGTTTTATTTCTTCAATTGTCAGCGCTCTCGGGGTTTCATAATCTTTCATTCCTTCCATGGTGAAATGCTGTTGACCTTGAATACCAATGGCTGAGGGCGCAACCGGTAATTCTCCATTCTTAACCAAGGAGTGTCCAACACGCCCAGTGTGCCAAAGCTGAGCGTACATCGTACTTCCTTTTTCATGCACCGCTTGAGTTACTTTTTTCCAGGCAATAATTTGCTCTTGGGTATAGAGCCCCGGTGTTAAGGGGCTACCTGTTGCTTGCTTACTGATATTGATAGCCTCACTGATGATAAGGCCGGCACTGGCTCGTTGTGTGTAATACAAAACAGTCGACTCGCCGACTACACCTTCCAAATTTGCTCTTGATCTTGTCATTGGTGCCATAGCCATGCTGTTGCTTAGGATAGCATTACCTATTTTTATCTGTTCAAATAGTTTCATTTTCTTTGCGTATTTTCAAATTGAGTTGCAAATTTAAGTTCATTACTTTATATTTGAAAGTAGTTACATTATTGTACAGTAGTAACCCAAGGTAAAGCAAAGTTTAAAATCAACATGTTATGACAAATAAAAAATATGAAAAATCTCCAAAAAAATGTTCACTAAAGGATGTATTGGATGTGATCGGCGGAAAATGGTCGATGCCTATCATCTACAATTTATCGAAATCAAAGATGCGTTTCAAAGAAATTGAAAGAACCGTGGAGGGAATAAACACGAGGATGCTGGTGAAGGAATTGAAGAACTTAGAAGCTAATGGAATCATTACTCGGGAAGTTTTCGCAACAGTTCCACCCACAGTAGAATATGAACTCACCAAAAAAGGAGTCAAATTATTGCCCAGTATAAAATCCCTGCATCAATGGGGGGAGGAGTACGCGGTTTAGAGCTTTCAGTAATATGAAAAAGCTGACATCAAACTAGCTAAAGGAAAGTTGTAGACAAATCGTTATGCCTTATCCGGCGGGCTCCCCTGTAGACCCCTCCCCTGCCATCCCCTGGGCCGCCAGCCAACCGGTGCTCCACGCAGCCTGAAAATTAAAGCCCCCAGTAACCCCATCGATGTCCAAGACTTCGCCCGCAAAATAGAGATTGGGGACGCGCTTGCTTTGCATGTCCGTCAAATTCACATCCCCCAAATGCACCCCTCCAGCCGTCACAAATTCCTCTTTGAAAGTTGTTTTGCCCTGGGCTTGGTAGGTGTCGTTCGCCAAGAGTGCCGCGAATCGGTTGACCTCTTTCCGGCTCCATTCCGACCAACGTTTGGACGAATCCAGGTCGGCTTTGTCGAGCAGGTAACGCACCAAGCGAGCCGGTAAACCCAGGGCCAAATGTCCTGAAGCCATGGCGGACCCGTGTGCTTTCTGTTGTTTGAACAAATGTTCCCGAATCTGATCTTCGTGAAGAGCAGGTAACCATTGAACCGAGAAATCAAATCGATATTGGCAGGCATTCAAATCCCTGGCAGCCAGGGCGGATAAGCGCAAGATGGCAGGACCGCTGAGCCCCCAATGGGTGATCAACAAAGGTCCTGTGCTGGACCTCTTGAAGGCCGGTAAGCGTACCGTGGCTTCCGGTACCGATACCCCCATCAATTCGGTGATGGGGTTTTGGGGTAAATTGAAGGTAAACAACGAAGGAACCGGTGGGACAATACGATGGCCCAGAACCTCCAACCAACGGTAGGCCTCCCCTTTGGGATGTCCCCCGGTCGCCACCAGCAATTTCCCGCAATGCGCGGTCCCTCCCGGACCTTCCATAACAAATCCTTTCTCCACCGCACGGATGGTTTCGAAGTGAGTGTTCAGCAAAACACCCACCCCGTACTTTTCGGCTTCTGTGAGCAGGCAACGCGCCACGGTCTCCGATCGGTCGGTCACGGGAAACATACGGCCATCCGCTTCGGTTTTGAGCGGCACACCACGCTGACTAAACCACTCGATGGTATCTTCCGTACCCCATCTGGCAAAAACCTGGCGCAATACGTTACCGCCGCGCGGGTAATTTCCCACCAAAATTCCCGGCTCCAAACAATGATGCGTTACATTGCATCGTCCGCCTCCGGAAACCAAGACTTTGGACAACACCTTGGACGACTTTTCGACCAAGGCCACGCGCAGGCCTCGATTCAACCTGGCGGCATTGACCGCTGCAAAAAATCCAGCAGCCCCCCCGCCCATAACCAAAACATCGACCTTGAGGTTCATCCAACCAAAGCCTTAGGCCGAATCCAATTCTTAGTGCACACGTTCTTAATGCACACGAACCACCTGTTCCAATGGAACCCGGAAGCGAGGTCCCCATACCCCCGCTTCGGTCCCTAGCCCCACGGCGATGGCCATGTTGATTTCGGCTCCTCGTGGCAAGCCCAAAAATTCCCGAACGCGCACCCGGTCCAAGCCCTCCATGGGGCAAGTATGAAAACCCTCTGCGGCGACCGATAACATAAAGGTCTGGGCGGCCAAAGCGCAGGATTTGTGCGCAACAATCCGCTGCTCGGCCTTGCCCCGGGTCGGTAAAAGGGCTTGAAGGCCCCCATCACCCACCCCAGGAGCCAGCGGACCCCGTGCATGATTCCCAGCGGGTCGTTGAAATACATGAAGGGCATGAGCTTGCCGTAGTAGCGGAGCCCGGCCTTTTGACCGTTGTTGGGTTCCCCTTGAATACTGTTCTGGACTTGTTGAAGGTTCCATGCGGCTCGGCTTTTCCATAAATCTTGACGAGTCACAAAAACGACCTGGTGCCTAGCCGTACGCGCGGCATTCTGGTTCAGGCAGAGGGGGACCATTTGGGCCAATGCGTCCTGGGACTTGATCCAATGAAATTCCCAAAGCTGCATGTTGCTGCTGTTGGGCGAAAGGGCGGCCCTTTCCAACGAACGCTGAATGACCTCATTGGGAACCGGCGTATTCGAGTCAAAAAGGCGGTTGGAACGCCGAAAATTGACAATTTCCTGAAAGACTTGGGAATGCATGCACGAAAGTAATCGGTACGTTAGTTTTGAAGGTCCTTTTTTTTAAACGTGAATACGAATCCAACGTACCTGTTTTTTATTGGCTTACTCCTCTTAACACGTATTGCATCGGCGCAGGTGGTCAATACCGGGTTTGCGGATTCCAGTGGGGGAATCCGACTGGGGAACGACCAGTGGGTATTGGGCGCCCAGCTGGACCTTTACCGAAATTGGAGCTCCTCCAAGGCCACCGAAATTCCGGATCTGGTGAGTTCTGCCAGCCTCAGGCAATGGAGTGTGAATTTGGCGTATTTGGATCTGAGATACCGCGGAGATCAAATCCGCAGCCGGTTGATGCCCGCTTTTGGCACCTACATGGAACGGAACTACAGCCCCGGCGAACCTCGATTGCTCGAAGCCAGTATGGGTTACAAGCCGTGGAAGAGCCATGATTTATGGTTGGATGCGGGGTTGTTAGGATCCCCTTTTACCAACGAGAGCCCCCTGTCCAGGGATCACCCCACCTATACCCGCTCCTTGTCCGCTGAATATGTTCCCTATTACCTCAGCGGTTTCCGGCTGGGATATTCCTGGGGTCCCCGACTTAGTACCTATGTGTACGGAGTCAACGGCTGGCAACAAGCCGTCGACCGAGTGCCCGGGCAGGCCTTGGTGGTTCAGATCGAATACCGCCAGCCTCCAAGGTATTGATTAATGTTAATTTTTTTAGAGGCCAAGAACAACATGCGACCCAACGATTTGCGGGATCCAACGAACCCTCCATCGGAATGCGAACCCTCTGGGATGCTTATGTTATTTTTCGACCGACGCCCCAACTTCTTTTGACGTCAAGTTTTTACCACGGGACCCAAAACAACGACCGCTGGAACCAAGCGAACCTCATTGTCGAAAAAAAATGGGGATCCCAAGGGGCCTTTCATCTTCGAGTTGAGGCCTTGAATGATCCAACCGGTGTCGTTTTACCACGAATCAAACCATTCGACACCGGGCTCATCCACGGGTATTCCGGGGGATTCACCTACAAAGTCCAAGAACATTTAATGATAAGGGGGGAGTTTCGGAATTTGGTCCGAACACAATCCACAGGGCCCACCGAAGCCTTGCCCTATTGGACCCTGAGTGCTTCGATGGGACTATAAACCAATCAGACGCCAACCCAAGAAAAGAGTTCGAGGTTGAGCGGGGCCGTAGATAAAGTTGCTATCCCTTCCTGGACCTCGGTCAAATTCATTTTGGTAACTGTTCAACAGGTTTTTGAACCCCGCAAAAAACTCAAAACCCGCATGAACGCCCCTAAACTTATATTTTTTGGTCCACTGACCGTTCCACTCAAGCATGGTGGGCGATCGAAAAATTTGGTCGTTGGGATTGGATTCGGAACCTCCAAATCGAGGGACCAGCATAGGGCCGGTTAACAAGAGATGGAGATTCAACGTCCAACCTTGTTTGGACCACCAAGTGCCTTGGCTGTACCCATAAATGGTGGGGGTCCGCATAAATTGGCGAGTTGCGGGAACTTCGGATAAAACTTGAACGGGGACATCCCATCGATTGAACTGCCAGGTCCAGGACGACTCCCATTGGAATCGCCTTCCCCATTGGGCCCTGCCTTCGACGCTGATTCCCCCTACGGTGGCGCCGTTGCCGTTGCGCTTGCGT
>RFMW01000167.1 GCA_009927485.1 Sphingobacteriia bacterium
AGCTGTTCGCCCCATGGATCCGAACCGATGTTTTCCAACACAAAAGCGTCGTTCAAGCGGGTTCCAAACCCTTCCAAATCAAATCCGTACACCCAATCCGCGGTGGCTTTTTCGTAACCCAACGAGGTATGAAAACTATGGGAGTATTCAGCGCCTAATCGCGGGTCAAGGGTAACACGGGATACCCCACCCCCTGCAAAGGCGGTATGCAAATCCGTATCAAAGGCTTGGGGAGCCCGAAAACCCGATGCATACCCCAGACGCCATTGCCATCCATTTTCTTTTTTGAATAACAAAGCCAATCGAGGACTCCAAACCGGTTGTTTTAACATCGAATGGATGTCCATCCGCAAACCACTCAACAAGCGCCATTGAGAATGGATAAGCCATTCGAATTGTGCAAATTGACCTACATCGCGGAGGTTTTGATCCACCAAAAATCGGTAAGCAGGAATGCTGTCTGTGACACGATCACTCAGGTATTCCATACCGGCCGTCAAATTCATCGGTCTTCCTGCAACCTCCCATCGATGACCTACTTGCAGCCCCAGTTGACCAGTTAAAGAGCTGGACCCACCGTAAGGAGGACTTGAGAGATGCTGAAGGATCGCAGAAGGGGAATCCGGGAAAATCCCGGTATAGTGCTCCCGCTGAACCCCTTGCCATGCTGTGTAGGCGACGAGGTTGGAACGGCCTTGATTCCAAGTCCTTCGATAGTCAAGATGACCCAGCCTTGCCTTGGTTTTACGCTCCTCGGCCTGAGGAGCCAGGTAGACCGGCCCATCCACCATGGATCCACCGTAGCGGTATTCCCGCAGCGTTTGCAACGATAAATTCCACCGTCCACCGCCCTTGGGTCGCCAATAGGCGTTGAGGCCTAGGTTATCGGCGTTGGTTTTGGGGAGTTCACTCAAGCCATCTTCGTTGGCATCCCACCATTGACGACTGCGGTGGTTGTAAAGAATTTGGATCGCACCGCGTCCACCACCAAACAAGCGACTTAGTTCCCCTTCCACCAAGCCATCGGAAGCGCGCCCTCCCACAAGACGATAGGTGCTGCCCAGGGAATAACCGTTTTGGTCCGGTGAACGGGTGATGATGTTCACGGTGCCCCCAACGGCATTGGAACCGTACATCGTGGACCCTCCACCGCGAACAACTTCGATTCGCTCGACCATGGATGCGGGCCACATATCCAGCCCGATAAAGACCCAACAACGAACTGACCACCGGTCGACCGTTCCATAGAATTTGGGAATATCCGCCAGGCAAACCATTCATCCGAACCTGGGTATAGTTGCAGGTCTGGCAATTGGTTTCGGTGCGAAGTCCAGGGATTAACCGCAAGCCTTCCAGGGCATTGTTGGCTTGAACCCTTTGAAGTGCCCTCTGATTGACCACATGGACCGCAACCGGTGATTCCCGCCGGCTCTGAAATTCCCTGGATCCGGTGATGACGACCTCGTCCAGTTGCTTTAAGTACAGCGTGTCCGGGTCGGTTGGCGCGGAATGAGCCGTATGAACCGGGGTTTGTAGGCTATCCATGGGAGCAGCCTGTAACAACGAAAACAGAGCGGCCGTCCAGAGCATGGATCCCTACCTCAAATCGTAGCGATCCGCGTTCATGACTTTGACCCATGCCTTGATAAAGTCAAGAACAAATTGTTCTTTGTTATCGTCTTGGGCATAGAATTCCGCGTAGGCTCTCAGGATTGAGTTGGAGCCAAAGACCAAATCAACCCGAGTTGCCGTCCAACGGGTTTCCCCGCTGCTGCGGTCCACCATGTTGTAGGAATTGCGTCCCGTCGGTTCCCAGCGGTAACGCATGTCGGTTAAGTTGACAAAGAAATCGTTGCTGAGAACGCCAACGCGATCGGTGAGGACACCGTGGGCTTTGCCTCCGTGATTGGTTCCCAAAACCCGCATTCCACCAAGGAGGACGGTCATTTCGGGGGCGGTTAATCCCATCAATTGGGTACGGTCCAAAAGTAATTCC
>RFMW01000052.1 GCA_009927485.1 Sphingobacteriia bacterium
ATAATCGCTGCGAACATCCTGCCAACGATACGCCAGCCGAACCTCGGTCCGCTTCATGGGTTGCAGTTCCATTTCGACTTGAACACTGCGGCTCCAGGAGCGACCGGGCTGGTTGTACAGCCACAAAGCCCCCGGGCTTCGGTCGTAATCCGCGATCACCTGGTCGGTGAACCACTGTTGCTGCAGGTCCACCCCCCATCGTGCGTTGCGGTAGCGAAACCGAAAATCTCTGGTATAATGCAAACCTGTGTACCAGGAGGCCTCTCGGTTCAAGCCATAGGCCGCACTCCTTCCAACGGGTTCCTCACCGACCTCCAACCCCTGAACCCTGAGAGCCCGGGAACTCACCATGGCACCTTGGTTCTCCGCCCAAATCGATGCCACCCGAAATCCTCGACCCGCACCGATTCGAAGTTGACTCTTTTCGTCCAAATCGCTTTTCCAGTGGATGCGCGGAGAGAACTGCCAACCGTAGCGGTTGTGGTAATCCACCCGACCGCCCAGGACCCAAAGCGATGCACCTCGGTCCAGGGTGAATTCACCGAACAACCGGGTACCCATTCCATCCGATGATCCATGCGACGGAATTGGAGGCCCAATCCAGGGCCAGGGTATCCACTTGTTCGTGGATGCGATCACCCATGAAATTCCAACCCACCCGGTAGCGGTTGCGACTGCTTCCCAAAATATCCTGGTAAATCCCCTGAACATACCCGGATTCTTGACGACCGCTGTAGTTTCTCCACCCGTAGCGATTGGCCAAATCGGTCAGGCCTACACTCCATAGCAAACCGATCGACCGGTATCGATGGGCCGGAAAAACGTAACCCAACTTCCCAAAAACCTCGCCCTGGTCCATCCGACTGCTCAACCCGTAAACGCCGGGCTGTTCCACAGGACTTAGATCGTGGTTGTACCCCGGCTGTCCACCCTGGCGCTGATCCCGAACTCTGCGGAGATTCAACTGAGCACTGAGGCCCTGTTGGTTGTTATAAAAAAAACGAGCTAAGCCATTGGCCTGAAACCCGGTGGGTAAATCCAAAAAACCGTCCTTGTTAACATCCGGTGACCCATCCATTCGGTTCCCATGCAAGAGCCAAGCCGCCGTCCAATGACGATTGATTTGATGAGAAAATACCGCATTCACTTCGCTGCGACCCATTTGGTTGAGGTACCCGTTCAAAACCAAGGGTTCCTCCAAATTCGGTTTTTTGAATTCCAAATTCACTTGACCACTCATGGCCTCAAAGCCGTTCACCACCGACCCCGGACCTTGGGTCAATTGAATTTCATCGATCCAGGTTCCTGGAATCAACGAGAGACCGGTATGGGTCGACAAACCCCGCATGGTGGGCATGTTTTCCCGTAACATTTGGACATAGGACCCGGACAGACCCAAGAGTTGAATTTGTTTAACCCCGCTGGCCGCATCTGTGTACGAAACCTCCACCGAGGGATTGGTTTCAAAGCTCTCGGATAAATTGCAACAAGCTGCTTTGAACAGCTCGGCTTCCGTCAGGATTTTGGTGGAAAGGGCCTCCGCTCTTTGAATAAAGGAGGAGGCCCTTTCTTCGGTCACCTCCACCATGGCCAATCCACTGGCCGGTTTGAGGATCACACGAAGGGCTTTGGAGTCACGAATAAACAAGGTATCGGGAGCCAAACCCAAATACCGAACCACCAAGCGCTTGGTCTGAGGAACCGTGGGAATAGCAAAGGCACCCAGCGGACCGGTCACCGTTCCGACCGATGTGGATTGCCAATAAACATGGGCCTGTACCAAAGGGACCAATTGACCCTGGGCATTCTCTTCAAAAACCACCCCTCGAAGGGTGTCTTGGCCCAAGGCTGGAAAGGCGATCCAAGCCAACCCTGCCATCATCAACGACCTTAAGCCAACCCAGCCCCAATGCTTGAGGTAACTCAATGAGGCGAATGTTTTTCCCTGTACAAACAACAATCCGGCAACGATTGGTAAACAGCTGAATCTGCTTTAAAACGTTCGGTATCGTGACCAGCCGCTGCGACAAAACGTTGAATCTGGTCTTCCGAAATTTTGGATGGACGGTAAACCACCCAAGCTTCTTGTTTGGAACGGTCCCAACCCGCGGCCACAATGCCTTTTTGGTCCAGGGCCTCCAAAATGCGTTCTTCGCAAGCCCCGCAATTGCCGTAGACTTTGAATCGGTACTCCACCTTGGAGGCCGTCTGGGCCTGCAACGAAGGGGAAAA
>RFMW01000062.1 GCA_009927485.1 Sphingobacteriia bacterium
GAATATCAACGCAACGGGGTGGAGCGGGGCCTTCAAACCGGGAAGGCTGGTTGCAACGATGGTGGACCCACGCCGTTTCCCAACCTATGGTCAACACCTACTCCCCAGACCCTGGCCCTTCGCCCCCATCCATTCCCTTTGCCAATCCAGCCATTTGAATTCTTGAGCCAGCGTCAAGGGTCCATGCAACCCGGAGGCGAATCCAACGCCAACGCGTATTTGGAATCCTTTATTCAAACAAGGCATACCCATTACATCGCTCACCTATCCAAACCCTTGGAAAGTCGGCGATCCTGCGCTAGGATATCGCCTTATTTGGCTTGGGGCAACCTGTCCATACGCCAAGTGATGAATCGAACCCCATCCGGACTCAAAGCCTTCCGAAACCGGTTGCAATGGCATGACCATTTTATCCAAAAATTCGAGCAAGAAACCCGCTACGAAACCGAGTCCATTAACCAAGCGTATGCCGACTTGGCTTGGACTCACCGAAGCGATTACCTCAAGGCTTGGGAGCTTGGACAAACCGGGTACCCTCTGGTCGATGCCTGCATGCGGGCCCTCTTGGAAACGGGATGGATTAATTTTCGAATGCGGGCCCTGCTGGTAAGCTTTTTGTGTCATCGGTTGGAACAAGACTGGCGATGGGGTGTCAACCACTTGGCCCGTGTTTTTTTGGATTACCATCCGGGTATTCATTTTCCTCAATTTCAGATGCAAGCGGGGGTCACCGGTGCGAATCTTATACGCGTTTACAACCCGGTTCTGAACGGTTTAAAACACGACCCCTTGGGCCATTTTGTTCGAAAATGGGTGCCTGAACTCCAAAAATTGCCGAACGAATTCATCCACCAACCCTGGGCCGTCACCCCTTTGGAATCCTCCTTGTTCGGGTTTGAGCCCGGGGTTACCTATCCCCATCCCGTGGTAGAACCCAACCAAAACCAAAGCCCGACGGTTAAGCGACTTTGGGAACTACGACAAAGTGAAGAAGCGCGCCTTGAGAAAAAGCGAATTCTTGGAAAATTAAGCCACCCTCCCTCGCGACCGTCTCAGCGAAGACGACGGTAAATCACGTACCCGCCTTGGGACCAATGCCGTACCAAGGCGTGAGTGGTGGTATCGGGTGGGCGGTCCACCCTCGTCACCAAAAAAACGGGACGGTCCAAAGGAACCTGCAACAACTCATCCCCGGTCGGCATAGAAGAGGATCCGGAAGCGGGTTCAAAAGGAATTTGCAGGTAAAAAAACGGGGCATAACTTTTGAACCCCCAGGTCCCTGCATAGACTTTTTGGCCAGCCAGCGATTGGTAGAAATTCACCGCCGGGGTCTGGGTCACGGAGGCAATGCGCGGCAGATAGGAAAAAGTCAAACCCATCACCAAAAAAGCCACGCCCAAACCCATCACCGGTACCCCCAGGTCGGGCCTCTTGTTTTTGGACTTTTGCCAACCCCAAAATGCCAAAAAAGGAAGCGGAACGATCCACAACGATTCCCAACCCGACCAAGGCAGGGCATCGCGAAGCGCTTCTCGAACAAAAACATCCTTGATTTGATCCAACCAGCTGGCTTTGAAACGCATGACCCAAGGAATCGCACCCAAAATCAAGGACCACAAGAGAACCTGAAAAGTAAAAATCCAGCTTAACCAACGAGGCCAAGTTCCCTTTGGGGGGTCTCGTGCCAAGAAGGAAGCCCCCAAATACGCCAGCGGAACGTAAGTCAACGAAGAGTAGTGGATGATCTTGGTGGTGCTCATGCTAAATACTACCAAAACAACCCAAAATAGAGCCCACATGGACTGATGCAGGGTGATGGAGAAATCCTCGCTATGTACGGTTTTTTGCCAACGGAACAAGAGGGGCAAAGCCAAAGGAACCGCTGGCAGACAACCCAATAACAAAACCAACGCATGGTAATAAAAGGGCTGTTCATGGCCTGCCACGCCGGTTCGAAACAAGTCGATCATGTAAGACCAAAACAAGAGCAATTGACTCGGTCCCCGAACCCACCACTCCAAGGCAACCCACGAAAGAACCGGTACCAAAAGACCGATCCCAAAGACTCCTGCACCTCTCCACCACAAGAAGGACCAGGATTTGTTACGAAGAATCCAAAAAAGAGCCGTTAAAGCCAATAACAAAAAACCTACAGGCCCTTTGGTTAAAACAGCCCATCCGGAAGCAGTACCAGCCGCCAACCACCACCCTGCTTTCCAAATGCCCTGCAATCCCAGGTGCATGGCCCTAAACAAGGCAAAAACAGACAACAAAATAAAATAATTGAACATCGGATCGATGATACCCGATTTGAAATACGCATGCGGCAACAACGTGGCCCAAAAAAGGACAGCCCATAGCCATCCCATGCGCTGGGAATACCAGCACCTACCTATTTCGTAAAGCGTTAATAGATAAATGGTTCCAAGCAATGCATTGGGCAAACGGGCCGCCATCTCTCCCACCCCAAAAACCTTCATCATCCCGGCCTGCACCAGCATAAAAAGGGGGGGCTTTTCGTAAAAGGGACGGTAATTTATTTGGACAGACCCGTAATCCCCGGTCGCCAACATTTCGCGGGCCGATTCAGCAAAATTGATCTCATCCCAATCCAGCAAGGACCATCCCCCCAA
>RFMW01000059.1 GCA_009927485.1 Sphingobacteriia bacterium
GATGCCACGGTCCTTGCCCAGCATGTCACCGACCGGGAGGCCTCCTTTTACCTCTGCGGTCCCGAAGGCTTGGTGCACGATACCGAGCATTGGCTCCAAGCCCAAGGCATTGCGAACCAACGCATCCACAAAGAACTCTTTTTTCAATCCGGCACCAAAGCGGCTGCTCCATCGCCAACGCCCAGTTCGGTGGACGATGATCCCGGTGCGCTTCCCGTTGTCACCCTCAAGGTGGACGGCAAAGTCTACGAATTCGCGGTGGAACCTGGACGGTATATTTTGGAAACAGCGCTGGAGCAAGGCATTGATTTGCCCTACGCCTGCACCATGGGGGTTTGCGGTATGTGCCGTGCCAAAAAAATATCCGGCGAAATGTCAATTGGCGATCAGGAAGCCATCAGCGCCTCCGAAATCGCCTCCGGAGCCTGCCTCACCTGCGTTGGTCGCCCCCTCTCCAACCGCCTCGTCATCGACTACGATGTCCCAAACTAGCGCTTGCGCCGAATAACCTGAACAGGCATTATGGCCCCATAATCCTTGCGGATTTGGAAATACTTCAACCAACGGCTATCCAGAACATCGCAAAGCATACGTCGTCTTAGTCTCCAAGTTTGGTAATGAATAATCAGTCCCAGATAGGAATTAATGGTGCATAAACATTGAATTATCTGTCTGGGTATGACCAGTCCGTCCTGTTGACCTAGCTCACGGTTATGCCTTGTAATAGCCGCATAGAAATTCCCTTTGATCCGCGAAGCAGCATAGGTACGACCGTGCTTAATGACGGCCCCCAGAAACTGAAAACCGTGCATAGCTGGCTGCATATACACTTTGCGCGGATGCAGCGTTAGGCCAAGGTCGCTACGCAAGAATGCTGCAATACGGGGAATGGCGGCCTTCAACCGAGCCGGGTCCGCATCCATCAACACAAAATCATCCACATACCGTCCATAGTATTTGAAACCAAGGGTTTGTGTAACAAAGCTATCAAGAGAGTGTAGATAGAAATTGGCAAAGATTTGACTGGTCAAATTCCCTATCGGTAATCCGCAGTCAGCCGGGCTGTGAAAAAGACTTTTGTCGGGAGGTAAGCCCTCCCAGTCGGAAGGCAATCCACGAAGAATACATCGCAAATCAGGACGGCTGTGCACCAGCGTAGAGGCTGTCTCCAACACCAGCGCCAGATCATCACCCTTATACTGAGCGAGCAGAAATCTGTTGAGCCGCTGCATCAGCAACGAACGATTAATGTGCATAAAGAACCCCCGGATATCCAATTTCAAAACCCACCATTGATTCCCATGCAATTCAATACCCTCCGACATAAACTTTGCCATTCGATTTATCCCGTAATGAGTCCCTTTACCCATGCGGCAGGCATAACTACCTTCAATAAAATATTCCTCAAAAAGATGATTGATTTTGGCGATGAGCCAATGATGCACCACCCGGTCCCTGAAGGAAGCAGCAAAGACCTCTCGTTGCACGGGTCGCCTGACCACAAAGGCGTAGCAGGGATCTGGCCTGTAACAACCACTGATCATATCGTCGGCCAGGTCCAAAAGACGTGATTCAAAGTCAAGCTCGAATTCAAGGGCACTTAGCGTATTGCGTTTGTTAGCCCGGCAATTATAATACGCCTCAAAGAGCTCAACCTTTAAGCGGGCCGAGTCCGGAACTTTATCGAATAAATCCAATTGCATTCTGTTGGTATCAAGTTACCTCAACCAAGGACATCCATTTATCGCCCATTAAATCAAAAACCCCCGGAGATTCCGGGGGTCGATTGAGGT
>RFMW01000097.1 GCA_009927485.1 Sphingobacteriia bacterium
AACATTGAGCCTGGTTTCGAGGGTATCGCGGCTGTTCATGTCCAGGTGGTATTTCCCGGCCCAAAAGAAGGATTCCTGACCGGCTACCCGTTGAATGCCTTCCGTATCGATCCCCCTGGACCGCATCATGGCCAGCGATTCCTCCGGAAAATCATCCCCAATCACCGAACCAGCCCAATCCCTTCCGTAAAGTGGCTTGCCGCCAGGGCCCCGTAGGTCCCCGCCCCCCCAATCACCCGATCGGCCTTGCCAAAAGGGGTTTCAATGCTGTCAAAAGCGACGGTTCCGACAATTACCAAAGGAAGTTGCTGTGCCATGGGAGGATGAAGGGGTCTAAGTAAAGAAGTTTGGAGCGCAAATATTGGAACTTTAGCGGATAAATGCTATCATTGCAGTCCTTTTGGGGGAAAAGCCACGGCAAAGCCCCAAAATTCCTCGGTAGCTCAGTTGGTTAGAGCACTTGACTGTTAATCAGGGGGTCGTTGGTTCGAGCCCAACCCGGGGAGCCGGTATTCGGATAAGAGGGTTATACTTGCACAGTGTAACCCTTTTTTGTTTTTGTCCAAGATGAGCCCCAAAACGATTTTGTATATCGCTATTTCCGAAGATGGCTTTATAGCGGGGGAGGAGAACAATTTGGACTTTTTGAAGCCTTACCAGGGTGGCGAAGAAGACTACGGGTACTCGGAATTTATAAAATCGGTTGGTTGCATTTTGGTGGGTCGTAAAACTTACGATGTGGTGGTTGGGTTTGGGTATCCGTATCATCCAGAAAAGAAGGTTTATGTTATCACGAGGCAAACAAGAAAATCATCTTCGGATAAGCTCCTTTTTTTCAAGGGTGATCTCAAGGCTCTTGTTAACGAAATCAAATCATCACAAGGCCTCAACATCTATTGCGATGGGGGCGCAGAATTGGCTCATTCTTTGATTGTTGAGGATTTAATTGATGAAATGATTTTGTCGGTTATTCCAATTCAACTTCATCAAGGCACCTTGCTTTTTGAAGGTGGTGTGGTTCCAAATCAATTTTCGTTGAAGTCAAAACAGACGTACCCACATGGTTTGGTTCAATCGTTGTATGTACTCAAACGCGGATTTTTTTCCAAATACCGAGGGGAATTCATTGCAGGGCTTTTGGTTTTTTTGATGCTCCTCCTCCAAAGTCTTTGGTCCGACTGAAATACCCATAAAAGGCAAGGCTAATCCCGTACACGGTGAGGTATTCTCTAAACAGGTGGTGGGTGTTGGGCCCCACGGTGCTTTGGTACTGGTTCCAAGCAAGATGCAGCGTTCCTGCGATGGCCAACATCAGGATGAGCCCGTTCTTTGGTCCAAAGGATCTCTTCATGGTGGGCCATGCATATTGACGCAAACCCAGCAGGGGCCAGATCAACATGAGAGGCAACGCAAAGAGCCGGGCTTCCCGGGCCTTGGCCATCAAGAGAACCATCAACGTGTTGATAACAAGGCTGACTGCAAATCCCATGGTCAACAAGCGGTAGCGGCCCAGCAGGGAACGCAGGAGGACCAGGGGCCAGGCCAGGACCAGAAAAATCCCCACCAAGGTTTCGACGCTGTAATCGGTGTTGCGGAAATTAGCTTGCAGGTTGCTGAAGCGGGCTTGCCATTGCCAAAGGTCGCCGGACATGGTAGCAGGTCCCGTGGTCAATCGCCCCAAGATCAAAACCCCCATGGCCGTCACCACGGTGATACCCAGGCCAACACGTTCAGGCTTACTTGCCTGAGGCAGGTACAGCCCGGCCAAGATGGGCAAGAGAATCAGGCCGCTTTCGCGGGCCCACCACGATAGCCCCAACCAAAGTCCGGCCAAAAGGGCGTAGGGAATGTTGTAGAATCGCAGTTCGGGCCGTGCTTCAGCAGTCTGCCTCCATACCGCAGGACGGGGGAGAGAGCAGCCTGCGGCAAACAACGTCAACATTTGCAGAGGTTCGTCGAAGGTGTACATCGGCGGAACAAAGGCAAACAGGTGGGTGAACGAAAACAGGTACAGGGCGGCGGCTATCCAAGCCCCCAGGGGCTTCGCTCCCCAACGAAGACTCAAGGCATAAAGCAAGACGGCACTCAGCGCCAACAACAAGGGATTTAGCAAGGCCAAGACCAGGGTTTCGTCCACAGCGGTCCATCGGCTGAGCAACGCCACCGCCCCTGATGTCAGCGGGCGGGCCGCAAAGACCGGCAGGCTTCGGTGATAGTCCAGGGTACTGCGCAAGGCGTCGTGGGTCATCATGCCCTCGAGGCCTGGGGTTCGGTGCATCCATCCTAACAATAGACACCACAAGGCACAGAGGGCCACAACGCTGAAATGGGTACGAGGAAGGCTTAAGGGCATTGGTTAATGGTCTTGGAATTAAGAACCGATTGGCGACCGGGAACTCCAACAAAAAACCCGCTTCCTGGGGAAGCGGGCTGAGCGGTCCGGACGGGACTCGAACCCGCGACCCCATGCGTGACAGGCATGTATTCTAACCAACTGAACTACCGAACCGAGTTAAGCAACGCTTAACGCGACGCAAATATAAGGAATGAGGGCGGATATGATACCTTTGCGGCTCCTATTTGGATTTTAACCCCCCTCTATGAATTCCCACCCGGAAACAGCCCTTCGCAACATCGCCATCATCGCCCACGTTGACCATGGCAAAACCACCATGGTGGACAAAATCATGCAATTCACCCGCCTTTTCAAACCTCATCAAGAGGTAGGGGAGCTGATTTTGGACAATAACGACCTGGAGCGGGAGCGGGGGATCACGATATTCTCCAAAAACGTTTCGGTCGAATACCAAGGCGTCAAAATCAACATCATCGACACCCCGGGTCACTCGGATTTCGGAGGGGAGGTGGAGCGTGTCCTCAAAATGGCCGACGGAGTGCTCTTGTTGGTGGATGCCTTCGAAGGTCCCATGCCCCAAACCCGATTTGTGCTGAGCAAGGCCTTGGAACTGGGCTTGCACCCCATCGTCGTCATCAACAAGGTGGACAAAGAAAATTGCCGCCCGGACGAGGTGCACGATGCTGTTTTTGAATTGTTCTTCAACTTGGGGGCCAACGAACAGCAGCTGGATTTCCCTACCGTGTACGGTTCCTCCAAACAAGGATGGATGGGCAACGATTGGAAAA
>RFMW01000037.1 GCA_009927485.1 Sphingobacteriia bacterium
GATCACGGGGTATCGCTGGGTAGGGGATGTTGCATAATCCACAGGCAAATAGAGCCATATCCGACGGTACCGGTTCAGGGTGGGCATCCAAAAGGTATCGGTCAACAAAGAGACCTGAGCGTTGGCGGTTCCACCTCCACCTCCACCTCCGGAGCTGCTGTGCAAATCTTCCCAACTGAGGATTTTGAGCCGTATCGTATCCCCATTCCCGTACGTGTAGGTTCGGTTAGGGCGGAAGGCCCCCGAGGCATTCCCTTCCACAGAAGCCCAAGTCCCGCGGGTGAATTTGAAAGATACTGTGCCGGAGCCTGCCGGCAGCGTGATCCTCCGGGTTGAATCCGGCATGAGACTAAGCTGATGAGCAGATGACCCCGGATTCCATTGGTTAAAGGTCCCGGCAATGAAAACCTGAGCCCCGGCAGGGGTATAGGAAGGAACGGAATCCACGATGATGGTGACCTGCCCCCGCAACGGGGTCCAAGGTAATGTGACAGAAAATGCCGCCCAAAACAAAAAACACCGAATAAACATGGTGTAAAGGTAGGGAAAGAACCTTAACCGCCTGTGTACAACATATTGCATCCCCTGGCTTCTGCTCCCTCTAATCGCCCCAACAATTCCAAGGTTCCATCCGGCAAAATGCGCCCTCTATCGGAGGTTTGAATAAAGGCCAGGCTGTAATAGTTGGAGGTATCCACGATATTGATTCCACCGCGCGCACCGGCGTTTTCCCATTCCAGCGGATTATCGGATCTATAGATACCGATTCCCACTGAAGCTGGAAACACGAAGCCCTCCAAAGCCGAACCTTCGATACGGTATGCCTGCGATCCTAGTTCGGTCATACCGTATTCACTGCCTAGGCGTAGCCCTACCGAGTCCTTGGTTTGCAAACGAAGCCAATCCCTAAAGCCCTCCGGCGTCCAGTCTTGTTCCATGCCTTTGGTTCCTCCCGTTTCGATCAAGATATCCCCAGGGCGAGCTTGCCAAGACCTGTCCTTCCACTGTGGATCCTCAAACCAATCCTTCAAAGCATGCGGTATTCCCCACACCAAGGTCGATCTCCCCTCTTGGCTGGCCAATGCCCACTGCTCCATCAAGGCCTTGTAATCTTTTCGGTAAAAGGCTCCAAATTGAAAGTCCCCATGATCCATGAAATACTGTAACATCGCTAACAGCGAAGACTCCCCTCGATCCATGTAAGAAGGTAGGAGGGCCAACAACGAACGATTTTGGAAATTTCCAAGGCAATGAACCGCATGCCGAAGAGCCCTGCCCATCACATCGGCCTCGTAGGCCATCCAATGCCTCGAACGCTGAGGTTCCTCGGAAGATTCCCCTGTCAGCGTCTTGGACGGAGCTCCGGTTCCGCTGCTTCGGAACAAGGTGCTCGGTCGGGGTACCCCCCAAAAGAGTTCTTCGTGCTTGAACGCCTCCACCGGCATGAACACCAATTGATCCGGATACCGTATGGATGCTGCATGAGGACGAACGGCATTCACCCAACGACCAAAGGAAGGCAGAGCCTCGCGCTGACGGTGAAACAGCCCCATGACCCCGGCGGTTTGCTCATCGGTCCATGACAGGCCTTGCGTCACCGGCCCACCTCCCAAGATCGCGTGGCGGGATAGCCCCCGGTCAAAAAGCGAACGAGCCGCTAACTTCCCTTGGGGTTCATCCCAAAGACTCCAAAACTGAAGCATTTCCGCTCTCCTGCGATCCAAGGTTGCCTGGGGTTTAGTTGATTTTGCTTAAAAGTACAATACCCCGAATATGCGCTCCACATTTGGAATAAATTTGCTTCATGATGCGACAATCCTTGGGCGTCCTCGTGACCTTGGTCTTGATGACCGGCTGCGATTTGCTTTTATCCCACAGATTTTTCCTCCCCAAATGGATCTCGTCGCCCCATCGGATTCCCTATGGCTCCGATCAGGTCGGGATACCCTTCGTCTGGAATTTCGAATTCGGGATGAGGACGGAGACTTGGGTCGCGATACATTGGACCAGACCAAGGACCTCTGGATGCTGGAAGTCCGCTACGGCAGCCCTGCCTTTGATTCCACTTACACCGAGTACATCATCCCCAACCTCACCCCCAAAGGGGCGGACAAACGTTTGGATGCCACCTTGAAAGTGCAGGTAGAACCCTTAACCCTGCGATCCGGGCTGGCCGTGGATTCAGCGCAGTTCTATGTGGTCCTGCGCGACAGGGCCGGGAATTTCTGTCCGGTTATTGAATTGCCTCTGATTTATATACGCCCTTGAAAACCCTTGGACAGTGAACTTGCCCGGAGGCTTAAGGAAAATCGTTGTTACAGGATCCCTGTGCCTTTGGATTGCCCTGGCTTTGGCTCGAGTCGCTCAGGCCCAAAGCGGGGGTCGCTCCATGTTTGGGCAAATGCAAGGCCACCTGGACCCGATTACTGCGAGCATGGGCGGTTATGCCCCGGTTTGGGGACTTACTGGACTAGGATCCGCCATGACCAATCCCGCCTTGTTGGAAGAGAGCGGCCCCCATGCATGGTTTGTTGGATGGTCCTCTAGACCTGCTGGCCTGCAACAAGGTGGTTTTGCGAGGAGGCTCCCCTTGAAGGGAATAAGCAATTGGCATGCCGCTGTTGGAACACAATTTACAGGCACCGGCTCCATGGCAGCTACCGACCCTTATGGTTCGGAGATCGGACAAACCCAAGCCGGCGAAGCCGTGATCCAAGCGGGTCTAGGGCAGCGATTCAGCCCGAAGTTGAATTGGGGGGTGCAGACCCGCCTGGTTTCCTCCTATTTAGGGTCTTATTCCGCTTGGGGTGCAGGCTTGAGCATGGCCTTCCGCTATACCGATTCCGCCCAAAAGTTGGGCCTATGTCTGCTCCTGCAGGACGCCAACATCATTTTGAAAGACTATGTGAATACCTCGGCTTCCTCCCGCTTTCCACCAATTCGTATGAGCCTCATCCTAAGCAACGAGTTGAAGCATCTCCCCTTGCGTTGGTCATTGGGCATGCAGCATCTCCAGAATTGGAATCTTCGCTACAACGATCCCAACGACCCTTACAAGACTGATAATTTGCTCTTGGGAGAAGATTCGGTAACCTCTTCCAATCCCTGGTCCGAGCGGGTCCAAGAAGCCTTCTTGCATCTGGTCTTCAATGCCGAACTCCGATTGGGCAAGGCCATCCGCCTCCGCGGTGGTTACAATGCCCTTCAACGGGCCGAATGGGCTTTCCCGGAACGCAGCGGCAGCAGCGGTTTTAGCTTCGGTATTGGCCTGGTCGGACGCCGATTCAGGATGGACTATGGCACCCATGCGCAAACCTTGGCAGGAAGGCAAAATTCGGTCGCCTTTGCTTGGAATTTTCATTAACACAATTATCCAAAACCATGAACCTCATCGCAACATTAAACAAAAATTTCCGCCTCCTCCCCGCCTTGCCCCTTACAGCTTTGCTCCTGCTTGGTTTAGGCTCCACCCCTGCATTGAAGGCCACTTCGTCCATGGTGAATCCCTCGATGGTGAATTCTTCGATGGTGAATTCTTCGAAGGACAGCTATCCTTCTGTTTCGGTGGACTCCGTGCGTATCTACCAAATTTACATCCGCAACTTCAGCTCCCAGGGCAACCTGCAAGGAGTCATTGCCGGACTGGATCGCATTCAAGGGCTTGGCTGCAACACCTTGTGGCTCATGCCCGTGCATCCGGTCGGCATCGTGAACCGCAAAGGTACCTTTGGCTCCCCTTATGCCGTCCAAAACTACCGGCTCATCAATCCCGAGTTTGGCACAAACCAAGACTTTAGGCAATTGGTCAGCGAATGCCATCGCCGTGGTATGCGGGTAATTCTGGATTGGGTGGCAAACCATACCGCCTTTGATCACCCATGGATTCAACAAAACCCGCAGTGGTACACCCGTGACAAGCAGGGACGAATCCTGCCCCCCAACGATGATTGGACCGATGTAGCGGACTTGAATTTTGATGAACCCGCCCTACGCGATGCCATGATTCAAGAAATGGAATACTGGGTGAAGAACTTTGATATCGACGGATTCCGTTGCGATGTGGCCATGATGGTACCCGCGGATTGGTGGAAGGACTGCATGGCCCGCCTTCGTCGCCACAAGCCTTTGTTCATGCTTGCCGAAGCCAGCGGTCCTGAATTCTATACCATGGGATTCAACTCCACGTACGGTTGGGATTTTTACCATAAACTCAAAGGCGCGTTCCAAGGCCAAAGCCTATCCGCCTTGGATTCGGCCTGGGCCTCGGAAAATGCTCAAAGCCAAGGAGCCGCCCAAGGCCATAAGGGCCGTGTAATGCGCTTCGTGACCAACCATGATGAAACTTCTTGGGACGATGTACCGGTCAAGGTCTTTGGGTCCACCGAGGCCAGCCTTGCGGCCTACGTCATCGCCCAACAACCTGTTAGTATTCCCTTGATTTACAACGGACAAGAAGTCGGTCAACCGATCAAGCAGAATATTTTTGAATACACGCCCATTGATTATTCGGCGAACCCCAAAGTCAATGCCTTTTACAGGACTTGCGGTCGAATCTTCAATCAAGAGCCTGCCTATTACGGGGATCGTTTCGAGCGTCTTCAATCCACAGATCCGGATTGTTGGTGGTCCCTGCGGGGTGCCGGTCAGCAGGCCATTTTGGTCGTCGTCAACATTCGTAACAAAACCCTCAAAACGAAAGTGCCTGCCGATTACCGTGCGCGTTCCTTTGTGAACCTCCTAGACCAAAGCACAGCCCACCTCAAGGAAGAACTTGAATTGGAGCCTTACGGCATTCGCGTTTACAAAGCCTTCAAGCCCTAAGGCCTAACGCTTCACCAAACGGTGCCAAGAACGATTGCCTTCGGCATCACATACTTGCAGCATGTAGATTCCAGCGGGCCATGCTTGGCATGCTATATTCAAAGAAGTTCCTCTTTCCTCAGGCCGCTGGTCCCCCTGCGCAAACAAGCGACCGTTAAGGTCTGTTATACACCATTGGGCCTCTTGGCTTAGACCCTTGATTTGGATTTGGTCACTAAAGGGATTGGGATATACCCCCAAGGCTTGATCAGCTTCGCAACCAGGGCAAGTCGAAGATGCCGTGCTGTAGTACAGAGTGTAGCGAGCTGCTGTATCCCAAGCCCCTGATCCTGAGGGGCCACCGAAACGGTTGTACGTCTGGTCCACCCAAGTTTGAATTCTGGAGGCGTTGCTTGGTTGATACACTATAACATACTGGTTTCCAGAAGTCAACACCCAAGGAGCTCCTACCGAATCCCGGCTTTCGCTGGCATCCAAGGTTAGATCCCCGTTCCCGTTGTAGGCCCACAGGTCCTTGGAGGCCCACGATGAAATTTGCCAGGATCCGTTGCTGCTGTCTTCCTGGATAGCCATGGTTAGCTTGGTCCCGGTCCAGGTGTACACATCGCGGGTATCCGATTCCCAGCCTGTCCCGGTCCAGGTTTGGTTGGTCACTCGTTGAATGAGGCCACCGCTAAGGACCGAATAGGCCCTCTCCGAATTCACAAAGGTCGTCCCGTTAAATTCTCGCATCAAGTACTGATCCGGCTGACCCACCAAAGGCGGATTGCTAACCCTTGGAAGGTCTTTGAAGCCTTGACTCAAAAAATCCTCCGCGTTGGGCATATAGCTTTCGCTACCCAAGGTGGCAAACCATGAATCAAAACCTGCATTCCAAGTCAATCCGCTGTAACGCATTTTCCCGGGATCCCATGAATTGTTCAATTCGTCCCAAAATTCAAAATCACAACCCGTGGGTTGTCCAGCCGCATTGTAGGAAATAGCCGTTACCCTTACCCTGTTAACCCAAACGCCGTTGTCGGCGTCGTAACCTTTCCAAATGAATGAAGAAATGGTATTGCCAACGTACGTGTATTGAAGAGAGTCCCCGGTGGTCAATACCAAGGAACCCGTGGCAGTATCCTCTTCGTACATTTTGGCAGAGGTACAATTCCCACGGCTATCCACGGGTTGAAGCAAGCGGAAGGCCTCGGTCGTGGTAGGGAAGGTTACAAAGAAGCTCAAACGGGTTAGGGCCCCTTGGGTCGAATAGGTCGCCACAGCTGATCCAAATTGGAAAGCGGGCAACGGAAAAGTAGGAGGAATCCACAAACGCATTTGGGTGAGCTTGCCCGCCGTATTTCGGACAAAACGATACGAGTAAACGGGTTCAAGGGTCCCGGAGCTCAAATCTTCCATCAAAACGGAATCAGGCGCTGCTGCCGCCGCTGCACGTCCCGTAGCATGGTTGGCTTTGGGATTTGGAACAAAGGACGCCCTTGTTCGGAAAATGGCCCGCTTCTCTGGGGCGGATGTCCCATGCTGATGCTTTTGTCGAAAAGTTGCAGGAAGGCTTCTAACCAAGCGAACCGCATCGCTGGGTGTAGTCGGTTCGTTGGGCGAGGCATGGCTGGCCATCCATGTATTCAGGAAACAGAAGGCCGCAAGGAAGAAAATTTTCATGGTCTTGGGTTTGGTCTTGGGTTTGGGTTTGATTTTGCAAAAGTACAGCATCCGAACAATACGACCTGAAGTTTAGAAGAATTGGCGCGAAGGCTTTGGTAATCCTTAAAATTCGATTTGTACTTTTGGAATTCATGCACATGTCCCTCATGGTTCATTGGAACCCAGATCCTGAAATTTGGCCCGGCGTTTTGCCGATTCGATGGTACGGTTTGCTTTTCATGTCCGGTTTTGTGTTTGGCTATCAAATCCTGAAGCGATTTTGGCTCACCGAAAATCGCCGTCCGGAGGACTTGGACGATTTGGCCCTGTATGTCGGTTTGGGGACCATCTTGGGTGCCCGATTGGGGCATTGTTTGTTCTACGAACCCGCCTACTACCTAAGCCACCCCTTCGAAATCCTTAAGGTATGGCAGGGGGGGCTGGCGTCGCATGGGGCAGCCATCCTGATCCCCATCACCTTGGCTATTTATGTGCGGCGAAATCCAAACTACAGCTTCTGGTGGATCATCGACCGCTTGGTGGTGGTGGTGGCCTTGGCCGGGGGATTGATACGTTTGGGCAATTTGATGAATTCCGAAATCGTGGGAGCCCCCACGGGTCTGCCCTGGGGCTTTGTCTTTGAGCGACTTGGAGATAGTTTTCCAAGGCATCCCAGTCAGCTCTACGAGGCGGCTTTCTACTTTCTAACCTTCTTCTTGCTGTACCGCATGCACCAGCGAGGATCCCTGCTCGTCAGGCCCGGTGCGATGTTAGGGGTTTTTCTCGTATTGGTTTTTGGTTTTCGTTTTGGGATTGAGTTTATCAAGGCCGATCAGGTGGCCTTCGAAGCGGGGATGGTCTTGAACATGGGACAATGGCTGTCCCTGCCGGCCGTTAGTTTGGGGTTGTGGCTGTGGTTACGGCCAGCGAATCCAGCGGCATCGAACGCATAAAGTCCAATGTCGCCTGCATATAGAGGCTCCATTGGGCATCACCGGAAGGCAACGTCACCTGTTGGCCGTATTGGGCGACCCAACGGTCAAGGACTGGGCCCAGGCCTTCTTGACGATAGCTCTTGGCCCTGATCGCCGTAAGCCACTCGATGGCCTGCACGGTCATAGCATTATCCAGCATGGGCCTGAGGCGATTAACCCCGTTGGCGCCCATGCTCACATGATCTTCTTGGCCGTTGGAAGAGGGCACGGTATCCACCACCGTGGGGGTGGCCAATTGTTTGTTCTGCGAAACCAAGGCGGCAGCGGTGTATTGGGCAATCATCAGCCCGGATTCCACCCCTGAATCCGTTGCCAGGAAGGGCGGTAGTCCTCGGGTCCCGCTTAACAATAGAAAAATGCGACGTTCCGCCATGGACGCCCATTCGCTGATGGCCAAGGCGGCATGATCGAAGGCCATGGCCAGCACCTGCCCATGAAAATTCCCACCGCTCAAAACTTTGCCCAAACGATGATCCACCAGCGGGTTGTCCGTGACCGCATTGGATTCCACAAGCAACGTGGAGGCCAATGCGTCCAGGACTTGCTTGGAGGTGCCGTGGACTTGAGGAATGCAACGGAACGCATAAGGATCCTGGACGGCAGGTCGAGGGATTTCTCGTAACAAGGATCCTTCGCGAAGCATCCGCATTTGCTCCGCCGCCCGCACTTGCCCCGCATGGGGTCTGATTCGATGAATCATTTCGTCAAAGGGCTGGTCAGAAACCAAGAACGCCTCGGAGGACAAGGCAGCGCAGAGGGTCGCCCAATGATCCAAACGCCTGGCCTTCATCAGGGCAACCCATCCGGAGGCCAGCATGTATTGGGTGCCGTTGAGCAAGGCCAAACCTTCTTTAGCACCCAATTGAAGGGGTGCACGGCCTAAGCGCTCCAAAGCCATCCGACCAGAAATCCTGCTTCCTCGGTGATCGCATTCGCCCATCCCCAACAAAGGCAAGACCAAATGAGCCAGCGGTGCCAAATCCCCCGATGCACCCAAGGAACCCTGGGTAGGAACCACCGGTAACATATCGTAGTTATAGAAATCCAACAAGGCCTCGAGGATTTCAGAACGAACCCCCGAGTACGCCATGGCCAGGGAATGCACTTTGAGGGCAAGCATTAAGCGAACCACCTCCGGCTCCGCATCGGGACCGCAACCGCAGGCATGCGATAACACCAGATTATGCTGCAATTCCTCCAGGCGGTCCTTGCCGATCCGGGTATTGCACAAAGCCCCAAAACCGGTGTGGATACCGTACCACGTCACGTCTTCGCGATGCAATCCCTCTTCGAGAAAAGCACGATTGGCACGAACCTCTTGCATTCGGTCATGGGGCACCTGCAGGGTGGCTTCACCCAGGGCCAATGTGTACCAGTCTTTTTCGGTGAGGTTGTTGGTCAAGGCGATAACCGAAGGGCGTGGCTGCATGGTTCCTGGGGGTTTAGCGTGATATTCTAGAAGAGGGCTACGCCTGCTTCAGGGCAGAACCCAGAAAAGCGGCGTCGATTTGCTCCGGTTGAACCTTCCTTTGATGATCCCCCTGGATCCAATGCACGGTCACTTCTCCCTGGGCCCATTCCCTATCTCCCAAAATCACCAGGGCCACGGTTTCGGTGAGTTGGGCGTATTGGTATGCTTTTTTGAATTTTCCGGTCCCTGCATACCAATCCGCAGCCAGCCCCTGACCACGCCAACGCGCTGTCCATTGTTGAGCAACCAATTCCATGCCAGGACTTGTCGCATAACATAAGATATCCAATCCCCTGCCTACCTCCTCGCGAAACAAACCCAATTGCTCCATGCCTTCCAGAATACGTTCTGCGCCAAAGCTAATACCCATCCCCTTCCAATCCGGGTAACCGAACATCGCGGTCAATCCGCTGTAATACCCCCCACCGCCCAAGGAACCCAAGCCGAGGGCAGGACTGACCACCTCCACCACAGGTCCGGTATAATAGTCTATACCCCGGGCGAGGCAAGGATCAAAGGTCAATTTCGAAGGGTTCGACCCCAAACGCTCGTAGGCCTCCACCATTTGCTGCGTTTCGTCCAAGGCCAACTCGGTTTGTTCGCGCAAGCCCGCATCATCGATGCAATTCGGGTCCTGCATCCACCGGGATACCGCAGTGCGGTAATCTTCCCAAGACATCACAAAGCCATCCCTGCCCGATGCAGGCAATGCAGCCTGCAGATGTTCGACAGCTTCGGAGCGCATGCCCAATTGGACGAGCTCGGGTCCTACTTTGTCCCAACCTTGTTTGTCCAATTTGTCCAACTGAATTCCCAATGCTGCCCAGCGACCCGAGATTCCACCCCAGGCAGCCAACAAGGCCAGTAACCTGCGATCGTTGACCTTGACCGCAAAAGAATGAAAACCCAAAGCTTCCAAAACTTCCTGGTAGATTCGAAGCAATTCGGCACGATGAAAGGTGGAAATCTCTTGCCCCACGATGTCGGCATCGCATTGCACAAATTCTCTGAATCGGCCTTTCTGAGGACGATCAGCCCGCCAAACGGGCTGAATTTGGTAGCGTTTAAAAGGCCATGCAATTTTGGAATGGTTCATCGCCACAAAGCGAGCCAAGGGCACCGTGAGATCGTAACGCAAGGCCTTTTCGGAAATTAAGGGGACCAGGCCTTTGGGATTGGACCTTTGGTGCATCCATACCCCTTCTTCGATTCCTTCGGCAAAATTGCCGGAGTTCAGAATGTGAAAAATCAGTTTATCGCCTTCGTCGCCGTATTTCCCAGTGAGGGTCGCCAACTGCTCCATGGCAGGCGTTTCCAAAGGGCCGTAACCGTATCGACGGAAGGCCTCGGTAATGATTCCAAAAACAAACTGCCTACGCCGCATCTGGGCAGGTCCGAAATCTCGGGTCCCCCTGGCCAGGGCTGCTGCTTTGGGTTCCATAACCCCGTAAAATTAAACGGTAGTGGTTTTGATTTTCTTGAGGATATCGTCCACAAACCCTTTGAATCTGCGATCCGTTTCCATCAAATCTTCGACCGTCTGGCACGAATGGATGACGGTGGAATGGTCCCTGCCGCCGAAATAATCTCCAATAGCCTTGAGGCTGTGTTTGGTGAGCTTCTTGGCGAAGTACATGGAGATTTGCCTGGCCTGTACCACTTCCCGTTTGCGGGTTGTGGCCCGCAACAAATCGACAGGCAGATCAAAATATTCACAGACCATGGTTTGGATGGAATCGATGGAAACCTCCGTCTGGGTATGCCGGGTGAAATTCTTGATGACGGTACGGGCCAGCTCCAAGTCCGCTTGACGATTGCTCAACGTAGTGTAGGCGATAAGCGAAGTCAACGCACCTTCCAGCTCACGCACATTGGAATGAATGTTATGGGCAATGAACTCCACCACCTCGGCAGGTAATTCAATACCGTCCGCGTACATTTTGCTCTGCAGAATGGCCAACCGGGTTTCGAAGTCCGGCATCTGTAAGTCGGCAGAGAGCCCCCATTTGAAACGGGACAACAAACGATCCTCCAGACCGCGTAGATCTTTGGGGGGCCTATCGCTGGTGAGGATTAATTGCTTACCGTTCTGGTGCAGGTGGTTGAAAATATGAAAGAAGACATCCTGTGTTTTCTCTTTGTTGGCGAGGTTGTGCACATCGTCCAAGATCAAGACATCCATCATTTGGTAGAAATGGACGAAATCATTGGCCGAATGGCTTTTGAGGGCATCCACAAATTGCTGGGTAAACCTCTCGGAGCTGACGTACAGCACCGTTTTGTTGGGGAACAATTGACGAACCTGGTTGCCAATGGCTTGGGCCAGGTGGGTTTTGCCGAGACCTGTTCCACCGTACAACATCAAGGGATTGAAGGAAGTAGCCCCAGGTTTGGCAGCCACAGCGAGACCTGCAGACCTTGCAAGGCGGTTGCAGTCACCCTCCACAAAGGAATCGAACCGATAACGCGCATTCAGTTGTGAATCCACCTGCACCTTCTTGAGGCCGGGGATGACAAAAGGATTTTTGATGGACTGTCCGATGTTGACGGGCATTTGGACTTCCGGCCCGCTTTGCTTCCCGGTCCCACCGGGCATTTGAATGGTGTAAGGTCGGGCTTCGCCTTGATGATGTTCCATCACCACCGAGTATTCCAAACGACCGCTATGCCCCAAGACCCGTTTGATGGTCTTGTGCAGAAGGTTCACGTAATGCTCTTCCAACCATTCATAGAAAAACTGGCTGGGAACTTGGATGGTCAATACATCGCCAGCCATTTTGCTGGGCACGATGGGTTCGAACCAGGTTTTGAAACTTTGAAGACTGATATTGTCCTTGATAATGCTCAGGCACTGCAACCATGCCTGGTCTTTGTCAAGGAGATTGGGGGAAGATTGAGGTAGTTGGCTTGGCTCCACGTGCTGTCTGTCTTAGGGGTTGCAAATGTCTTACGAATTTCAACATGGAGGTTGCCAAATCAAAGCAGGTCCTCTAAAAAAAAAGCCTCAAAATCGTAAACCCCTGAATACCTGATTCAAATTTTGGGGATGTCGATGTGAATTTTTTGGGGGTCGAAAATTTGCTTTTTTCAATTGTTCATTATGACAATGAATATCAGCAAATTAAATTAACGTTAACGATTATGGTTTCGTTGAAAGGGGGGTCGGCCTTGGGAACCTCGACGTGGTCCCGCATAGGCTGGTTTATCGCCGCCTCGACCTGCTTGTTTGGCGGTAACCTTCAAGCCCCTGCCCCGAAAGCGGGCGCCGTCAAAGGAAGACTTGAGCTGATCCAACGAAGCCTGTTCACCTTCAATGGATGTCCATGCATCACCCAAAATAATTTTGCCCAAATCGGCTTTCTGCAACCCGGAATGATCGAGCAGAAATTGCAGCATGCTTGCTTTGTAGAAACCGTCCTTGATGCCCAGGTTAATTTGTATGCCGGGTAAATCTTCGGCGTATTCTCGTCGGGGCCGGTCACCGTTGTTACCAGCACTTGCCGAATACGAGGCGCCCGATTGCATCTCGGCGTCGTTTTGCAAGGAATAGTAATGAAAGAGGCGTTCAAATTCCAACCATACCAGCTTCTGGATCAGGGCATCGCGATCCAAGCCGTCCAGCATGGGCTGCAAATCCTTCAACAAAGAACCGATTCGATCCAACTTGGGATCCGCCTTGGCAATTTTGTCAAAGAAATGCCGAAGCTTGGTCTCGGCAATTTGCGAACCCGACGGCACGGTCCCTTGCTGGAATTTGAATTTGAGTTGCTTCTCCATTTGGCGAAGTCGTATCATGTCCTTGGGGCCGAGGATCACCATGGAAACCCCTGCCTTGCCGGCTCTGGCCGTACGGCCGCTACGGTGGGTGTACACCTCGGCATCATCGGGAATGGAATAATGCACAACGTGGGTGATGTCCCTTACGTCAATGCCTCGGGCCGCTACATCGGTGGCCACCATCAATTGCAAGGAACGTTCACGGAAGCGGGCCATCACCTTGTCCCGCTGCACCTGGGACAAATCCCCGTGCAAGGCCTCGAGGTCGTAGCCTTCCCGAATCAATTTCTCGGTCAATTCTTGAGCCTCGGCCTTGGTACGGGTGAAGACGATGCCGTACATCTCCGGATGGGCGTCAATCAGACGCTTGAGGGCTTCGTATTTACGCGAGAAGGGAACCTGGTAAAACCAATGTTCCAAACGAGAGGGAGGGGCTGTTCCGGCATCGCTGCGCAGGGTCTGGGCATTCTGCAAGAAGCGGTCCGCCATTTTCTTGATCTCGGCAGGCATGGTGGCCGAGAACAACCAGGTACGGCAACGACCTGCGGCATGGGTCATGATATAATCCAGGTCATCGCGGAATCCCATATCCAGCATCTCATCCGCTTCATCCAAAACCAGCGTCTTGACCGCAGCGAGATCCAGGGCCTTGCGTTCCATTAAGTCCATCAAGCGCCCGGGAGTGGCCACAACCACCTGCACTCCGGAACGAAGTTTGCTGATCTGCGTATGGATGCCGGCACCGCCGTAAACGGCGAGGATTTGAATACCGGACATGCGGGCCGAGAATTTATGCAAATCCGAGGCAATCTGCACGCAGAGTTCCCGGGTTGGGCTGAGGACCAAGGCTTGAATGCCTTTGGCCTCCGGGTCCAAATGTTGCAACAACGGCAAACCAAATGCCGCCGTTTTGCCGGATCCGGTTTGAGCGAGCCCGAACAAGTCGTGATCGCCTGAAAGTAGAAGAGGGATAGTCTGGGCCTGGATGGGCGTGGGGCTTTCGAAGCCGAGGTCCTGTACTCCGAGCAACAGCCCCGGAACTAGACCCAGGTCGGCAAAGCCCGGTACGGTTGAATTCATGTGGGCGCAAAGGTACGTTATTATTGCAAGGTGAAAGCCTTGACCATTGCCGTGGATGGATATGCTTCCTGCGGCAAGAGTACCCTCGCCAAAGATTTAGCCGCTGCCTTGGGCTACCGGTACATCGATTCCGGTGCCATGTACCGCGCCGTGACTTGGTATTTGCTGGAGCATCGCCTGGCCGCGGAAGAAGGCCCAACCTTGCAGGCGGCTTTGGATACGATGGTCTTGGATTTTGTGGTCAAGGATGGATTTACCGTTCTGATCCTCAACGGTCAAGAGCCTGGACTCGCACTGCGCTCGATGGAAGTGAACCGCATGGTCAGTCCCGTTTCGGCCTTGCATTCGGTGCGCATCGCCATGGTGGAACGGCAACGAGCCTTTGCAACCCGGGCAGGGTTAACCATGGACGGTCGGGATATCGGTACCTATGTATTTCCCGAGGCTGAACTCAAAATTTTTGTGCAATCACGACCCGAAATTCGGGCGGCCAGGCGTTTGGCCGAGCTCCGCAAGGCCGGTGAACGGCAGTGGACCCTGGACGAAGTCCTTGCAAACCTGCGCGATCGCGATACCTTGGACTCCAACCGGGACTTTGCGCCCTTGCGGCGTGCCGACGATGCCGTTGACCTGGACAACAGCGACCTGAACCGGGAAGAACAATTGGCCTGGGCCTTGGATCTTGCCTTGGCCAGAGGAGCCGTGCGCCCCTGAGGCGCTCGCTAACGCTTACCCTTTGCGCTTCCTGTCGGATTCTTTCAAGAAAATTTTGCGCATGCGCATGGATTTGGGGGTCACTTCGATCCATTCGTCCTCTTGGATGTATTCCATGGCCTCCTCGAGCGAAAAACGCCTTGGGGGGGCAATACGGGCGTTGTCATCCTTGCCGGCAGCCCGCATATTGGTCAGCTGCTTGCCTTTGATCACGTTGACCACCAAATCACCGGGGCGGATATGCTCGCCGATGACCATGCCCTCGTAGATGTTCTCCCCGGATTCCACAAAAAACACCCCACGGTCCTGCAATTTGTCCAAACTGTAGGCCGTCGCTGGACCGGTTTCCATGGAAACCAAGGATCCGTTGATGCGACCGGGGATATTCCCTTTCCAAGGCCTGAATTCCATGAACCGATGGGCCGATATGGCCTCCCCCTGGGACATGGTTAACATTTGGGAGCGGAGGCCCATCAAGGCCCTGGCCGGCAAATCAAATTCCAAATGGATCCAATCCCCTTTGGGCTCCATCACCATCATTTCTCCCCGTCGCATGGTCACCAATTCGATGATCTTACCCGAAAACTCTTCGGGAACATCCACGACCAATTGCTCAAATGGCTCATGCTTCACCCCTTCGATATGCCGAATCACCACCGTGGGCTGGCCAACCTGCAATTCGTACCCTTCGCGGCGCATGGTTTCGATCAAGATGGACAAATGCAAAATGCCGCGACCGTAGACCAAATAGGAGTCCGGGGAATCCGTGTCCTCCACCCTCAGGGCCAGGTTCTTCTCGGTCTCTTTGTAGAGGCGATCCCGCAAGTGCCTGGAGGTCACCATTTTGCCTTCTTGCCCGAAGAACGGAGAATTGTTGATGGTGAACATCATGCTCAGCGTGGGCTCGTCCACTTTGATCAAGGGTAGCGGCTCAGGTGCATCCACATCGCAGAGGGTATCCCCGATCTGAAAATCTTCCAGACCCACCACCGCACAGAGGTCACCGGCTTGGACCGATTCCACTTTGCGCCTGCCCAATCCCTCGAAGACGAACAACTCTTTGACCTTGCCCCGTTTAGCGGAACCATCGCCTGCGAGCAGGACCAAGGGCTGGCCCTCGCGGATGGCGCCACGGTGCACACGGCCAATCGCAATCCTTCCCACGAAGGAGGAATAATCCAAGGAGGTAATTTGCATTTGCAGGGTCCCCGGGTTGGGAACGGGCGCAGGAACATGGGCCAAAATGGCATCCATCAACGGCGCAAAGTCCTGGCCCACGG
>RFMW01000112.1 GCA_009927485.1 Sphingobacteriia bacterium
CTAAGATTCCTGCCGCTTATGTAATAGTTACCATTAGCATTCGTACGACCTGTAAAATTGGCAGCAGGGATGTAATTCAAAAGATAGGATGAATTCGAAACCCCTGACCAATTTGTGCCGTTACGACCGGGCGTGTAAACTCTAATCCGATCATTATTGTTTGCAGCCAAACTTGAAATACCCTGAATGGCTGGTCTATTACTACAACCGGGATGAGCTATAGTATTCAAAGCAATGGTACCATTTTCATTGAGTACAATTTGGAAATCTGTAAACAAGGTTGCATTGATTACAAGAAAAATAACCCATATGATAGTCAACAATAAATTGGCGGTTTGGAGCAGAGCCCAATGTCGAATAACGAATGAAATAACCAGGGATAGGATACAAATCCATCATAACACCATGAATAGCGTTGTTAACAGAACCACCAAAATTCACTGTAAATGTTGAGCTAGTTTCAGTAAACGAAACCCAACCATTCGAACAAATGTTGATAGAGTTATAGGTATTACCGAAATAATTAAAGCTAAAACCCATTGGAATACCCGTAATGGTTTGATCATCGCTGACGGTCAAATTGGTGGCACCACTAGTGGCCACGGTATTAAAGGCAACGGAGTCAAAACGATAAGTGGCATCACTACTAACTATTACATCAACATTATTCAATGGAACAGCAGGCGATTTGGGATAGGTAACTTGACCAATTATGCCTAAACATGGATTCAAAGTTGTACTTACTCCGGTATAAGTAGAAGGAATAACGACAGCCAATCCCGTGGCCAACTCATTATTCTCGGGAATACTTAGGTCAAAACCTAAACTTGAAACTCCGAATACACCTAAAGTATTGAAGCGAAGTCTTAACAAAGTTGAAGAGCCGCCACAAATCTTAATTGAATCAGTGGATGACCAAGCTAACCTGAGCCTACCGTTAACAGCATTGGAAATAACAGATCCGGGGATAAATCCTGGTAATACAGAATCTATTGAAGCAAAGGACATATGACTTGGAGGATAGGTAATAGTCAACGAAAGTGCACCTAAACTACCTACATAATTATTGAGATTAACGTCAACGGTCAGGGAACTATCTACACAATTTGAACTATTGGTGTTCAATGAAACCGCCGCGCCTTGACAGTTGTTGACCGTAACCGTGAAGGACCTTACCGTGGTATTCCCCGATGGATCAACAGCGGTGTAAGTTACCGTAGTCACCCCTTGCGGGAAAAGGAAACAGGAATCAGGGGTATGTGAAGATGTAAAGGCACTAATTCCGCAATTATCAGAAGCCGTTGGTACAGTCCAAACATAAGTTGCGGCGCATTGGAAACCATTACCCGTTAGAGTAACGTTACCCGGCATATTGTTGATAACCGGCTTTAAAGTATCCCTAACCGTAATCACCGCTATAGCCGAATGAGAATTCCCAGACGCGTCTCGAACTGTTAAAGTTACATTAACAGGCGATGCTGTTTGAGAACAATAAAAACTGTCAATGCTAACAGACATGTTAAGGCTAGCTGCAGGAGTACAATTGTCCGAAGAACCATCATTGACGTCACTTGGGAGAATCTTCGCCCAACCATTGTTATTAAGATAGACAGTGATGTTCTTGGTTCGAGCAACCGGTCTGGTAGTGTCTAAAACTACAACGGTGGTTGTTGCAGACCCGATATTTCCGCTAGCATCCTGAGCTGTAACTACAGCAGTGTGATTCCGAGCGCCGGTGAAAACCGATGGCGTAATAGTCCAATTGGACAAAGGCCCGCCACAAAAAGTTGAATCCGTGGAAGCAGAGTCTAAATTAGCCTTTGTTGCAGCAGGTGCATTTGCAGTACAATTTGAGTTTGCATACAAAGTCAAAGTTTTAGGATAAATATAGGGGGCCGTGATATCGCGAGCTCTAACTACAATGGGAAGACTCCATACGGAACCGCAACTAGGTCTGGATGATCTTAATTCACAATCGGTAGCAACAATTCTGTAAATTATAGCGTCACCATTGAGGGCTAAAATTTGAGTCGTGCAAACAGTCGAAACCTGATTGATATAACCTGATAAATTAGTCCAATTCCACAAATTAGATTGTGAGGGATTCAAAGCAATCGAAGGATCAGTAGGAAGAATGGTTTGCCATGTGTAGGTAAAGCATCCGTTACCACCAGTAGCACTTGATGGTTCAAGTCGGGCGAATGTACCGGCACAAATCGTAGTGGTATCCGCATACCTTGGAGCTTGTAGGGAGGGTAAAACATAAATGCAATACTCAGCAGAAGGATCCGAAGTGGCGCATGAGGGGGTTCCTAGATCGGTGGTAAGAATTCTAAAGCATGAGTCTGTCAAGAACTGCTGACTGCCAGTGTTGTAGGTCAAACTGGTGGCCCCTACAATATTAGACCATAACGAAGACCCACGTTGCTTCGATTGCCATTGGTAGGCAAAAGGACCTGTACCGCCAGTCGCTGCACTTGCTGTCAATGTACCCGGATTCGAGAAATAACAAACAGTATCGCGTGTAGCAGATTGAACAGATGCCCTGACATAAGCAGGCCTGTAAACAATTGTTTGATAAACAGTATCCTTACGTCCTTGACAACACCATCGACACGTGTGGCAATCAACGTCATGGTAACTGTACGCCCTGCGTCTTGAGCAGAAGGAGTATAGGTAGTTACAGCCGAGGTAGTGGTGGATAATGAACCAAAACCGTTATGAGACCATATCACAGAAGATGCCACGGGATGCAAAGCCACGGCGGAACCATTTGTGGTGTAGGTTAAACCTGCACAAAGGGTGTCAGCATTGTCTTCGCCTCTAGGATGATAACTGAAAGAGGTAACACGAATACGCATACGATTGCTAGCGGATGAAGTGCCAGAATATGAAATATTAAATCCTATGGAATTTCCGGCAAAAACACGAGCTTGATATTCCCCACTAGAGGTTATAGAAAAAGACCCGGGTGATCCTGGGAGTTCAAAGGTGGCATTAATGGAACCTGGATTGAACGCCGTTGTTGATCCCCAATTGGTTCCGTTGTTTGAAGAATATTCCACGGCAACATTAAACTTAACAATACCATC
>RFMW01000151.1 GCA_009927485.1 Sphingobacteriia bacterium
AAAGTTCCTTTTGAGCCTTTCCAGCTTGCCTTTGCGCAAGGGCCAACAAGGCTTTAACTTCGGGTTTGGTAAGATGCGCAGGTTCCAATTTTCAAAGATACGATTCTTCCTACTTGGGTTCCTTTGGGGCGAGTTAAGTTTGAGCTCCTGTTCCATACAACGCCAATTGGACCCTGGCCAAGTCTTTTTGAAAGGTTATACCCTTCAGGAGGTTGATTCCGCCCGTGCTTTTTCAAAATCTAAAATTGCAAAGTCCGTCGATAATCCTTCCTCCAATGCTTTGGACCTAAGGGAACTTCGCAAATCGCTCAAACCAGGACTTAATCGAAAAATCGGGGGAGTTTGGCCTCTTAGGTCCCAAATTTATTTATTGGCCTTGAAGAAACCGAAAAGCAAAGTCCTTCAAAACGCCGCAAAGAGGTTTGGAGAGCCTCCCGTTTTGCATGATTCCACCAATGTGCCCATGAATACCGACTATCTTTTGCGGGCCATTCATACAGAAGGCTATTTGGATGCATCCATAACATCTTCCACCCAAAAAAGCCCAAAGGGCATCCAAGAGATCTACAAGATCGATAAGGGAGAACCCTACAAAATTGGAAAATGGAACCACCTTATCCTCTCCGAGGATCCTAATTTTCAAAGAGATTTTCAAAAAATAATGCAACAAAATTCCTCGACTTTCCCAAAGGAAGGGGCAATTTTCAGAGCATCTACCCTCGGAAATATGCGTAACAAAATATCGCAGGATTACAGAAACCTCGGATATTTTCGCTTTAGCACCGATTTCTTGGAATTTGAAGCGGACAGCGGTAGGATTCCTCATACCGTTGATTTAACCCTCAAAATCCTTAAACCTGAACAAGCTTTCTACCATAAACCTTACCGGTATCGGCATTGGAAACTTTATGTCGGGAATACTCCTCCATCCAGCAACGAACCTAATTTCTTGCCTGTTGCGGACACGTTACCTTGGTTAAGGTACCTTAACGCCGATGAGGCTGTGGACCAAAGCCTTTTGATTAGTCAGATTGATCAGCCCAACAATCCAATTTTCAGTGAAGGGCAACTTCGCAAAACCCTCGCCAATTTTGCGAATTGGGGCTTTTTGCTCCAGGGAATTACACCATTGTCCCCAATGATTCTTCCGGTGAATTGGATCTTTTGTTGGTGTTAAAAACCCTTCCTAAATGGCAATTTAGAACAGAATATGAATTCTCAACCAACAATATTTCATTATTTGGACTGAATGGCAACATATCGTTTACAAGGAGAAACGCCTTACGCATTGGCGATCAACTTGAATTTCGCGCCAATGTAGGTGCTGAATCTCAACAGCTTACAGGATCCTTCGCCAAAAGTTCCGGATTCAACACCCTCGACCTTGGACTCCGTGCTACAATTAGTGTTCCGGGGATTGTTCGACCCGGTTGGTTTTCCAATTGGAAACTCAATGGAGAGGAACGTACCCTTGTTTCGTTGATTTATCAAAGTCAACAAAGGCAAGATTTTGATCGCAACGTGCTCAAAACCGGACTAGGGGTAAGCGGACTTGTTCACGGGCGAACACAATATCAAATTTGGCCCATGGAATTAACCTATGCCAACACAGGTTTTACCAGTGACGCGTTGAAAAAAATTCTAGAAGAAGGCGATCCTTTGTTACGAGCGAATTTCGTTTCCTATTTCAGCACGGGTGTACGAGGGTCCTGGATACAGGATCGAATTCGAGAATCCAAGAGGGATTACCTGGGCCTTAACCTAGAAAGTTCAGGCAATTTCTATGCCTTGCTTAAGGCCAGCTCAAAGAGCCAAAATTTAAACGATACCATTTGGGGGTTACCTTATTTCAGATTCCTCAAACTGGATATCGAATGGCGTAAGCATTTGGTGGGCAAAGGCGAGTCCCTGGTGGCCACCAGGGCTTTGGGCTCGGTTGGCCTTCCCTTTGGTGATCAAAAAACCCTACCCTTGGAGAAAAGGACCTTTGGCGGTGGGACCAATTCCCTCAGGGCATGGCCAATCCGAGGGTTGGGACCAGGCTCCTTGAGCAACTATGCCAATGGGCGACTCATTCAATTCGGGGAAATTCGTTTGGAGGCCAATTTGGAATGGAGATTCAAGGTTGTAGGTCCCCTTAAAGCTGCCTTGTTCATGGATGCAGGCAATATTTGGACGCTCAATGACACCGCATACAACGGTCTAGGGAATTTTACCGGGAAACGGTTTATCAACGAAATAGCTTTAAACCAAGGCCTTGGATTGCGTTATGACTTTGGCTTTTTTGTAATGAGGGTCGATTTTGCGCTCAAGGTTCGGGATCCCGCTTTGGCCCACGGTAAGCGATGGGTTATTGGCAATTGGTTCGATCCCGATTGGAGAAATGATCAATGGCGATTCGAAGTTCAAGGCGATCAGCCATCTTTGAATCAAAACGGAGTGAGCCCGGTTTATCCACTATTTTCCACGGTTTTTGGAATCAATTACCCCTTTTGAACCTTTTTGACTGCCGTTTACTCGATTGAATCGATGGGGTAATTTAAGGCATGGGTATAAATTTGACGGATTTGAGCGTATATTCGCAGCCCAATTAAGACTATCATTCCATGATTGCCATCGTTAATATTCAAGGCCAACAGTTCAAAGTGAGCCCTTCCCAGAGCGTGTATGTACACCGGCTGGATGCCAAAGAAGGGGATACCATGGTGTTGGATAGCGTTATGCTCATCGAAGATGGGGGACAGGTTCGCATCGGTCAACCCTACCTCACGGATGCCAAAGTAAAAATCCGAGTTATCAGCCACCTCAAAGGCGATAAAGTCTTGGTTTTCAAGAAAAAAAGGCGCAAAGGCTACCAAAAGATGAACGGCCACCGTCAATCTTTTTCCAAAATCGCTATCGAATCCATTGCATAATCCATCATTTTCTTTCCAAAGCATATAATTCACCCCAACCATGGCACATAAGAAAGGTGTAGGATCCTCCAAAAACGGCCGCGAATCGGAAAGTAAACGCTTGGGCGTCAAGATTTTTGGTGGACAATTGGCCAACAGCGGCAATATCATCATCCGCCAGCGCGGTACTCGACATCATCCCGGTCGCAATGTAGGGATTGGCAAGGACCACACCCTGTTCGCCTTGGTGGATGGTCGCGTTGTTTTCACCAAAGGAGACAAAGACCGCTCTTTCGTATCGGTTGACCCGATCGTTTCCTAATATTCCCTCAAATTTTGTTTCCTTCATCTACAGAAGGAAAACCACAACCCTTGAGAGTAAGAATATTCAAATTGGGATTTTCAAACCCGATTTAGGCAGTCTTTCGTAAATTGCGAGAGATAATCCCCTATCGCATGCCTACTAACGTCACCCATAGCCGTATTCTTGGAACCGGCCACTTTGTTCCATCCAGGGTCGTGACCAACGATGACCTTAGCCAATGGATGGAAACGACCAACGAATGGATCATGGAACGGACCGGCATCGAAGAGCGTCGGTTTGCGGTTCCAGGTGTGGATACCACTTCTTCCATGGGGACAGAAGCAGCCAAACGAGCGATGGAAGCCGCTGGCATAGAGGCTGCCGACGTGGACCTCATTCTCTTTGCGACCCTTAGCCCGGATTACTACTTTCCAGGGCCAGGGGTACAACTCCAACAGAACCTGGGGTGCAGAACCATCGGTGCCATCGATATTCGAAACCAATGTTCCGGCTTTGTTTATGCCTTATCGATTGCGGATCAATACATACGCAACGGTGCCGCCAAATATGCTCTGGTCGTCGGTGCTGAACTGCATTCGGCGGGATTGGATTTGAGCACCCGTGGGCGGAATGTTTCGGTCATCTTCGGAGACGGAGCAGGAGCAGTAGTCCTTGGGCCCACCCAAGAATCAGGGAGGGGAATTTTGTCCACCCATTTGCATAGCCAAGGAGAGCACGCCACAGAACTTGCCCTCCTGGGGCCCAGCACCAGGGAATGGGTTCCCCAGATTTTGGAACGTAACGACCCCGATGATGTTTCGTATTTCCCCTACATGAACGGCAACTTCGTCTTCAAACATGCGGTAGTGCGATTTGCAGAGGTGATTGAGGAAGCCCTGCAGGCCAACGGGTACCAAGCCTCCGATCTCAAACTCATGATTCCTCATCAGGCCAATCTCAGAATCAGTCAGTATATCCAAAACAAAATGGGGCTTCGTGATGATCAGGTTTTCAATAACATCATGCGTTACGGAAACACCACCGCAGCCAGTATTCCAATCGCCTTGAGCGAGGCCTACGCCCAAGGCCGCATTGAGCCGGGTGATTTGTTGCTGTTTGCTGCCTTTGGTAGCGGTTTCACCTGGGCCTCTGCATTGATGCGCTGGTAGGATCGGGTTTATTTTCGGGAATAAACGTTTTCGTACGGGACCTGTATCGATCCTCGCCCAATTTGCAGGGCCATGGATTCGCTGCAGATCACTCCATTATGCTCCAACAAGGTAAAAAGCAATGCGGGGTCATTCGTGATCCGGAGTACCTTCCTGGTTTGGGCCCTGACGGAATTATCACTTAAATGCATCGCCCAAGGACAGTCTAGACCCGCGCTTTTGCCCTTGGGGATTCACCGAGAACCTGCACTAAACGGTTGGATTCCAGGCCAATGGTCTTGGCCATCCACACCGCCTCGTACTGATCTAAAGTGGTCAACGGCTGTAGCCGGTCGTTACCATCCTGCGATCCCATCCCTACAAGAAATTACATTCGCGGCGAGTTACGCTTCCCTTCAAAACTGGTTAACATTCGGTATCACCCAAAACGGAAGTCCACCTCTGAGAAGGCACAAAGTAAATCTTGGGTACAGCAAATCAATGAACCGTAACCGTAGCGGTATATCGCTTGAATGGAACAGGCTGAGCAGTCATAACATTCAATATCAAAGCGTAACAGCAACCGTTGGCTCCGAACAAGCCCTGAGCAAGCACTGGCGCATTGGACTGAACCTTCAGCATCCCATGATCCTTCAGAACCTATCTGGCTCAGAAGCAAATCTAGACCAACGCGAAGAGATTGTGCATGGACTTGGTTTAAGCCTTTTCACAATGATGAAAAGCGCCCCCTGGATCATCCATGGTGCAACACATTTCAGCCGAATCGAAGGATTGAGACTTGAAATGGGCTTCATCTATCAAAGAAAATCAGGCTTTGGCATGGTGTTCAGTACCGACCCCGTGAATACCGTTATGAAGTTTGGATTATGTTACTTACGAGATAAATCCTCGGCATGGGCATCCACCATGGACAGCCCATTGCCCGGACTTAGCTACCAGGCCGCATGGGAAGGAGGGGTACAAAGAAAATGATAGAGTTGACCCCCACAGAACTCTTTCGGTTCAAAATTGAGGATCTTCTTCGGCACCCATACGGACTACCAATGCCCAAAGTCGCCCTTAGTTGGTTGGGCATGCAATGGTTTTGTACGTTGTTAGGGGAAGGACATTTCCTGTGGGCACAAAGCGAACTTGATCAAGATAATGCGCAAATCCAAGAACAAATTCAGGCAACCCAGCATCCTATGCTGGAAGATATGCCGGATCGTTGGGAGAACTCTGCTTTGGACCTTCCGTGGACCCTCCAAAATCGATTACCGTGGAATAAACCCCTAAGAGCCTTGGCCATGGATACCCTGGGTTTAAGCAAAGAACAATGCTCGGCCATGGACAGCCTAGTGAGAGTGCATGGCAGGCCCAAGCAAGCCGCCTTCTGGCTGATTCTTCCCTGGATGGAAAGCCACGTAGCTTTAACCTTTCAGGAAGCCTTTGGACGAGAATTACCCCTTCATAACATGCGTTTTAGAGCCTTGAAATCGGGAATGGATGTCCTCTACGGAACGCGTTATGAGCGCTCGAGCATACGCAATGAACAGGCAATTTTGGAAGAACGTTGGCAGTACCGCCTACGCCAACAATACCATAACATCGGTTGGGCCATGACGATCGAAAAACCAGCAGACCGGAGCTTTGCCGGAATTCCCGGATTCTTTGTTCAAGGTATAAGAGGCAAAATGATGTGGCTACTGGGGGACTTTCACCCGCAATCCGGGAACAGGCTCTTGGGCAATACGCAGCGTATTCCGGCCTTTGCCAATCCATGGGCGCATATCCCTGGATCGGAAATTCCATTCGCATCCTCCAGAATGTCCAACGGTAACCAAGCAAGGGGGTTCTCGCTGCAAAGTGCATGGGGAAATCATCTGATCGTCATGAACTCCTATGCTTTGGGCATCTTGAACAGTCCCTTACCAGATGCTGCTTTGGACGACTTGGCATTGGGTGTTAATGCTCTAACCAAGACCGCCGTGTGGATGAATTCATTGGCTTGGGAAAAAGAGCGATCATGGGGAATTCTAGGGCTTCAATTCGCGATGCCTTCCTCTCTGAATCTTCCTGCATCATGGAATTCATCAATCTTGACGACCCAAATCATCAAGGCAAATAATACGAATACCCCGGTCGATCAAATCATCAACCACCTCAAAACCTTGGGCTTTAATTATAAAATTCAAAGAAGAAATTACTTTTTTCAAAGCAATGTGGCCATCAGGTCCTCTAACCCGAGCTTGGCTTGGAACAAGAGCAAAAACCCCAGGCACCCCGTTCTTGATCATATCCTATCGTGGGATTACAGTCAACTACACACCTTGATCATGACTCCGCATCCAAGCTGGAGCTTGGGCCTGCGATGGTCTAAACTATCCCAAGGCACAGAGGCTTCTAGAATATTCAGTATAACATTGCCCACAGTTGGCCACCGTCAATCTCTTGACCTTAATGCCCTTTGGTCTCCAGTTCCGTATTGGTCCCTCACATTGCGATCCCATTGGGTAGAAGAAGGGCCTGAGCAGCAATTCGGAAGTCAATTTATCGCATGGAACAGAGGACTGGAAGGAAGAATGCTAAAAGGACCCTTCAAGGATAGCCGATACACGATGATCTACAAACAAGCCGAGAGGGGGCGTCAAGGAGATTACCTTTTTCAATACCTGCGCATGCCGTGGCCATTGCCTCAACGCAAAGGATTGGACCAGGGAATGAGCGGATATTTACAGGTTGCCCATGGGTATTCCAATCCTCACCAGCAAACCTGGGTTATCGCGTATAACCTGTTGTGGAAAAGGGTATTTCGAACACAAGTCGATTTGAAAATTGGTCAAACTTGGGCCATCGCCGGGCCGGAAGGTGAGCGTGTTACGGTCCGTGAAGATCAAAGTTTCGGGACCGGCTGGTGGACAGGCTCATCCGGGCAATACCGATTCACCGCGTCCTTGCAAGGCCGTTCCGGTGGGAATGGTTGGCGGCTGTGGGTGCGGCGTATCGATGATGATGAAAATATCCGATGGGAAAGCGGTTTGACGTACTCCCAGCGTTGGAATGAAAACTGAATTATTCGGCAGTGGACAAATGGGTGGTATCGCTCAACGGCCCCGGTCCCCATCCAGCTCTGGGTGAAAATTCACCCTGCCAATAATTTTCGAGAAGTTGCACAATCATGCCTTCCTTAAGGCCTAATTTGCTGTTATGCAATTTACCGAAATCTGCTTGCTTCATGACCCAAAGAAACAAGCGCAGGGCAGGTACAATTACGTCTGCTCGGTCTTCATTGAGTCCGTAATGCTCGGCCCTTTGGGCTGGACTCATCGGCAGCAATTGTTCATACAGTTTGTCCAATTGCTTGTAGGAACATGGCTCGCCTTTGCCGGGACGTAGCAAATCGAATACCTTGTTGATATTTCCCCCACTCCCCCAAAAAGCCGATGGTTTGAACGGGAGTAATTCTCCTTTCACAAAATCTTTGAAGGCTTTCCAGTCATGTTCGCGGTCTGTTTGGTCCAAAAGTCGGACGGCACCCAAGGCGAAGGATTTGCTAAGGATGGAACGTTGACCTTGGATCAAAGAAATCTCGGTCGAACCACCACCCACATCCATCAAAACCAATTGGTCCTCGGGGCCTGCCAAGGAACGGTGCGCTTTGTAGATTAACTCGGCCTCCTTTGATCCGCTGATGAGTTCCATCGCAATTCCAGCATCACGATGGATCGCTTCGATAATTTCGGAGCCGTTGTTTGCCTCCCGCAATGCAGAGGTCGCAAAAGCCAAGCAATGATCGACCTCGTAGGCTTTGAGCAGGTAGCCAAAACCCTTCATCGTTTCCAGCAATTGCTGACGACGAAGAGCGCCCACCTTTCCGGTCAAGAAAACGTCGTCTCCCAAACGTACCGGAACCCGGATGTACTCGATAGCCTTCCAATCAGGATTGGCGCCTTCATGGGCCAAAACCTTGACGACCAACAATCTGGCGGCATTGGATCCCAAATCAATAGCGGCTAACCTCAATTTTCCAATTTAAGCTGACGAAGGTAATCATGAAAGGCAGCCTGGGCCCTCACCGGGTTGCCCAGACCCTTAGGGGAATCCACCTGAGGGGAATCCACCTGAGGGACTCTTCGATGGTTTGCCTGCGGCCCGTTCAGGTAACGAGACTGAGTACAATCGGACCATTGAATTTCCATGAGGTCCAGCATTTCTTGTTGGAGCAATGGGCTTTCCAACGGAAAGGCCAATTCCACCCGGTGATCCATGTTACGAGCCATCCAATCTGCCGAGGACAAATACAGCTTCGTCTTTCCCCCATGCCCAAAGGCATAGACCCTGGAATGCTCCAGGTAACGATCTATGATGGAGACAACCTGTATATGCTCGCTCAATTGCGGAACTCCTGGAATTAGACTGCAAATCCCCCGAACTATGCAACGAATCTGAACACCGGCTTGGGATGCGCGATACAGGGCGGCAATCAGCTCTTCATCCACAAGGGAGTTGAGCTTAAGAAAAATCCATGCGGGCTGACCACGTTTGGCTTCCTGAATTTCGAAGTCAATCAAGGAAAGCAAAGGCTGGCGCAAAAAATAGGGGGCTACCAACAAATGCCGGTAGGAATAATGGAAATGACCTTTGTACAAGGACTTGAAGAGTCTGGCGGCCTCCGCGGTAATCGATGGAGAACAGGTAAACAATCCATCGTCTGCATAGACTTTGGCTGTTTGCGCATTGTAGTTCCCCGTGCTCAGGTGGGCATAACGAACGTCTTTGGCTTTTTCGCGACGGGTCACAAGGCATAATTTACAATGCACTTTCATGCCTTCATAACCGTACAATACCTCCGCCCCTGCTTCTTTTAGTTTTTCGGCCCAGAAAATGTTATTTTCTTCGTCAAAGCGTGCCTGGATTTCGACCACCGCACGCACTTTCTTGCCGTTAAGCGCCGCCGTGATCAAGGAACGAGCCACCGAAGACACGGGGGCCAAACGATACAAGGTGATCTCAATGGAGCGTACCTGCGGGTCCAAAGCAGCCTCTCGCAGAAATTGCAGAACGATATCGTAAGAATGGTAAGGGTGATGAACCAACCTATCGGCGGCACGGATAGCCTTGAACAAACTTTTCTGCTCCGACCATAGGCCCGGGGAACAGGATAGCCAAACGGGGTACTGCAAATCCGTTCTTCCAAGCAAAGGAAATTGCCTCAAATCCCGGAAATTATGGTATCGACCTCCCGCAAACAAATCGGCGGATTTGACAGAGAATTTACGAACCAAGACCTTGAGCAGGTCCTGGGGTATGGCCTGATCATACAGAAAGCGTACAGGATCCCCCTTGCCTCTTTTGCGTAACCCGGCCCGCATTTTGTCCAATAGGTTTTGTCCCAAATCGTGCTCCAAATCCAGTTCTTGATCTCGGGTTATTTTGATCGTGTATCCATGAACCTTTGCCGGGGCTAGCGCCCGAAAAATATCCTTTCCATGAAGCCGAACGATATCATCGAGGAAGATCACGTACTGCTTTCCCTTGAATTCCCCTAATACAAAAAAACGCTGGGTGTAGCGAACCGGAATTTCCAAAATCGCATGCTGGGTGCCTGATGATTTTCGCTCATATTCCAATCGAACCGCGAAATAGAGGTAGGCATCCCGCAGTCTTAACTTCCTTGTTTTGGAATTAAGCAGAATGGGATTAAGATAGGGCTGCACCTTCGATTGAAAGATTTCATCGACCTTGGTCAACAACTCGGTGGGAATCGTCTGCTCGTCACAAAGCACAAACCCGTTTTCTATCAACGCTGGGCGAATTTGATGCTGAAACAAGGCTTCAAATCGATCCTGCAGTTCTTGGGCCTTGAGGTGAATTTGGGTCAACACCTGCTTAGGGTGAAAATCCAATTTCCTTAAGGAGCCCGCCCCAAGTTGCAAAAGGCGGTATTGGTTGGCCACCCGCACCCTAAAGAACTCGTCCATATTGGACGAAAAAATGGACATGAAATTCAAGCGCTCGCCCAGAGGCGTATCGGGGTGCTCTGCTTCTTGAAGGACCCTTTCGTTGAAGTCCAACCATGACATTTCCCTGTTGTAAATCTCAATGCGGCGGCCTTGGTAAAGCTTGCGGATGACCATCGGTTGAGCCTCGCTCACGTTTGGAGGAGCCTGACGCTTGGAGGCAAAGGAAGGAAAATGCGGGTCATTCATGCGCTTAGATCGAAATTTCTACCTGGTTCACGCTCAATTGTATCATCATGAAAGCTCAATTGCCTCATCATGAACGGTCAATTATAATTCCCTTTGCCTGTTTGTGACGTTATTTTACGTAAAATTAACAAACTCCTCTTTTATGCAAAACTTAGGTTGGCTGTTGGTCTTCGTTGCATTTCTTGGCCAAGCGGTCCCTACGGAGGTTGTCGCTCAAAATCGCAGCAAACCGAAGGGCCTCGACCTGTGTATCGCTCATTACAATTTGGAGAACCTGTTTGACACCCTCAACGATGTCAAGGTCAACGACGAAGATTTCCTCCCCCATTCAGAATTGGCCTGGAATTCCGTGCGATATTATACCAAATTGGGGAAATTGGCCAAAGTCATCGCTGGCCTAAACCAAGGTAATGTGCCTGATCTGTTGGGACTTTGTGAAATGGAAAACGAAGACGTGCTCAAAGACCTGTTGCGACAACCCGAATTGCGTCGCAGCCCTTTAACCTATTTGCATTGCCCCTCGAACGATTCACGGGGTATTGATGTTGCCTTGCTTTACCACAAATCGCGCTTTAAGCCCATTGCACGCCAAGACCTCACGGTAGATTTACCCGGAGATACAGCCACACCCACCCGTAAAATCCTCTTGGTCTCTGGCAAAATACCCAGCGGCGATACCCTTCATATCCTGGTCAATCACTGGCCATCGCGTCGAGGAGGCCTGGAGAAATCGGCCCCCAACCGATATGCCGCAGCGCGTTGCCTGCGCAAAGCCGTGGATAGCCTCTTTGCTATGTACGGTGGACCCAACCGCTGTTCCATCATCATCACCGGAGACTTCAACGATACCCCACAGGATGCAAGTATTCGTTTGTTGCTGGGGGCAGATTCCACCGGTTCCAAGGGATTATACCACCCCTTTAGCGGCCTGGAGGGAGGGTCGTATTGCTTCCAGGATCGATGGGAATGGCTTGACCAAATCATCCTGAGCCGTTCGCTGTTAGCGAGTAACACTTCTCAAAACCACTACGTCATCGGGTCAGCCCAAGCGTCCAAGGATGAATCCATGGTGCAGCAAGAAGGCAAATTCAAAGGATACCCTTACAGGACTTACGCGGGCAATCGTTATCTTGGTGGACCTAGCGACCATCTGCCGGTACTTCTTCGAATACGTTGTCCTCGTTGCCCTTAGTTCTGCCAAATTGCCATGCCCAACCCAAATACCCTTGCCTCGAACTCGCCACGCCTGAACAAGGCCTGGTTTGAATCCTGGTTTGACAGTCCTTACTACGAAGAGATCTACGATCATCGCGACCTATCGGAGGCCAAAGAATTCATCCTGCAATTAACCACAACGCTTGGTTTACCTATCACCGCACAAATTCTTGATTTGGGTTGCGGTTGGGGTCGGCATACCCATTCCTTTGCAGAGTTAGGCTATACCACGACCGGCCTGGATTTATCGCCGCGGCTAATCGCCAAAGCTCAAGAGAATTTTATCCAACCAAACAACCCTATCTCTGAGCGCATGAAGTTCTATATTGGAGATATGCGTGATTTTCAATTAAATACGGATTTTGATGCTGTCGTAAATCTCTTTACCTCGTTTGGGTATTTCGATGATAAGAATCAAGATTTAAAAGTTCTTGGCAATGCACATCGCCACCTGAAAGAAGATGGTTTGTTGGTGCTGGACTTTTTCAACAAAGAGTTCGTTCTATCGCAAATCAACGAGTCAGAATATCGTTACGGGCCAAATTTTGACACCAAAATAAGTCGTACGTTGGCAGACGGGTATGTTCTCAAATCCATTGAAATTATTCACCAAAAGTCGGGGGCGATCACCGAGGTCTACGTAGAAAAAGTTCGTTGTTATTGCCCCGAAGAACTTCAATCCATGCTGAAATCAAGCGGTTTCGAAGTGCTACAACATTGGGGTAATTATCAGTTATCGCCAGCAGGACAAGGCAGTCCCCGCTGCATCTTTCTGGCGCGTAAATCCTAAGGCAATTCCCTTGAACCTTCTCCCAAAATCAGATGCGGTCATGGGTGCCCTTCGATTTGTCGCGTTGCTATGGGTGGGATTTATAACGACCCTTTATACCCTTCGACAGATCGGCTGGTTAATGGCCCCTCCCGATTGGGAACTGTATCTCTTTCGTGCGGTTAACCAATCCTCTTTACCCTCATGGACAAACACCTTGGCTATTTATGCCAGAAATCCTTGGACTTGGACGCCCTTGTATCTAGGTATTCTGGCTTGGTTGCTTTATCAACCCATTCCAAAGGTTTGGCAAATTGTCTTTCTTCTTCTTTTGGCAGTAACCGTCAGCGATCAAATGTCCGCATCGGTGATCAAACCCTGGGCTATGCGCCTTCGCCCATGCCGCTACCCTGATACCGCCTCCGATTGCCATTTGCTTGTACAGTGCGGCAGTGGATTCAGTTTTGTTTCCTCCCATGCCAGTAATCACTTTGCGCTTGCATGGACCCTGGGCTTAATCATGCTCCGGCGATGGAAAAGTACAGGGCTTATCGTTGGCAGCTTATGGGCAAGTTTGGTGAGTTGGTCGCAAATGAGAGTAGGCGTTCATTTTCCTTTGGATATTGCTTTGGGAGCTTTCCTCGGTGTCCTTATTGCATTAAGTTTATGGCTTGTAATGAATAAAATTGACGGTTCAAGCAAGCCCGAATTACCATCCTGATCCCAAATACAATCCCCATGTTGATAACAGGTCTGGCCTTGTTGCTATCCGGACTCTTGGGTGGACTCTTAGCCCGCACTTACCAAGGCGCTATGGACCGTTTGAGATTCCGATGGATGCTAACCTTCTGTGGAGGCTTGCTTTTCAGCACAGCCATTCTGCATTTACTTCCAGAGGTACTTGCTTATGGACACCCTACCGAAAACCTCTGGCTGCTAAGTGGTTTCTTCCTACAGTTCATTCTCGAAAAATTTTCTGCAGGAATCGAACATGGACATCTGCATCATGAAGCAAATCATCACTGCGACCATCCCTTGCATAAAGACCTCCATCAACCCCTTCACGGAGAAAAACTGAACCAAGAAACACGCCACGGAGAAACACGCCACGAAGGAGTGTTGAACATAGGAGCGATGCATGACAGATCTCCGTATGCTGGTCCACACAATCCATTACAAGCAACCAGCGCACGCTTAACCAAAGACAAGAATCACTTACAATCCTCAAGATTAACCTGGGCAAGCTCCTGGGGTTTAATGATCAGCCTTAGTATCCATGGTTTAATCGAGGGAATCCCCGTATCGGCTGCAAGCGATCACATAGACAGTCCTCTTGCTTGGTCACCACTCCTGCTGGGTATTCTTCTTCACAAGGCCCCAACAACCTTTGCTCTTGCCGCATTGCTCCTTCGTCAGAAGGCAACACCCCTCCAATTATGGTCAGCAGTCCTTTGGGTTTCTTGCTGTACTCCCTTAGGGTTATGGATCGGTCATGGCCTCGGTCATACAAGCGATGGCAATCGAGAAATACTTCACGCTTTGATGGCGCTTGCTACTGGTTCATTCCTACAAATAGCTTCCACCATCCTTTTCGAAAGCAGTAATAACCACAAGTTCAGTTGGTTTCAATTGAGTGGTGCCCTATTAGGGGCTTACCTTGCCTATTTCATGGGGCACTGAACATTGCGAACCTTGGATTATATTGCTCTTTCAAATCAATAGGATGTTTGACAAAACCACATTATCCGACAAGCACATCCTCGTGACTGGAGGCGGTTCTGGGCTAGGCCTCGCCATGGCTCAGCAATTTCATGAACTCGGGGCCCAAGTTGCCATTTGCGGCAGAACCGAGTCTAAACTTATAGACGCTTGCAACCTCATTGGAGAGGGTAGCCTTTATTACGTTTGCGATGTACGTGAAGCCGCAAATGTTGCCTCCATGTTCGATTACTTGACCGAAAAATGGGGACAAATCGATGGATTAGTCAACAATGCCGCTGGCAATTTTCTGGCAGCTTCAGAAGATCTTAGCCCAAACGCCTTCTCCTCGGTGGTGGATATCGTCCTCAAAGGGACATTCAATTGTACCCTTGAATTTGGAAATCGGATAATTCGTAAGTTAATAACGGAATCCAATAACTACGCCAAAACCGGAAATTCACCTATCCGCGGCAACATCCTCAACATTGTCACCACCTACACCGAGACCGGTTCATCCTTTGTCCTCCCATCGGCCTGTGCCAAAGCAGGGGTACTTGCGATGACCAACAGTCTTGCCGTCGAATGGTCAACCTATGGGATTCGTCTCAATGCGATAGCCCCAGGTCCTTTTCCAACAGAGGGGGCATGGTCACGGCTAATGCCGGACCCATCTATCGAGGAAGCCTACCAAAGGGGAATTCCATTAGGCCGCTATGGTATGCCTATTGAACTAGCCAATCTAGCTTCTTTCCTGATGAGTCCAATGGCTGACTACATTCAAGGAGGATGCATTACCATCGATGGAGGAGAACGTCTCATGGCAGGACAATTTAACCGTTTTGTGCAATGGATGCCCAGACCCATGATTAAACAAGCCTTTGGAGCCATGAAGCGTTCCAAGAAATAAACAAGATAATCAACGGGCATACATAATTTTCTTCCAGACAAGCCAACAAATTAGATACTAGAAAATTTAATTCTCTTTATCGGAAAACTAATCAAACAAAAAAGGCCCGCTAATGCGGGCCTTTTCTTTAATTGAGCAATGAAACTACTTACGAAGAACTAACCTCGTAACTTCTAAGCCCTTAGGAGTCTGCACATGCACTTGGTATACACCTTCCGCATGATTACGCATATCCAGATTAACATTCGAACCATTAGCAACATCGCTTAGTACAAGGCGACCACTGGCATCAAATACCTCATAGCTTTCCACCGAACCATGGATCGTAAAGATTCCATTGGATGGGTTTGGATAAACAGATACCAACTTGTTGACCGAATTTAAGTTCGGCAACCTCAGTTGAAGACCCGAAATTACTTCTGCCATAGGATTAGCAAATTCAGTTTCCTCTGCAATTAGGCCAATTGCACCATTTACCATATTCATGGAATGTATCGTAAACAATGGGGTATTGGACTCCGATGATATTCCATTAATAGAGCTCCATGCTAAACGTAAGGTATTGTTAACCTGTTTCCATGTCCAAGTTTCACTATTAGAATCAGCAAACTTAACATCACTAATTCTCAAGCCCTCGGGCAGAGTGAATACGATAGAAGCAGCGCCCAGAATAACGTTCTGATTCAAATAAACAGGAATTACAAAGCCCTCCTTATCTTTTGAAACAGAGCCCTGATTCTCCAAGGTAAGATAAGAATAACGCGGGATTGGGGTAAAG
>RFMW01000028.1 GCA_009927485.1 Sphingobacteriia bacterium
CCCACCCGATTTCGATTCAAACGATACCCAACCCAGGCAGGCTGAACATTTTCCACGCTGTAACCTGCATCGTAGGCGCTGTACTTTAACAAAACAACTTGGGAAGACGACCCCATGAAAGCTGGATAAAAATCTTCCAGAACGATGGCGTCCACCTTCTTGGATTGGGCAAATCCACCTTCAACAAACAAACCCAGGAACAAGGCCCCTAGAAAGGACAGGACCTGAGGCCTACGATGTTGGATCATCAATCCCCATCCAGCAGGTTACCCAATCCACCCAGGATGGATCCCTCCTCGCGTCGACCTCCCGGTGAGCCGTAACTCAAAATTCGAGCGGCGAGGCGAGATACCGGAAGGCTCTGCAACCAAACCCGACCGGGACCACGCAACGTGGCAAAGAACAAGCCCTCTCCCCCAAACATCATATTCTTGACACCACGGACCATTTGAATGTCGTAATCCACATCGGAAGTAAAGGCCACAATGCAGCCGGTATCCACCCTCAGTACCTCCCCGGGCTGCAAATCCCTTTCCAAGATATATCCACCGGCATGTACGAAAGCCAGTCCGTCACCCTCCAGCTTCTGCATAATGAAACCCTCACCCCCAAAGAGTCCAGTGCCAAGACGGCGTTGAAATTCGATGCCGACCGCTACCCCTTTGGCTGCACAGAGGAACGAGTCCTTCTGGCAGATGATCTTTTGGCCCAGTACCTGCAGGTCCAAACAAATAATTTTTCCCGCATAAGGACCCGCAAAGGTGACTCTGGATTTTCCCTGACCCATGTGGGTGAAGGCCGTCATGAACAAGGACTCCCCGGTAAGCAGGCGCTTCCCTGCCCCCATAAGTTTGCCCAAAAAGCCACCTTGTTGCGAAGAACCATCCCCAAAAATCGTTTGCATTTCGATGCCCGGATCCATGAACATAAAGGCGCCGCTCTCGGCAATCACCGTCTCTTGGGGATCCAATTCAATCTCCACACATTGCATTTCTTCCCCGTAAATGCGGTAGTCTATTTCGTGATTTGTTCGATTCATTGGGTTGTTTTTTTTGATAAAGATATTAAGAATCCGTGTTACGTGAATATTATTCCATAGGAGCCTAATCCTTGCGCAATGTTCCCATCCACCGATCCCAGAACAAAAAATACAACCCGTAATTCCCCGTGAAACGGGAATGATGCAGATTGTGATGACGGGAAGTATTGACCCACCGCCCGATCCTGGTTTTTTCAAAACCTTGAGGGTACAATTCAAAGCCAAGATGCCCGTACACATTGTAGGCAATCATGAACAGAAAAAACAACAGAATATGCGTTCGGTGCACCGGTAGTCCAAATACAAAAACAGGCAAGATTCCTATCTCAACGAGCGCCTCCCATGGATGAAAAGCATAAGCCGCCCAAGGCGAAGGATTGGTGGAGCGATGATGGACCGTATGCACCTTGCGGTACCAGAAAGGCAAATGCATCCAACGATGCGCCCAATAGAAATAGGCATCATGCACCACGAGCATCACCGGAAAAACGAGAACATAATACCACCAGCCATAAAAATCAGGAGTAGGCAACAACAGCGTGTAAGGACGAATCGCCGGACTTTGCAAAAGGAAAGAAGCCACCACACCAAAAATCAAGATGGTCATTGACGAATACCCTATCTCCCTTTGGTAATCCGAAAATTTTGGAAAACCGGGCTGGATTTTACGAGATTGCAGAGCCTTCCTCTTCCAAACATAGAAAACCATAAAGGCCACCCCCGCAAAGAAGGTATAACGCCCCCCTATTCTCCAAACTGCTTTGGGAATCCATTGCCACCAATCCGGACCAAGCTCCATCAACGACGAACCAAGCGGCAAGGTCTCGCAAGCGGCTCATTGGATTGGCCGATGAGTTCGACCGTATAAACACCGCTCGTAAGTTGGCTCAAATCCAAGATTGAAATTCCAGGAGATGTCCCTGAGTTCCCTGAAGTTTCTCCAACATTCCAACCTGCATCGAAGGGAACCCTGGCTTGAACTTTCCCGGACAAATCCCGAATGATCCAATGCAAGGAAACGCTGCCATTCAAGGCGGAACTTACTTGCGCCGATAGGCTTGATGAGAGCAACACCTGAACCCTGCCATCGGTAGGGTTGGGAACCAAGGAAAACTCCGTACTGATCAAATTCTTCCTCGGAGCTGGGATTCGAAGACCTAATTCCGGCAAAGGTTGGGCCATAGGGTCCGCCCACTCCGACCCAATACCGGCATCCCACGTCCAAGAAAAGGGGAGTTGACCGCATGGATGATGAATTTCGACGACAGCCTGTCCATCCACAAGCTCAATACCTCTCCGATCGTTCCAAGCTAAACGAAGTCGTCCCTCCGTAAGGGCATAGACCATTTCTTGATCTCCCAAACGCGATACCAATTGGGGTTCTCCCAAGTAATCAGGCCAGGACAGATCAAGGGAGAGCGCCCCAACCCTTGCGGGACCCGAAGCCCTTAGCACCGTAA
>RFMW01000099.1 GCA_009927485.1 Sphingobacteriia bacterium
CGCATTTGGGTCAAGGCCTCGGACGGCACCGAAATTCCGGTATCCTTGGTGTACAAGAAAGACCTGCGTCGCAAAGAAGGCAACCCAACCCTGCTCTACGGATACGGGAGCTACGGCATAACCATGGAAGCCTATTTCAGCATGAATCGTTTGAGTTTGTTGGACCGGGGCTGGGTATTTGCCATCGCTCACATTCGGGGGGTGAGGAAATGGGTCGTGCATGGTACGAGGACGGCAAACTTCTCCAAAAGAAAAATTCATTCACCGACTTTATAGCCTGTGGTGAAGCCATGCTTTCGTTAGGCTATTGCGAGACGGAGCAATTGTACGCCATGGGTGGCAGCGCTGGTGGCTTGCTAATGGGCGCCGTCATGAACATGAGGCCGGACCTATGGAAAGGGGTGATTGCAGGTGTTCCCTTTGTGGATGTGATCAACACCATGCTGGATGCAAGCATACCACTGACTACTTCGGAATACGATGAATGGGGTAACCCCAACAACGAAACCTATTATCGTTATATGTTATCCTATTCGCCTTACGATAATGTTCGGCCTGTAGTCTATCCTCATTTGCTGGTCACGACCGGCCTGCATGATTCCCAGGTTCAGTATTGGGAACCCGCCAAATGGGTTGCTAAACTGCGTGACGCGCAGGATCAATCGGTGTCCAAGGGTTAGCTGCCGCTGATCGGCGTATTTACTTGGTTACGGATATGGAGGCAGGACATGGCGGCAAATCGGGTCGCTACAATGCCCTCAAAGACGACGCGCTGGAATATGCCTTTCTTTTGGATATCGCGGCTGCTCACCGATGATGGTGTCGCTGCTCACCGATGATGATGGCAATACCCTGAAGCATCGCGGGTTTTGTTTCGGCAGGGCTTGCCGGCCTTGGTGATTCCCGCGCAAGTCATTGCCTGAGAATCCAAGGTTTGGTTAGCACGAGGTGTTCGGCTTGAGGTGCTGGCCTTGGAGGACCAAGTCCAACAGGATTCGCATACCTGACTCTCGAGACGAGCTTCCTTCTGATCCGGTAATCCTCTCAGAAAATCCATCCCTGTCACTTTTTCCAAGCTGTCAACACTCACCAAATACCCAAGCAGGGAGGCTTGGGAGCTGGAATGCGGGAGGAGAAGTGCGGCAACTCGCTCTTCGGCGGGATGGTAAACCACCTTGTAGAAAGCGTTCGGAACTCGCAATCGTCCTACCTTCGAAAGGGTTGAATGGTCGCCAAGCACAGGCCCTGACCACACCCATAAGCCCACGGTATCATCCACGCTGAGGGTAGCGGCCCAATCCCTCACTTGGGATTCAAGCCTTTTCCAAATTCCGCGATTGAACCCGAGCAGCTGTGGGCTAACGTTGGCGTACGAAAAACTCTCCATCATGGATTGCACCGACCAAGCCATGTCGGCGGCCGGGACCAAATGACCTTTATCGAAACCGGAGCCCGCATAATCACGGTCGTTGGCGTCCCTACCGTTCAAACGGGGCTCGCGCTGAAATTTGTTGGCACGTTCAGCGAAGCCA
>RFMW01000027.1 GCA_009927485.1 Sphingobacteriia bacterium
GGAGCGAAGGTCCTTCACGCACAACGTATATTGGCGTCTGCCCACGGTATCCATGAAGAACAGGAGGTAACGATTGTCGGGGCTTACTTTGAGACCCGTAACATTGAAATACCCATGCCCTTCGGCATAGCGATTGGCATCGAGCATGATTTCTTCCGGGGCCTCCATGCTGCCCAGCCGTCGGCAATAGACGGCATAATCCTGGCCCTTCTGTACCCTGGAATAATACCAATATCCCTTCGAGAAATAGGGGACATTGCGATCGTCCTCCTTGATCCTCCCTTTCATTTCCTCAAAAAGCTTGGCTTGCAAGTCCTTGGTATGGGCAAGGTTGGCTTCGGCATAGGCATTCTCGGCGCGCAGATAATCCAGGACCTCCGGATTTTCGCGTTGATTGAGCCAGAAATAAGGATCAACCAGGGTATCCCCGTGCACAACGGTGGTGTGCGGTATAGGGCGAACATCGGGAGGGGTTATGTTTTGCGCTTGGCTGGGGTTCATGGTGTTTACAATAAAGACAGAGACTGCAAAGGCAGTCAACAAGGGAAGGGTTCGAAAGTTGACAATGGAATGCATAGGGGGTCAATTTAGAAATTTCAGTAGGCTTATGGGGAGGGATAGTTTGTCAAAGTTCCTCACGGAAGACCTCGATGGATTTGGTCACTTTCACAAGGTCCGTGAAGCGACCCTCGTAGCGGGTGGCTTTGACCAAATGGTTATCGATCCAATGGTAGTTGCCGCCTCTGGGTTTGTTCATAAGCAGTCCGTGGTGCTTGAAGCCCCTGCTTTGGAGCCAGGCTTCGGTGATTTCCCGCAAATCCTCGGTTCGACTCGTAAAAAAGGTGATGACATGCCCTTCGTCGTACCATCGGTTGCAGGTTTCCAAGGCATCGGGGTAATGAGCGCAGTCTTTCATGCGCTCCGGCTCCTCGTTGGGAACGTCTTCGCAAATGGTTCCATCGATGTCGATCAGGTAATTTTTGACCCCTTCTGGGAGTACAGGACTGGCCAATCTGCCATTTTCATCCTGAGCTTTGTTGAATATTTTTTCCATCAATTGGGCGTGAGCGCTATTGAAATTTTGTGGTCAATTGGATATGGGGTATCGCCCCGAATTTAATTAGAATTTCAAGCAGGTCAAAGCCTTAGCAAACTTTTAAAGAATCAAAAAAAATGCCCCTTGGAATCCAAGAGGCATTCCGTT
>RFMW01000026.1 GCA_009927485.1 Sphingobacteriia bacterium
TGCCGGAACAATACCCTGAGACAACCGATAAAAAGCAGAACCGGATGTACCCGAAGCGGTTGTGGCTGTGAATCCATTGCTTGATGTATTGTTTACCCCATTAGAAGTTGACCATGGATGATTGAATGGACCTGTCATGGTTTGGGTTCTCTTGGCTGACACAAACGGCAAATCGTCAACCCAACTTACCGAAACACTGTTGGAACTAACCGGAGTGGCAGGGCATTGAGTGCCGGAAAGGGTAACGCTTATGGATGTGCCAATACCGGTAGGAACCGTACAAGATCCATCCAAGACATAAGTGCAATTTCTCCGGTACCAGCGAGTTGAAACATCTGATCGGGCAGGCACTGTGTAAGTGGCGTTGGTCTCACCAGGAATGTTAGACCAATTGGTGTTGTCGTTGGAAACTTGCCATTGAAAAATAAAACGACCACAATTTAGATTGGGTTGACTATTGGGCATGAAAATGCTTCCTGATGGGGAGGTAGCTGTGATGTTTGTACCGTTGGACAAGCAAAGAGGCGAAGAAACGCTGATCGTACCAGGATTAATGGTATTTGCTGTACTGGCTACCAAAACTAAAATACTGTCGCTGAAGACGGAACCGCAAAGAAATGGGGATACATCTGTAGCTTGAATTCGGTACAGATAGGATTGATCGGTAAAACCCACGAAGGTTTTGGTCCTGCTGCCTGTACTGTAAGAGATAACTTCGGGCAAACCAACATTGCTCCACAAACCACCTCGAACATCTCGACGCTGCCATTGATAACGGAAAGTATTTCGACCACCACCATTGGCGAGAGTGTACGTAAACTGAATATCTGACCCCTGACATGCTGTTAAGGTCAAGGTGCCGTTGTTTCCAGCTGAACCGTTACCGGAGGCTGCCGTAATAAAGGGTTGTTGCGGTGGGTCCAAAACGAAAATATTCTCTGCGTTACTGCGCACACGGACTCCATCAGAACGTACCGCTACTAAACGAAACACATGATTACCTTGAAACAAATTTCTTGGGGCTGGTTGCCCTGGATTTGGTCCTGAATTGGTAGTTTGCCATAGTCCACCAACCAAATTTTGCCATTCGTATTGCGATACGGTAACACCAGAAGGCAACAATGCAGGATCTAACGGTGTTACAGCGAAAGAAGGAACTGGAGAATTCCAACACAAAGTATCAGTGGCAGAAATCACGGGGACTGTTGGACAATTGGTCACGGAGATTGAATATGTCGCACTTGTAACCCCGCAACCATAAGGATTACCAGAAATGGTAATTAGGTGGGTTCCTACACCAGCAATATCCGGGTCAAAAGAGCCGGTGCTAGGGTTCACTCCTGGACCAGAAAAGGTCAGACCAGTAATGTCAGCACTTGATGGCCATGTTGAAATCGAGAAAGCAGGACTGCATTGGGCAATGGTGAGTGGATTAGTAATAGCCGAGGAAATAGTGCTGGTGAAAATCGCTCCATTGCCAACAGCCGGCCTGAATGAAAAAGTGCCTGCGTATCCTTCTTGATTGCTGATGAAAAGAATATAATATCTGTTTTGAACAACATTTGCAACCAAGGTATCAAGCAGTGCTGGTGAGTTGGAACAAGCCAGGACTGTAGTAGAATTTAAGTCCGACAGTACTGGATTTGGGTTCTGGAATGGCCCATAGAGTACAAAATTCAAATTTGCGTTGGAAGTAGGCTGAGGAATCATCCTCAATGTGGCTGTATTGGCAGCCTGAAACCTAAACCAATGTGGCCTTACCGGTGTAGATCCCAAACAACCATAATTAGGACCACTTTGAGCCTGGTAGGCGATTTGCCCGACAGTGTCAGTGTTAAGATTGAAGGAAACCGGGCTCGCCCCCCCAATGCCACACAAAAATCGAGCATTCTGGTAAACAGTCGCGGAAGGCGTGTTTCCTGAAGCCATTTGTGGCCATAAGGCGAACATTGCTATTGCTTGCAAACAAGCAATTGTAGCAAATAAGCGTGACAAATTTTTCATAGATTTTTTTAATTTGGACTTTTTAATGCACAATATTGGGGCAAGTATACGACGAGTATGAAGGGAAATTCAAATTTTTGGTCAAAAAAAA